>JAUHWU010000175.1 GCA_030427065.1 Gammaproteobacteria bacterium | reverse complement strand
CCGGGAAGGGGATTACCATTCGGATCGAATACCTGGCCCTCAATGGAGCCGGCATTGGTAATCTGGCTGAAAAAAACGCCGCTAACAAGGGCAAGGGTGGCCCTGGCACGTTGTGTTATCTGCATTTTTCCAGTGCGCTCTTGAGAGATTGTGATTGATTAACGTCGTGCATAATTATTTTTCCCGAAAACAGGTCTGTGTCTTGCTTTTTCCTGATCAGGACCATCTTAGTCAAAACAGTGCAACAAAAAAAGCCGGCGACAGGCCGGCTTTTTCTGATGAACCCTGCTTGATTAAGGGTTAATCAAGGCCGGATCCCAATGCTCGTCTGCCTTGCCATCAACAAAGCGCCAGGTATCAAACCAGGTGGTGTAGTACATTTCGCCCGGTTTTTGAGGATGCGGATACGTGCGGGGCATCATGACCGTCACGTAATCATCTTCGGCAGTGACTGAAACCACCTCGGTAGTAAGTGGTCCACAGTTTTCAATAGCCGGACGCTTCATTACCTCGGTAAAGAAATAAATCACGCCAGCCAGGCCGGAAGCCGCATTCGGGTTATGCTGGATATAGGCATCTGTCAGCCATTCGCCGGCACGGTCCCACTGATTGCATTGCAGCAGTTCGCGCATGATGTGCAGAGCCGCCTGTTTGTTGCGGTGAAGTACCGGGTCGTCATCAACAAACAATGATTCCGGGTCATCCACCCCAATGACAGGGTCCTGCGCAGAAACGCCGAAACTCGTCAGAAGCAAAAGTAAACTGGTTATAGTGGTCAGGGTCTTCATATTATTTTCCTCTTTTATAAACCCGTTGAAAAAACTTGAAAGGTCACGATCAGCCAGTATCGTATACCAACATTTGAAAGTAAATCGAACATCTCATTTGCAAAGAAAGTTCTGTAATCATTTTTATGATTAATTCATTCGCTGGTAAAAACCAGCAGGACATTACCTGTAGCGCCATTTTTTACGCCGATATACCCTGATGTGACGAGCAGCATACCGTCTTCCACCACCTGACCCACAGCGCCCATGGAGCCGCCATTAGCCTTTACCCCATTAACAGTTTCAAAATCCCTCGCGGTATTAAACGCCCAAAGGGTTTTACCATCAGCAGTTGAAAGTGCTCGTAGCATGCCATCCCAGCTACCGGAAAAGAGCACATCATGGCTGATGGTAACAGGTCCTTCCAGGCCCGGATGGCTTTCCATGCCATTAACCGGCGGAATCGTTCTGGACCAGATGACTTCACCATCATCCAGTCGAACTGCAGCGATTTCATTAGTGCCCATTCCCCAGTAACTGTTTTCAGTACCAGCAGCACCGCCCCAGACAATCTTGCCGCCGAATTCCTCGGTATTTTTCACCAGCGCTGTTTGCCAAAGGACTTCACCGGTTTCTCTTTTGTGAGCTCGGACGATGCCGCTTTTCTGGCCACTGACAAGGAAGGCGTCGTGCTGCTGTGATACCAGTATCGCCGGAGAGCCGAAATCCTGGTCGGGTCCACATTCAGGAAAGGCATTCGGAGTCATGCAGGCCACGGTCCAGATGTCATCGGCTGTGCCCTGATAACGCCAAATAATTTCTCCGTTGACAAGATTCATGGCGATAACGGCATCAGTGGCGATATCTGCGGGGGGGCTGTAGGCATCCCCGGTAGTGACATAAAGCTGATTAAGGGAAGTGTCTATAGTAGGAGCGCTCCAGATGGCCGCACCGGAAGGTCCAAATTTACCCTCAGTGGTTTCACGGGGAGAGTCCTGAATCATCCGGGTTTTCCAGAGGGTATTTCCACTCGTTGCATCAAGGCTGACAACACTGCCCTGAAAGGTGCAGCAGGGATAAACGGGCACGGCACCTAATCCTTCTTCACTGGAGGACACTGGCACAATAATCCGATAGGGGGAGATTTCATTTTCAAGCGTAATGTATTGCGGGGCTCCGGTGAGGATGGCGGCCTGGTGATTGTCGACTTTAACCTTCCATAGTTGACGTCCTGTTAGCGCATCAACAGCATAAAAATTAGCGCTGCGATCCCCGAAAAACACCAGCCAGCGACCATCAATTTCTTCAATTAGAGGCATGGTGCGCACACCGTTGTCTGCCTGGAATATCCAGTCCTCGCAACCGCTATCACGATCCAGTGAATGTACCTTGCCATTTTCATCGCCGATAAAAATTCGGTTACCGGACAGTGCCGGATTACCTATTACCGAGCGTACCTGATCAAAACCATAAGCCCATTTCAGGGTAAGGCGGGGCAGGGAGTCACTGTTGATTGGGTTGCTTGCGGCATTACTAAAGCGATTATTATTGTGGTTGGCTCCCCAGCCCAGCCAGGCATCCTGTGTCGTTGGCTGAAAAAGGGCATCTGTGGAGCATTCAGCAGAATATGCTGCAAAGCAGGCAAGACTTATAAAAAGTAACACTGAAGACAACAGGAAGGGTTTAATCATTTTTACTCGCGCAACAATTTTTGTTCATTGTAGAGCACAGCTTGCAGTGGAATAAAGCATTCACTTTTCACGGGTTTTCGATACAAAAAACCCGGCTACGTGAACGTAGCCGGGTTGGTTTTTAAAAAGCAAGCGCCGCTTAAAAACTCATATTGACACCCATTACATAGCGACGACCGAGTGCATCATAGAGGCCATTGACGCCATTGGTACCACCCAGGAATGCCACACCATTACCAGGTGTTTGTGGGGGTTCTTCATCCAAGAGATTATTAATGGACAGGAATATATTGTAATTACTGCCATTTTCACCCTGGAAATTATAGCCGAGTGTCATGTCAGTATAGAACACTGAATCGACAGTATTGTCATCCACATCAACACCCTCTACAAAACGTCTGTTCAGACTATATTCGTCGGTGTAACGACCATTCAGGAATGCTCTGAAATCACCGCGGGTGTAGGTAAGATTGGTCAGATAGCGTAATGAAGGCTGCTGACGATCCAGATAATCCCTTGGCGCGCCTGCTACCAATTGGGAGTTTTCATCGACACTGGCGGCAATCAGGCGCCACGACAAGGTCTCATCCCCACCCAGCAAACTTACTTCGGTGGAATAGCGCATTTCAAGGTCAAAGCCTTTCAGGCGCAATTCATCCAGATTGAAGTAAATGCTGGTGATACGGGTAATCAGATTATCTGAACCACGTTCAATCAGATCACAAAATACCTGTCCGCCATCGAAGCAGCCATCCACAATATCCTGGAAGCCTGGCTGGGCCAGAGCACCATCAATGGTGATGCTGTAAGCATCGCCAGAAACAGAAAAGCCGTCCAGCCATGCAGGCTGGTAAACGGCCCCAAAGGTCAATGTATCTGCTTCTTCAGGGTCGACATTGGGATTACCGGCACTACGACTGGCAGTAAAGATGAAATTGTTACTGTTGAAGGGGTCAGTAACTGCCGCCCCACCTGCGGTTTCGTCAAACCTCTCTCTCAGTGATGCGGCTCTGACGTCACGGGATTTGGTTGCACGAATACGCAGCTCATCATTGATCTGCCAGCTCAGACCAACTTTCCAGGAATCGATACCGCCAGACCCGGAATAATCGGCATAGCGATATGACAGGCTGGCATCAAGCTGCTGGACCAGTGACATATCGGATAGCAACGGAACATTGATTTCAGTAAAGGCTTCGTCAACCGTAAAACTGCCATCGAGAACCGTAGTAGGGGTTTGTATGGAGCCGGTAAACAGAATTCGCGAAAGGTTGCTGGTACCGATAAAGCCTGATGGCACACTGCCTGCTCGCACGCCGGCCATGCCGCCGGGAAAGTTCTCTGGAACCAGACCACGGAAACCGGTGTTTTGGCCGCCAAGAAAGACAAACTCATCATCCAGTTCAGGAACATACTGGTTGACCTGATCCTTGCGATGGGAGGCGCCGAAGAAGGCCTGAATTGGCCCTGCACCAAATCCTTCATGGAGCTCGCCCGCCAGGGTTATTTCAGCAAAAGTTTGTTCATAAAGACTTTCGATGACTTTTTCCCTGTCCATCACATAATCAATGCCAGCTGGTGTAGAGGCAGCCGTTTGTACGCCGCCCAACAGGTTGATGGGCTGACAATCCCCAAAGTCTGCAGGGTTGGCCAGAGCCGCATAACAGGCAGGTTGACCATCGGGACCAGTGACAGCGTCCATGGCCAGGGGCAAATAGGCCAGGTCAGGACCGTTATAAAAATGCTGATGCTGGTCTACGCGGCCATACTGGATATAGCCGTTGACGTCCCAGTCAGTAAAAAATCCGGCATCAGCCAGCTTCAGTTTAAAGCCGGCAGTCCCTGACTTGGAGGCCTCATCCTGCATAATGGTGTACTGACCAAGAGGGTTGTCAGCCTGATTATCTCCGATCATCGCCATATTGAAGGAAGCCAGTCCTTCATCATCCATAATCTGTTGTACTTCCGGGGGCAGGAAAGGATTGCCGGAAAATACGTTGATTGTCCATGGCCCTGACAGAAAGGGGGTTGAAAACCAGGGGCTTTCAACTTCGGTTGTGGCATAGATGCCCTGAACAAAAACATTCAGGTTTTCGTTTATGTCATGGTCATAGAAAGCAAACAGGTTTTGCCGTTCATTACGGTTGGAAATCTGGTTGTCTGCATCATTTCCCCAATCTCTGGTTGATTCTGTCAGGGCCTGACAGTTACAGCCACCGATGAACTGACCGATGCCACTGAAGCTCTGCGGCCCTGCGGTTACGGTGCCATTATTATTGGTAAACGCCCAGCGATTGAGGGCAGAGCCAGGCGCATTGATCACGCCGCCGGTGGAGACCTGGGTAGAAACTACATAAGGGCGGTCAATCAGCCGTGGACCATTGGGATCACTGTTGGTTATTAATGCCCGCTGTTGGTACCAGTCGCGATCTTCCATAGCGGCTGTTGAACGAATGGCTTCCTGGGAAAAGGCGTCATAAGACACGATCAAGTGGCCGTCAGTGCCAATATCCCTGCCATGGGTAAAACCGACTTCATGATTATCCCCGTCAGCTCGTGAGGTAGTACCTACCTGGGCTTTAACTTTAGTGCCCACATAGTCTGTATCCAGTCTGAAGTTGATAACCCCGGCTACGGCATCTGTGCCATAGGCAGCAGAGGCGCCACCAGTGACGGTTTCAACACTGCGAATTGCTGCTTCCGGTAAAGAGCTGATATTGGGAATGCCCCAACGGTTGCCTGCCG
>JAUHWU010000031.1 GCA_030427065.1 Gammaproteobacteria bacterium | reverse complement strand
CCAGAGATATGATTAATACCCACCTGAACGCTATGCCGGAAACTCAACGCTGGCAAGCACTGGCAAGCTGATCACCCAACCAGCCAGTGAGAGCCTTCAGGAAGTGCAAAATGAACAGTAAACACTCTCTGACCAGAGTCCTTCTGTTTCTTCTCATGACTTTTTGGGGCCACTCATTATTGGCAGCCGGGGCAGCTGAAATAAATCCTGATCTGGAACAGGCCATTGCCTGGTATATCGGCTCAACCGGCCAGGTAAACGACAGCCGGGCCAAACAGCATCTCGAAAAAGCCATTGCCACTGGCGATACGCTTTCCATCATGTGGTTGGCACGGGTGCATTCAACCGGCCGCATGGAATTTGAAAAGGACTATAGCCTGGCCCGGGAGATTGCCGAGGAAGTCATTGATGAGGTGGAAAAACTTGCGGGCCAGAATCATGCCGAAGCCATGTTCCTGATGGGCACCGCTTACGCTGAAGGACTGGGGAAAGATAAAGACACTGCCATGGCCGCCAGCTGGTATCTGCGCGCGGCACTGCTGGGCAACACCCTGGCCCAGCACAACATGGGCAATATCCATGAATCAGGTACCGGTGTTCCCCAGGACGATGCCCAGGCCGTTTATTGGTGGTTACAGGCGGCAGCGGCAGGTGATGCTATTCCGCAATGGCAGCTGGGTAATATGTATGAAAAGGGGCGCGGTGTTGAAAAAGATTTGAATGAAGCGCTGCGCTGGTACCGGGATTCTGCCTCCAGGGGTAATGAGCGTGCCCGCAGCGCCCTGGCGCGACTGGAATAAAGTCGTCTGGCCAACTGGCTATAGCCGGATTCAGATTGCCGGCCAGTCAAATTGACGATCGCCAATGGCAAAGAAATAGGGATTAAGGATATCTTCCTTTTGATTGTATCGATAAATAGTAAAATCGGTATCGGTCAGAATCCCCCCCGCTGCTTCCAGGATGGCCTGGGCGGCCGCAGTGTCCCATTCCGAGGTCAGTGCCAGCCGCGGATAAATATCAGCACGCCCTTCCGCCACCAGACAAATTTTCAGTGAACTGCCCATGCTGACGAGCTCCAGTTGGGGAAAGCGCAGCGCTGCCCGTTCCAGCCAGGCTTCCAGCTCATCTCCCTTGTGACTGCGGCTGGCAACCACGGCCACAGTGTGCTGGTTCGCATCTATTCTGGCGGTCTCAATGGCTTCGGTTTTGCCATTTTCTTCCTTAAATGCCCCCTCGCCACTGCCGTAATACAGTATGTCCAGTACCGGCACATAAACCACACCCATTACCGGGCGCCCGTTATCAATGAGGGCTATATTCACCGTGAACTCCCCGTTGCGATTGATAAATTCCTTGGTGCCATCAAGGGGGTCCACCAGCCAATAGGTTTCCCAGCACTGTCTTTCTTCCCAGGAAACCGCTTTTGATTCTTCGGAAAGAATGGGCAAGGCTGGTGTGAGTTCACGCAGCGCATCAACAATAATTCGATGGGCAACAAGGTCAGCTTCAGTAAGCGGCGAATCATTGTCCTTGGTGGTAATGGCAATGTCTTCATCACGGTTATAAATCTCGAGAATGGCCTTGCCAGCATCCCGGGCAATAATTTTGAGATCATCCAGTATCATTTGATTTTTCCCCGCATTATTTCTGAAAGAAAACTGTCGCTATAAAGAGCATTAAAATGGCAGTCGATTATAATAGCAGTTCCCGCGACTTGTTGAATTTCCTTTATGGTGAACTGGACAGAAATTGATACCGTGCTGCTTGATATGGATGGCACCCTGCTGGATTTGAGTTTTGATAATTATTTCTGGCTGGAATTTCTTCCTCTCAGAGTCGCTCAGCACCGGGGTATACCCCTGGCTGAAGCGCGGCAAACCCTGCGGAAAATGTCAGAAACCACCCATGGCACTCTGTTGTGGTATTGCCTGGATCACTGGTCTGAACAACTGGATCTGGACGTCGAGGCCTTAAAAAAGGAAGTGCGTCATCTAGTGCGTATGCGGCCCCATTGTCCTGAGTTTCTGGCCTTTCTCAAAAAAATGGATAAAGACGTTGTACTGCTGACCAATGCCCACCCCAAAGCGCTGGCCATAAAGGTGGCCGCCTCCGGACTGGATCAGCATCTGGACCGCCTGATCAGCTCCCACGAATTTAATCTTGCCAAGGAAAATGATGGCTTTTGGGAAAAACTTGAACAGCGCGAAAAATTTCTGCTTTCGCGCGCGCTATTCATTGATGACAGCCTGCCGGTACTGGAATGCGCAAAACGAGGCGGTATAGGCCAGCTGGTTCAGGTACTCCATCCGGACTCAGGAACAGACCCCCGGGAACCTTCACATTTCAATGGCATAGTACATCTTGATGAATTAATGACAGCGGGGATTTAATCCAGAACCCAATACCAGAATCATGAGCCAACACGATAAATCAAATTCCACCACCAAAGTCCGCCTCGACAAATGGCTCTGGGCTGCCCGCTTTTATAAAACCCGTTCCATGGCAAAGCAGGCTATTGAAGGCGGCAAGGTACACTGCAACGGCGCACGGACTAAAAGCAGCAGGGACATAGAGATAGGGAGTGTGCTTGAAATACGTCAGGGCTGGGATGAAAAAACCGTCACCGTAACAGCCCTGTCGGACAAGCGCGGCGGTGCTGCCCAGGCTGCCCTGCTCTATGAAGAAAGCGCGGAAAGCATAGAAAAACGCCGATTGCATGCGCAGCAGCGAAAACTGCAACGCGACATGAATCCGCTGGCCAGTGGACGCCCCACCAAACAGGACCGCCGTAAGATTCATCGCTTCAAGAGAGAATCCAATGAAACCTGAGCCCCTTCACATATATATTGGGTCTCCCCTTCTTTGAATAAAGAATATAAGGAATATAAAGAAGGCAGATGTCTTCTATTAAGGCTATCTGGCAGCCTGGCATCTAAAAATATGGATAAATTGAATTATCCAGACGCAGGTATCTATGGCATAATCCTCAGCCACAGTCTTTCAGGCACTAATTCCTGCAGTAAATCCCCAATAATATTAACAAGTTACTGCAATACAATAGCCAATATCATGATTATTATTGTTACTATTTCTCTGTTGACTGTAGTGTATAAAAGCAAGCGAATACTCATTAATTACTATTCAGGAATTGTGCTTTGCCGGATCAATTGAAGCAGCGCCTGAGCCAGCTCTCCGAGTCTTCCAGGATAGGTTGCCTCGCTGATATTGGCATCGGCCTGGAAAAGGAAAGCCTGCGCATCAATCCGCAAGGTCATATTGCCCAGAGCCCGCACCCAGCCGGCCTCGGTTCTCCACTCACCCATCCCAGCATAACGACGGATTTTTCCGAGGCGTTGCTGGAGTTTATTACACCGGTTTTCCATTCTCCTGATAAATGCCTGGACTATATGGCAGACCTGCATACCTTCCTGTTTACCCAGATGGACCGGGAAGAACTGCTGTGGACCTCGAGCATGCCCTGTGTGCTGGATGACGACAACAAAATCCCCCTGGCACAATACGGCTCATCCAATGTCGCAAAATTAAAAACACTGTACCGAATGGGACTGAGTTATCGCTACGGTCGGGCTATGCAAACTATTGCCGGTATTCATTTCAATTTTTCATTGCCCGATAGCTTTTGGGAGTTATACAAAGAGCTGAATCGCTCGGAACTACCACTTCAGGATTTCAAGACAGAGCAGTATTTCAACCTGATCCGCAATTTCCGTCGCTATTCGTGGTTACTACTTTATTTGTTTGGCGCATCCCCGGCCGTGTGCAAAAGTTTTGTTCGGGATAACAAAGACCACGGTCTTGAAGAGTATGACCACGGCACACTATATATGCCTTATGGCACCTGTCTGAGAATGGGCGATCTTGGCTACACCAGTGATGCCCAGGCTGGTCTTTATGTCAGTTACAACAATCTGGAAAACTATGCCAATGACCTGACCAGTGCGATTAAAACACCCTATGCGCCCTATAAAAAATTTACACCGGAAAACGGTCAGTACAAGCAACTTAATGACAACATTCTGCAAATCGAGAATGAATTTTACAGCACCATACGACCCAAGCGCGTAAGCTCTTCAGGCTTACGACCGGTAAAAGTTTTAAGAGAACAGGGCGTTGAGTATATAGAGGTTCGCTGCCTGGACCTGAATCCCTTCCTGCCGGTTGGTATTGATACCCAGGAAATGCATTTCCTCAACAGCTTTCTTTTAGTCTGTTTACTGCGCAAAAGCCGGCCTTCTGATTCCGATGAATATACTGAAATTGAACAGAATCTGAGAACCGTGGTAAATCGCGGCAGGGAACCGGGGCTGGAACTCAGTAGCACAGGGAAACTGACTCCCCTGCAGGACTGGGCAAAAGAAATTCTTGATGACACTCTTCAGGTCTCCGGCTTAATGGACGAGATTCACAGCAATGATGTGCACAGCAACGCAACCCGGGCACAACTTGCAAAAGTTCACAATAGCGCACTGACTCCATCGGCAAAAATTTTGCAACGCATGGATGAATTGAAAACACCCTATTTCACCTTTGCCATGAATCAGTCGCTGGCTAATAGTGACTACTTTCGCGCGCGGACACTGGATGAAGATGTGTTCGCCTCGCTGAAAGAAAAGTCTGAAAAATCCAATCTTGACAGGGAAGCCGTAGAATCCTCAGATACTGTTGATTTTGATACTTACCTGAAGCAAATGAATGCTTCTTAATAATGCTGCATTAATACAATTATGAATAATCCAATGCTACAAAAACTCTTACAAACACGCCTGCTCTATCTTTATATTTTCCTGTTTTGTGTGACGCTGCTGGCCATTGCCATGTATATGGAAAAAGTAATGATGCTGGAGCCTTGCCCACTTTGCATGACTCAGCGATTTTTCTTCGTTCTGGCGGGCTTCACCGCATTCATTGCCTTTATTCATAACCCCGCAGGCACCGGCAAACTGGTCTATGGTTTACTGGCCGCCTTGTTCTCTGTGGCCGGTGGCGGCTTTGCCATTCGCCAGATCTGGCTTCAACATTTACCCAAGGATCAGGTTCCCGCCTGTGGTCCAAGTGTCGCCTACATGTTCCAGGAGTTTCCTCTGACTGAAGCGCTGGCCACCATGTTTACCGGCGATGGCAATTGCGCCGAAATCGCCTGGCAGGATCCCGTCATTGGCATGAGCATTCCCCAATGGAGCCTGGTGGGCTTTACTGCCCTGGCCGGTGTCTGCATCTGGCAAGCCTTCCGAAAGTAAACAATTCCCTGTTTCAAACTGATCCCTTAACTCTGGCTATTATTTATAAGCTGGCCTAGGATACTGGAGTGGGTTTTCATTTTGGCTTGATCAGAAATTTGAAAACTGAAAACAACAAAAAACTGTGCAAGCTACTGGATACAAGGTACAACGCACAAGGAAAGCGCAATGAATAAAAATATACCAGCCACCAGACGTAAGGAAATCGAAGCGATTATTACGCGCTGGAAAAGCCAGCGTTCTGAAATCCACAACAACCTTGATGAATCCCTGTATTCAGATCATGCACTGCAACTGGAAGAACGGGATTTCCCCATAGAAGACTTTTGTGAATCACTGATGGACTATATCTCCGCCGGTCATTTCGAAGTTTATGAAAAACTTCTTCATGACAGCACAGAGCAACTGGAAGCACACAAGCAATTACTGAAAGATATTTACGAGAGCATTGAAAATACCACTGACCTCGCTCTGGACTTCAATGAAAAATACAAGGGTGAGTTGCTGCATTCCTCTGAAGATGCATCACTGCCTGTTGATCTGGCGAGACTCGATAACGCATTAACAATTCGCTTTGCTCTTGAAGATCAATTGCTGGAACTGACGCGCTAGATTATGTCCTTCACGCCTGAATCATGGCCGCGTCTACTGGTGACTTTCATCTTCCTGATGGCAGCCTTTGTATGCTACTCGATCGGTCATACCCCGGGCTTTAAACTGTTTTTTCTGCTGGGCGCGGCCTTTGAGCTTTTATTCTGGGTCAGAATTTACAAAAGCAAAGACAAGCAGCATGAACAGCCATTTGCCTGAAACTGTAGATGATATTGAAGCTTTGGGGTCTGAGTTCAATTTTAAACGCCTGGAAAATGAATTTTCGAGCAATTTTTTAAGCCCCTCCTGATTTATTCTTTCGGGTTTTCTGTAATTTCACGTCGGATGGCGGCCACAGGCCTTATCCGACCTGTTTATCCTATAAAGTATCTATCATTTTCTATCTTGACCTACAGGTAGATATTTACCTGCGGGTATTTAAGGAATACTTTTTCGTCGGATGACGGCCTGCGGCCTTATCCGACCTACATGCTACATGCTCCGATTAGGTTTGTTCCAGATGCCCTGTCGGATCGAAGCCAACAGTCTCATCCAACCCCCTATTCCATCCGCCCCGGTCACCTTTATCCTTTATCCTTTATCTTTTATCCCGCTTGCCGCTTGACTCTCTTTTTCAACTGCGGCGCCAACGATGAAACTTCTCAAGATAAGGCATGATCCACTGCGGCGCATTGTTTCTGCGCCACTCACTGGCTGCAAACTTTCCACTTTCGGAGAGCGTTGGATAAATATGAATACTTGCCATAATTTTTTTTAATCCAAGACCGTGGGTCATGGCAAGAATAAATTCATTAATTAATTCCGAGGCATGGTATCCAACAATAGTGGCTCCCAGTATTTTGTCTTTACCCGGTACCGTGAGCACTTTGACATAGCCCATGGCTTCACTGTCGGCAATGGCGCGATCCAGGTCATCAATACCATAGCGAGTGACTTCATACTCAATACCTTTTTCTTCTGCTTCAAGCTCATTGAGTCCAACACGGGCAACTTCCGGATCAATAAAGGTAGCCCAGGGCACGACCTTGTAATGGATGCGAAATTTTTTGAAGGCACCAAACAGACTGTTTACGGCCGCAAACCAGGCCTGGTAAGAGGCCATGTGGGTAAACTGGTAAGGGCCGGCCACATCACCGCAGGCAAAAATATTCGGATAATTGGTTTGCAGGTATTCATTGACCTTGATGGTGCCATTGGGATTTAGCGCGACGCCGAGAGTTTCCAGACCAAAGTTTTCAGTATTGGCTTTTCTGCCTACTGCCACCAGTACCCGGTTAAAGGGGATATGCAACTCACCCTGGGCTCCACTGGTAATAGCAACCCTGCTGCCATTGGAATCCATAAAGCCATCCACTTCCCTGGACGTAATGACTTCTATGCCTTCTGCTTTAAAGCGCTCGCTAATGAACACGGAAACATCCACATCCTCACGGGGTAAAATACGCTCTGAACGGTTCACAATAGTGACTTTGGAGCCAAGCCGGGCGAAAGCCTGCGCCAGCTCACAGCCAATAGGACCACCGCCCATCACCAGCAACCTGGCAGGCAACTCATCCAGTGTCCAGATTGAATCGGAGGTCAGGTAATCCATTTTTTCCAACCCGGGAATCGGCGGTACCCAGGGTCTTGCGCCACTGGCAATCACTATATGACGGGTAGAAATCTGTTGCTCACCGACCGCTACAGTCCAGGGTGAGGTAATAGTGGCTTGGCCCTGCACACAATCCACCCCGAGCTCGCTATAACGTGCCACAGAATCGTGGGGCTCAATAGTCTTGATGACGTCCCTGATACGCTGCATCACGGCGCTGAAATTCACTCTGGCAGAAGCATCTTCCAGGCCAAACTCCGCTGCCCGTTTGATGAGATGATTAACCGATGCACTTCGAATCAAGGCCTTGCTGGGCACACAGCCGGTATTTAAACAGTCACCGCCCATTTGATGTTTCTCTATGAGGGTCACGCGGGCTTTGATCAGCGCGGCAATATAGGCGGTAACCAGACCAGCCGAGCCTGCCCCGATGACCACCATATTGGTATCAAAGTGACGCGGCTTATTCTTCTTCCAGGGCGCCAGTACTTTACGGTTCCTGAGTATTCTGATGCCGATTTTTGCCAGCCAGGGAAAAATAGCCAGCACCACCACAGCCCTGATAACGCCGATATTAAAGATATCCGGCAAACTGGTGGCCAGCCCCAACTCTGCCCCTACATTCACATACAGCGCCGTGCCAAACAGCATGCCTAACTGGCTCACCACATAAAAAGACAGGGTGCTGATGGGAGTAAGCGCCATCAGCACATTGACCAGGAAAAACGGAAATACCGGAATCAGGCGTAAGGTGAACAGATAAAACGCACCATCGCGTTCAATACCGTCATTAATTGGCTTGAGATACCTGCCAAATCTTGCCTGTACCCAGTCCCTGAGCAGAGTTCTTGACAGAAGAAATGCCAGCGTGGCGCCGATGGTGCTGGCAAAAGAAACCATCAGCAGCCCCCAGACCAGGCCAAATACGGCGCCGCCGGCAATAGTCAAAATGGCTGCAGCAGGCAGGGAAAGTGCCGCTACGATGATATAAAGAACAAAATATACAAGGCTGCCAAGCCAGAAGTTTTCCGCCTTGTAGGCAAGAATGACATCACGCTGTGCCTGGAAATATTCCAGATTAAAGACCCCTTGCAAATCCAGGGCAAAAAACAGGGCAATAAGGGACAGGAAAATGACCAGCAGGACTACTTTTTTAATACTCATAGCTTTTCTTATTATCTTGATTAGCCGGTAATGTTATTCGAGCTACCGGGTTTGTCCGGACACTGTTCAAAATAATATGCCATGTACTTTTCCGCAACTTTGGTGGTGTACCAGAGCAGACCGGAATATCCCTCAAAGCTTACTCCGTGAGGCGGAATGTTATATAGTGTCGCCCTCATTTACAGACATCTTGACCAGCAGTTTTGCTGGTAACCAGTGGGGACAGGAGAAATAGCTGTCCCACAGTTTAGCTGAATTCAGGAGTAAAGGCGTGTCTTCAAACCGGTTTACACGACAATTTCCGGCTACCCGACTGCGGCGCATGCGTCGGGATGATTTTAGCCGGCGCCTGATGCGCGAGACGCTATTGTCGCCTGCGGATCTGATCTACCCGGTGTTTGTCATCGAAGGCAGTAACTCCCGCGAGCCCGTCGCTTCCATGCCCGGTGTTGAGAGACTGAGCCTGGATGAACTGGCAAAAGAAGCCCGCCATATTTGCAGTCTGGGCATTCCCGCCATGGCTATTTTTCCGGTGCCTGATCCGGCCACCAAAACAGAGTCAGGCAAGGAAGCCTTCAATGCCGATGGTCTGGCCCAGCGGGCAATTAAAACCATCAAGGAAAGCTGCCCTGATCTGGGCGTGATTACCGATGTCGCCCTTGATCCCTTTACCACTCACGGGCAGGACGGCATTATTGACGCTGATGGCTATGTGCTTAATGATGTCACCGTAGACACGCTGGTCAAACAGGCTCTTTCCCATGCCCGGGCCGGTGCCGATGTAGTGGCACCTTCCGATATGATGGATGGCAGAGTCGGCGCCATCCGAACAATCCTTGAAGAATCCGGCCATGTGAATACACGGATTCTTGCCTATTCAGCCAAATACGCCTCGGCTTTTTATGGTCCTTTCCGTGACGCGGTGGGTTCGGCAGGAAACCTTGGTGCTTCCAGCAAGGAAAATTATCAGATGGATCCAGCCAATTCTGATGAAGCGCTGCACGAAGTGGCTCTTGATCTGGCGGAAGGCGCAGATATGATCATGGTGAAACCGGCCATGCCTTATCTGGATATCATTCAACGTGTGAAGAGCGAATTCGGTGTCCCTACCTTTGCCTACCAGGTCAGTGGTGAGTATGCGATGTTATGCGCTGCTTTTGAAAAAGGCTGGCTGGATGAGGACAAGATTATTCTCGAGGCACTGACGGGCATTAAAAGAGCGGGCGCAGACGGCATCCTGACCTATTTTGCCAAAACGGCGGCACAAAGGATTCAGTAACGGGCTGACCCTTTTTTAAATTCTGTTTTTTCCTGTTAAACAGTTTATTCTTGTCCGCATAGCCAATTACAATAACCTGGCAAAATCTTAAGTCTGAACTCTGGAATCAATAGTCCGTAGTCAGCTATTCACACAATAGACTCCGTAACAGTTTATGTAATTTTGCCGGCATGGACTTGAATAGTATCCATTTACCCTTATTATTAACTGACGAAAAGCCTCTATATCAATAATCTCCATATCAAGGAAACCATAATGAGCGAAAACCTCTCCCATGTAACAGATGACAGTTTTGAAGAAGATGTCCTCAATGCAACCGGCCCTGTGCTTGTTGATTTCTGGGCTGAATGGTGCGGACCATGCAAAATGATAGCCCCGGTACTTGAAGAGATTGCTGAAGAATATGCCGGAAAAGTAAAAATCTGCAAACTTGATGTGGAAGCAAATCCTGACACAGCTCCCAAGTACAATGTTAAGGGTATTCCCACATTGATTCTGTTTAAAAATGGCAATGCAGACGCGAAAAAAGTGGGTGCATTATCAAAATCCCAGCTGGCGGCATTTCTTGATAGCAGTATCTGATCAATTTTCTTTTCTATTGAGTTCAGCATGACTGAACGAAATTATGGCTCTTGAGTATGACTTTGCTTTTACACAAAGTGATGACTTGAGAGCCATTTTTTAAACCACATGTGTCTCTATCTGTTTTCTATCTGCTGTATAGCCCAATAATTGATCCATGAAAATCAGCATTTTTTTTCTGGACACCTGCATATTGTGGTGATAGATTACCCACCTGCTCGTCTTTCCGACATCTTTTCCTAGAGCAATTAACCCAAATAACCCGCAAGAAAATAAAAAATCAAAATAAATTCGTCACTGATTTAGAAAACCTTTAAATCTTAACTTCCAATTAGCCGAACTACGCCGTTCACCTCCTAAAATAAATTAACTGCATTTACACCATGAATCTTTCCGAATTAAAGACCAAACCTATCTCTGAATTAATCGAAGCCGCTCATGAAATGGGCCTGGACAATGTTTCCCGAACCAGGAAACAGGATGTCATATTCCATATGCTCAAGCGTCATGCAAAAAATGGCGAAGACATTTACGGTGATGGTGTTCTTGAAATACTACAGGATGGTTTTGGATTCCTGCGTTCTTCAGATGCTTCCTATCTGGCCGGCCCGGATGATATCTATGTATCGCCAAGCCAGATCAGGCGCTTTAATTTACGAACGGGCGATACTATTGCCGGCAAGATCCGGCCACCCAAGGATGGTGAGCGTTACTTTGCACTGTTAAAAGTAGACGAAATTAATTTTGATAAACCCGAAAACTCCAAACACAAAATCCTTTTTGAAAATCTTACGCCTCTTTTCCCCGATGAACGTATCGTTCTTGAAGCCGGTAATGGCAGCTCGGAAGACTTAAGCTCCCGCGTAATTGATCTGGTTGCACCCATTGGTAAAGGCCAGCGTGGCCTTATTGTGTCTCCACCAAAAGCAGGTAAAACCCTCATACTGCAGAATATCGCACAATCAATTACACGTAATTCCCCGGATTGCAGACTAATTGTTCTTTTAATCGACGAGCGCCCTGAAGAAGTAACAGAGATGAAACGTTCTGTTCGTGGTGAAGTGGTTGCCAGTACTTTCGATGAACCGCCATCACGCCATGTTCAGGTTGCTGAAATGGTCATTGAAAAAGCCAAACGTCTGGTAGAGCACAAGGAAGATGTCGTTATCCTGCTTGACTCCATGACCCGTCTGGCCCGCGCCTACAATACAATCATTCCTTCTTCAGGCAAGGTACTCACCGGCGGTGTCGATGCCCACGCTCTGGAGCGACCAAAACGATTTTTCGGTGCCGCTCGTAATGTTGAGGAAGGGGGCAGTCTGACCATTATTTCTACCTGCCTGATAGAAACCGGTTCAAAAATGGACGAAGTCATTTATGAAGAGTTCAAGGGCACTGGTAATATGGAATTGCATCTTGATCGCAAGATGGCAGAGAAACGTGTCTATCCTGCTATCAATGTGCGTCGCTCAGGAACGCGCCGTGAAGATCTGCTGACCACCGAAGAAGAACTGCAACGTATCTGGATTCTGCGCAAGTTGCTCACTTCAATGGAAGATGTTCCCGCAACAGAGTTTATTCTCGACAAGCTGAAGGACACCAAGACCAACGAAGAATTTTTCCAGTCAATGAAACGCAAATAATTCGACTTCAGCTTACTGGTTTATTTTGAGACCAGGGGTTTCGAGACTATTACGTTTTAAAAAATTGCGACTTCCTTTCCATAATACCCTATCCGAGGCACAGTAATGTTCAGGGATCTGCGTGACTTTATCCAGGCGCTGGAAGCTGCCGGCGAATTAAAACGCATCACCACCGAAGTTGATCCAAACCTGGAAATTACTGAAATCTGTGACCGCACCCTCAAGCAGCAGGGTCCAGCGCTGTTATTTGAAAATCCCAAAGGTTCAACCATTCCCGTCCTCGGCAATCTGTTTGGCACGCCGAAACGTGTTGCCATGGGCATGGGTCAGGAGGATGTCAGCGCCTTGCGTGATGTTGGAAAACTGCTGGCCTTTCTCAAGGAACCCGAGCCACCAACTGGCTGGAAGGACTTGCTGGACAAGGCTCCCAAATTCAAAAATGCCTTATATCTCTCTCCCAGGCTGGTGAAAAACCCCTCTTGCCAGGAAGTCGTCATCGAAGGCGATGATGTGGATCTTGGCTTATTACCGATTCAGACCTGCTGGCCCGGTGATGCAGCTCCACTGGTCACCTGGCCATTGGTGATCACCCGTGGACCGCACAAGGATAGACAAAATCTCGGTATATACCGGATGCAGTTACTATCCAGAAACAAACTGATCATGCGCTGGCTCGCCCATCGTGGTGGCGCCATTGATTTTCGTGAATGGAAAACCGCACACCCCGGCGAGCCCTTTCCAATCTCCATAGCCATTGGCGCAGATCCAGCCACTATCCTTGGTACTGTAACACCGGTCCCCGACACCCTGTCGGAATATGGTTTTGCCGGACTGCTCAGGGGCAGCAAGACAGAAGTCGCCAACTCCATTGGCAATTCACTTCAAGTCCCTGCCTCGGCAGAATTTGTGCTGGAAGGTCATCTTGATCCGGAAGAAGTTGCCGATGAAGGACCTTTTGGAGATCACACCGGCTATTACAACGAAGTCGAACAATTTCCGGTGTTTACCGTGGACAGAATTACCCATCGCAAGGATCCGATTTATCACAGCACCTATACCGGCAGGCCGCCCGATGAGCCGGCAATTCTGGGCGTGGCGTTGAATGAGGTCTTCGTGCCGATACTGCAAAAGCAGTTTCCTGAAATCGTTGATTTCTATCTGCCGCCGGAAGGCTGTTCCTATCGTATGGCGGTGGTCAGTATGAAGAAGCAATATCCCGGGCACGCCAAACGCGTGATGATGGGAATATGGTCATTTCTGCGACAGTTCATGTATACCAAGTTTATTATCGTCACAGACGATGATGTGGATGTAAGAAACTGGCAGGATGTAATCTGGGCCATGACCACGCGAATGGACCCGGCCAGGGATTCGGTCATCATAGAAAACACACCCATAGATTACCTGGATTTTGCCTCACCGGTTTCCGGCCTCGGCTCAAAGATCGGCTTCGATGCCACATCAAAATTCCCCGGCGAAACCACAAGGGAGTGGGGCACCCCCATCAGCATGTCGGAAGACGTAAAAAATAAAATTGATTCAATCTGGGACCAACTGGGTATTTTCGGTAAAGAAGACTAGACACGCCAGAGACAAGAGACAAGAGACAAGAGACAAGAGACAAGAGACAAGAGACAAGCAAGATGGTCTCTTGCCAGGCATCTGATGCAATATAAGCGGACTACTTATTTTCAATTGCAACCTGCAAAGTGA
Source organism: Gammaproteobacteria bacterium (assembly GCA_030427065.1). Taxonomy (GTDB): domain Bacteria; phylum Pseudomonadota; class Gammaproteobacteria; order Pseudomonadales; family Pseudohongiellaceae; genus Eutrophocola. The sequence goes on along the minus strand of JAUHWU010000031.1, from coordinate 13,347 downwards.
AACCTGCACCGCCCACCTATATCCTTTATCCTTTATTTTTTTTCCGTTTAAGTCATTCCGGCATAGGCAATTCAGGCAAGCGATGTTCCAGCTGCGCCAGGGCTTTTCTGTAAAGCGATGCACTATGCTCATGTTCTCCCAGGTGATCCATCAACCGTGCCAACTCGGCATTGGCTTGCGCAGAAAGCGCCTTGCTCTTGGAAAAACGCAGACTGCTTTCAAAATACTCCCTGGCTTTTCCCCATAATTTATTGCGCAGACTGACGCGCCCCAGACTAAGCATCAAGGCCGGGTTACTCGGCCGCTCCTTAATCCAGTGTTCCAAATGCACGAGCAATTTGCCAGGCTCTGAAGTTTCCAGATACCCTGCTTGCAAAACAACGTTGTCGCTCCACTGCTTGTTAAGAAAGGCCAAGGCTACTTTCAGGGCTTCTTCAGGCTGCGAAAATTCCAGCAACTTGTCCATGTAGACCAGCGTCATTTCTTCGTTGCGCTTTACGTCCTTGTCCATGCTTTGCCACTGATTTTGTAAGGCACTGGCAGCGCCGTTTTGCATGGTGATTCGACTCAGGCTATGGGCGGCAATTTTTGCACGCAGGTGCAGCATTTCTGACGCATTAACAACCTTATGTTTTTCCAGTGCAGGCATCAGAGCGCCCAGCTTGTCCCAATCCTGTAGAGTGACGTAGCAATTCATTATCAGGTTTAATACATAGGGACTGCCGGGCGCCTCTCTGTCCAGGGCGATAAGAATTGCCAGGCTTTGTTCTATTTTTCCTGAACGGTATTCAAGCAGGGCTTTCAAAGTCTTGATTCCGGGGCTCGATGAGCGTGCTTTGCGAGCAGCCTGCTCCAGGCAATAATTCCATGAGACATCATCTTTGCGCTGCCAGGCAGCCAGGCTTGCGGCAAGGTAATTGAAGACTGGATTGTCCACTCTGCCCGCATTCTCAACCAGTAATTTATAGGCATCCTGCCAGTGACCCAGCAATAACAGGCGCATGCCTTCCTCGCTGGCAGCGGCAGCCGCTTTTCTGCGCCGGGAAGCACCAAACCATGAATCCCCTTGCAAAAGACCAAAGGGATTAAGCAAGGTAGCAAGTTTATAAAGTCCAAACACCAGAACCAGCAGGACCAACAGAAACAGCACCAGGGCAACCAGGGTGCTTTCCACTGACCAGGTACCAAAGGAGATCAGCACATAACCCGGATCGTCACCCAGCATGACGTAAAGCCAGGCACCTAATCCCAGAGCAAGAAGACTGTAGATAAAAGCTCGAGTCATGGCAGGGGCTGCGTCCTTTCACTGGCCAGTTCACCAGCCAGAATGATCTGATCAAGTGCGCTTCGGGTTCTAACCAGGGGTGGGACTTCGGTCACAATGCGCCGCTCAATAAGCGTATCCAGACTCGACAGAATGCTGTTTTTAAGTGCGGCTTCGCCAGACAGATAGTCGGCAATATTTTTGCGGGCCTGCAATAGACTGGCGCTGTATATTTCCTGCTCCCCCTTTAACAGCGCGGTCCTGCCCTGCTCCAGTTGCAGGCGAATTGTTTGCATCAAGGCCGCCTCCTGGCCCGGTGTCATCAGCGCATCAAGAGGCGTATCACGTCGCCTGACCACAAGAAACCGATTTACTACATTGCCAAGCTTTGAAAAAAATTGTGAGAGCAAGCCAGGCTCTTCAATACTCTCATTGTTAAACAGCGCAACTCGCTCACCGGTCGCTACCTGCTGCTGCAGATCATTATTTACCTGCAGTGATTCCATTTGCTGGGCAATCGCCCCAAGCTGCAGATAAATATCCTGTACCGGAGCTTCAGAAACGCCACGAATAGCCGCCAGCTCTCCGGCAAGAATTTCCCGCACAGAAAAAATGGCCGGGTCATCAATCTGCTTCAAGACATCATCCGCCGCGATAAAAAGCGCCTGGGCGGTTCTGATATTTCGCGCAACCACCATCTGCTGCTGGGCCAGCCTTAATAATGAAGCGGCTTCTGCCAGCAACCATTGCTGACTGGCCCCGGGATTATTGGTGTTTATTCTCAAGCGCGTGCTGATCAGTTCATTTTGCAGACGCTCAATGTTTGCATCCTGTTCCTGCATTGATTCCTGGATCAGGTTACGGGTGAGGGTTGCCGATGCCTGCTGCGTTTCTGCCAGCTGATCCTGTAACTGATTTTCCAGTGACTGCAGGGAAGCCTGTAATTGGCTGACCTGTTCACCGGTACTATTGCGCTGACTGCTCAGACTATTTTGCTGATCAAACAAGACCTTCACGGCCTTGTCCTGTTCATACATCAGATAGCCAAGAATACCGACTGCTGCCAGCAGGATGATATTTAGAAACAGACTGAAGATGCCGCCAGCCCTGCTGGTGGAGCGGTACGCTGGAGAGGCAGTCAGGGTGCTGGCAGATTTTGCGGAACCTGTTATTTCGCCCTTGGCGCTATCGCCGCTGTTCGCCGCGCTTTGCTGCCCACTTTTATCCTGTGCAGGCGTGTTTTCTTTATCGGCCATTCGGTTCTCAGTGAAGATGTTTCTCAAGACTTTCGATTATAGCGCTATCGTCTGCTCCTGACATGGTAATAGTCTTTCCAAAGCCCAATTCCGCAGCACTCTGCGCAATACGCGCTGAAGACACAAACAACGGCACAGATTCTGCGTGCGCATTATCCCGGCGCAGCAACGCCGAAAAGTTGGCAAGGGCTTGCGCACTGGTAACAATGACAGCCGCAGGAGGGTCATTCATCAGGCTGGTGGCCAGCTGCCCAGCCTCGTATGCCGGCAGGGAACGCTCATACAACTCAAGATAATCCACCAATGCGCCCTGTTCGCGCAAGGCAGTAGCCAGTAATTCACGCCCGCCAACACCACGGACAATAAGGGCTTTTTTACCCTCCAGCCGGGCCAGAGACTCAAGGTCCAGCAACCCTTCACTACTCATGCGCTCTATTGGAAACTCCGCTTTCAAGCCATAACTTTCTATAACCCGGGCAGTGGTCGGACCAACGCTGTATATAGCCAGTTGATCCGGAAACTGTGGCCAGTAATTATGAATCAGCTCCATGCCCAGAGACGCGGCATTGGTGCTGATAAAAAACAACAGGTCATACTGGTCCAATGACAATACTGTTGCTTTGATCTTTTCATCCAGGGCAAGGGGGGAAATAGCGAGCATGGGTAGCATCCTTGGACGGGCACCGCTTTTTTCCAGGCTCGCGACAAGGCTTTCAGCCTGCCCTGCAGGTCGTGTAATCCAGATAGCCTTGCCTTGAAGCATTAGTTACAGCATTCCTTCTGGCTTGGGATTTTGAAATTTTCTTTTCGAGTAAAATACATGGAAAATGGCGCGTCAGGACGTCTCAAGTTGTGCCAGAATCCTGTCTGCCCCCAGGCCCAGTAATTCATCTGCGACAGCCTTGCCCAATGCATTGGCCTCAGAGGATGGCCCGGTTCTTTCGCTGAATAATATTTGCGATCCGTCAGTTTCACCCACCAGCCCCCTGATATGGACCATTTCCTCACTGCCTGTGCCGGATAGTTCTGCCAGGCAGGCTATTGGCACCTGGCATCCGCCATTCAGACAAGTGTTCATGGCACGTTCAGCATTCACACACACCGAGGTTTCGCGATGGGAAAGCGTTTCGAGTAATTTCAGGGTTTCAGTATCGCCAATACGGCATTCGATCCCCACTGCGCCCTGTCCGCCTGCCGGCAGGCAAGTTGCGGTTTCCAGAAAAGCGGCAATCCTGTCTGACATCCCCAGGCGAATCAGGCCTGCAGCAGCGAGAATAATGGCGTCATACTCGCCTTCATCAAGTTTGCGTAGTCGTGTATTTACATTTCCACGCAGATCCCTGATCTCGATATCCGGTCGTATGGCCTTCAGCTGACACTGACGTCGCAAACTTGAACTGCCCACTACAGCCCCGGCTGGCAACGCTTCAAAACTGGCGTACTGGTTGGAGACAAAGGCATCGCGAAAATCCTCACGCTCGCAAATCACTGCCAACATCAGGCCTTCGGGAAAAAACATCGGTACATCTTTCATGGAATGTACGGCGATATCTGCCCTGCCTTCCAGAATGGCCACCTCCAGCTCCTTCATGAACAGCCCCTTTCCGCCGACTTTGGACAGCGGCGCATCGAGGATCTGGTCACCTTTGGTGGTCATGGGCAACAGCTCCACCTGTAAATCAGGATAGCGATCAAGCAGGGCTTGCTGGACATATTCTGCCTGCCACATGGCCAGGGGGCTTTCACGGGTTGCGATTCGAAGAATTTCCTTGCTCATAGATACTGCTCTTACGCCCTTTTCTGACTATTTATTAAAACTTATCAATACATACCGCTGAATATTACTGCGGTCTGTTACTGACGCTGCCAGTACCGAGAGGAAACTGGCTGTGGGCTCTGAAAAGCCGGGATTTCTATTTTACGCTTTATCAATACTGAAGCTACCCCAACCATCCCCTCGGTTGCTATAATCGCCTGCTTGTTATTTCCCTAGTCAACTGAAAGTACTTACACATGAGCCAGGATATAAAAACAGACAAGCCCTGGGGCGGTCGTTTTTCCGAACCCACTGATGCATTCGTGGAACGGTTCACTGCATCTGTCACCTTTGACAAGCGCCTCTACCGCGCCGATATCGCCGGCTCCATCGCCCATGCCACCATGCTGGCAAAACAGGATATTCTGACCAATGAAGAAAGTCGGAAAATTATCCAGGGACTGGAGCAAATAAAGAATGAAATCGAAGCGGGAAGCTTCGAGTGGTCTGTCAGCCTTGAAGATGTGCACATGAACATTGAAGCGGCCCTGACTAAAAAGATTGGTGATGTTGGCAAAAAACTTCACACCGGCAGATCCAGAAATGATCAGGTCGCTACTGACATCCGTTTGTTTATGCGTGAAGGGATTGATGCGGTATCTGATGCCATCAGGCTGGTCCAGCAAGGCATCATAAGTCTCGCTGAAAAAGAAACCGAAACCATCATGCCCGGCTTTACTCATTTGCAAACAGCACAACCGGTCAGTTTTGCCCATCATTTGATGGCCTGGTTTGAAATGCTGCAGAGAGATTATGAGCGAATGCGCGATTGCAGAAAGCGCATTAATGTTTCACCGCTTGGGGCAGCGGCTCTGGCTGGCACTTCATTTCCCATCGACAGAAATATGACTGCTGAACTATTGGGCTTCGACAAACCTGCCGCCAATTCACTGGATGCAGTCAGTGACCGTGATTTTGCCATCGAGTTCTGCGCCGCTGCCAGCCTGATGATGACTCACCTTTCAAGAATTTCCGAAGAGCTGGTTATCTGGACGTCTGCGCAATTTGACTTTATTGAATTACCGGACAGATTCTGTACCGGTTCATCCATAATGCCGCAAAAGAAGAACCCCGATGTACCGGAACTGGTGCGCGGAAAATCCGGACGCGTCTATGGTCACCTGGTAGCACTGCTGACATTGATGAAGTCACAGCCTCTTGCCTATAACAAGGATAATCAGGAAGACAAGGAACCCTTATTCGATACACTGGATACTATCATTGATTGTCTGAAGGCATTCGCCGATATGATTCCGGCCATCAAGGCGAAAAAAGAAAGCATGCGCACAGCTGCTCTGAAGGGTTTTTCCACCGCGACAGATCTGGCTGATTACCTGGTCAGAAAAGGCATGGCATTTCGCGATGCCCATGAAGTTGTCGGTAAAGCTGTTGCCTATGGTGTGGAGAAAGAGAAAGATCTGGCCGAAATGAGCCTTGCAGAATTACAATCCTTTTCTGCCGATATTGAGGAAGATGTGTTTTCAGTATTGAGTCTGGAAGGATCTCTAAATGCACGGAATCATATCGGTGGCACTGCACCGCAACAGGTAAAACTGGCAATAGAGAATGCAAAGATAATCATTAAGCAAAAATAAGATTCACAACAGTATTCACAATAACACTAACAACAACACAATAAATAAACACAGCAGGAGAACACCGTGGAATTTAATGCTGAGATGGTAGGTATGTATATCATCCCCTGGAGCATAAAAATAATTACTTCTCTGGCAATATTTATTATCGGAAAATGGATTGCTAAATCCATTACCGATGTTGCAAAAAAATTGTTAAGAAAAGCCAATCAGGATGAAATGCTGGTTAAATTTCTGGGCGGCATTCTTTATTCGCTTTTATTTGTTGCCGTAGTTCTGGCGGCCGTTGATCAACTCGGTGTTAATGTCACGTCACTGTTAGCCATTCTTGGTGCTGCCGGCCTGGCCGTTGGTTTGGCGCTCAAGGACTCCCTGTCAAACTTTGCCTCCGGCGTAATGATCATTATTTTCAGGCCCTTTAAAATTGGCGACTTTATTTCCGCCAGCGGTGTAAGTGGCGTGGTAGATGAAATCGGCATGTTCTGCACACTGCTGCATACCGGTGACAATCAGCGCATCATCGTGCCAAATTCAGGCGTATTCGGCAGTACCATTGTTAATGCCAGTGCCCTGCCTACACGCAGAATAGATCTGACCATTGGTATCAGCTATGACGACAATATGGGCAAGGCCAAGGAAATTATTCTGGATGTTTTAAGCAAGGACGAACGTGTTCTGGCTGATCCCGCACCGGTTGTTGCCGTTGCCGAGCTGGCTGACAGCAGCGTTAACCTGGTGGTCAGACCCTGGGTAAATACTGCAGATTACTGGGCAGCGCGCTGGGATCTCATTGAGGCCATAAAAAGTAATCTTGATGATGCCGGCCTTACAATCCCTTATCCGCAGCAGGATGTTTATATGCACAATGTCGCCTGATCATTAATTACTGATCAAGTAGATAAAGTGCCGATAATTGACACAGTAACTGTCTTCGCAGCAACTATCTTCGCAGCAACTACAGGATCATCAAAATCACTCTTGTAGTTGCCTGCAGCGATTGGCAAATTCCACCTTTTTGTCCTGCAGCGCAGGAATCTTTGACACTTCAACATCCAGCTTCTGATTGGCGCGATCGTACAAAGCCAGATCAAACGCATTGGCCTGTTTAAGCTTTTCAGCAACCTCATCATCAAGTTCCTGCAGCAGCGCATTTACTGAATCCATGTAATCTTCCGATTTGCTCTCGGGACTGACATTTCTTCTTTGATAGGAAAGATCCAGGGTCGGGAAATATTTCTTTAAACAGTGCTCAAGCATCAGCATGGATTCGTCATAGCGTTCCACGACGCCAATAAATATCTGCGGATCATCCAGCGTTTGCGTGGCAAGAGAAAACTTTATTTGCATGGCATCAGGCGCGGGCCCATCGCCGGATAGAAAAATGCTGTGAATATTTCGAATAGTGGCGGGCGAGCCCTGCTCCAGATACCAGGACACATAACTGTTCAGATCAAGCTGCTTGGCTCTGCGAGCTCCCTCGGTATCAACCCCTGTTTGTCTTTTCTCAAAATGATAGACCGACCACACTCTTGCCAGCGGATGGCGTACCAAATAAACCGGAAAAATTTTTATTTCTTCATCACCCTTAATGGGAAAATGCAGCGAGTGGGAAGACAGTGCTTTAAGTGCAGGATTTTGCTGCAGGGTTTCCAGCAGATACGCATTTTTACCTTTCAGGAAAAGCTCATCCTGGCGATGATCCATGAAGGCATCGGCAAAGCTTCTGCGAAGACTGAAATCAAAGGTAGTTCCCGCATTTTTAAAAATATGGGCATGAACCAGAACATTTCTCATGGGAACTCAATACTGACACCACCCTGTTCAAGACAGATTGCCGACAGTTTGTCTGATAATGTCTGTCCATCGGAGTCGCATACCCAGCCGGTATCATTCATATCAAAATGAAATCCGCCACTTCTGGCCGCCAGCCACAACTGCTGCGTAGCAGACTGTCGGGTAATGATAATGGAAGAACCATCACTGCAGGTAAGGGTAAGAATATCGTTAACGGATTCAAAATCCAGATCTTCCCCACTTTCCTCGACGGCTTCCTCTATGGCAAACAGTGTTTGCTCATAGCGGGCGTTAAAATTCTGATCTGACATGCTTATCGATACTCCGAAAAAGATGATGGCCTGTTTTCTTCAGGTAGAACAAGAAGTACAAGTATATCGGCCTTTGCCTGTCAAACAATGACTATAGTGTAATCAGCGATTGGTTGCTGGCTCAATTAGTCAGTATAATCGCCGCTTCTTTGAATTAAATACATTAGGCGTATTGTTTAGCTGAATATTTTATTGCTGGATCAAGGTTTCCCTGATTCAGGTCTAGAGATATAGGAAGTGCAATCGCTGTAATAGCGGCAAAAAAGGTGCACGGGATAAAAAAGGTAATGAGAAAACTGCTGTCAGTATTGTTTATCAGTCTGTGCCTGGTTTCAGGATTCGGACTGACAGGATGCGGACAGAAGGGCCCTCTGGTTCCCCCACCCTCTGCTAATAACAACCCATAAAACCTGCCAGGCCATGGAATATTTTACTTTAGAAAACAATCAGCTCTATGCTGAAGCGGTACCACTTACCCAAATCGCAGAGCAGTTTGGTACGCCCTGTTTTGTCTATTCCCGTGCAGCACTGGAACAGCAATATCACGCCTACGAAGAGGCACTGGCGGGATCAAGTCACCTGGTCTGTTATGCGGTAAAAGCCAATTCCAATCTGGCAGTGCTGAGCGTACTGGCCAGGCTGGGCAGTGGTTTTGATATCGTTTCCGGTGGCGAACTGGCTCGCGTGATAGCGGCTGGCGGCGATCCAGGCCGTGTTATTTTTTCCGGTGTTGGCAAAACAATTGAGGAAATGCATGCAGCACTGGATGCCGGCATTCATTGCTTCAATGTTGAATCACCACTGGAGCTTGAACAACTCAACGCTGTCGCCATTGAAAGAAGTCTGCGCGCGCCGATTTCCATTCGTGTCAATCCGGATGTCGATGCCAAAACCCATCCCTATATTTCTACCGGCCTGAAAGAAAACAAATTCGGCGTTTCCATGGAAGATGCACGCCTGCTCTATCGACAGGCCAGCACCATGGCAGGCATAGAGTTGGTCGGCCTGGATTGTCATATCGGCTCCCAGCTTACCAGCATCGATCCATTTCTGGCGGCACTGGAACGAACCCTGCTGCTTATAGATGAACTGGCAGCTGAAGGTATCAGCATCAGGCATCTGGATATCGGTGGTGGTCTGGGCGTACAGTACCGGGATGAAACACCACCGGCACCCCAGGACTTGATTCGGGCGGTAAGGCAGGTGCTCGGCGATCGACCTTTGACTCTGGTGCTGGAACCGGGCAGATCAATTTGTGCCAATGCCGGTGTTTTGCTGACCCGGGTAAACAATATCAAAACCAATGGTGAGCACCGCTTCGCCATTGTCGACGCTGCCATGAATGACATCATTCGTCCTGCACTCTACCAGGCCTGGATGGATGTGGTTCCGGTGAGGGTGAATGAGCATGCTGAAGTGCACAGCTATGACCTGGTCGGTCCTATCTGTGAAACCGGTGATTTCATCGGACGCCAGCGTGAATTGGCTATCGAAAACGGGGATCTTCTCGCAGTGCGCTCCGCCGGTGCCTACTGTTTCGCCATGAGCTCCAACTACAACACCCGCAATCGCGCCGCCGAAGTACTGGTAGATGGTGATCAGCTGCATCTGGCCAGGCGCAGGGAAACCTATGAAGACCAGTTGGCTCTGGAAACCCCGCTGGATTGAGCCCAACCATGACTCTCAATTTCACTAAAATGCATGGCCTGGGTAACGATTTTATTGTTCTTGACGGCGTCAGCGAGTCCATAAACCTGAGTCCGAATCAGATTCGCGAGCTTGGCAACCGTCATACCGGCATTGGTTTTGACCAGTTGCTAATTGTTGCTCCCGCCACTGCTGCGGGACATGATTTTGCCTATCTGGTCTACAATCCCGATGGCAGCCAGGCAGAAAACTGTGGCAATGGCGCGCGCTGCATAGCGTCTTTTATACAGGCCAGAAGACTGGGCAGCAAAAGCGAACTCACCCTGCAGTTGGTCAATAACAGCACACTGCATTGCCAGACCCTGGCGAATGGCCTGGTTACAGTAAACATGGGGGCGCCGGTTTTTACTCCTGCAGAAATTCCCTTTATTGCCAATGCCGAAGCGATAACTTATCCAGTCCAGCTTGAAAACGGTGAACAGCTGGAGCTCTCTGTGCTGTCCATGGGCAACCCCCATGCCGTTCTGGTTGTTCCTGATATAGATGGGGCGCCCGTAAGTGAGTGGGGCCCGCTGCTGGAAAACCATGCCAATTTTCCCAACCGCGTTAATGTCGGCTTCATGCAGGTGGTTAATACAGGTACAATCAGGCTCAGGGTTTTTGAACGCGGTGCTGGAGAAACCCTGGCCTGTGGTACGGGCGCCTGCGCTGCAGTGGTTGCGGGTATTCGTCAGGGTCTGCTCGACAATACGGTTCAAGTGCAATTGCCTTGTGGATCACTGCACATCAACTGGCAGGGGGAAGGCTCCCCGGTGTTTAAAACCGGACCTGCCACGACAGTCTTCGAAGGAAGTATTGAAATATGAAGTCAGATACCAGCAATGAAATCATGCCAGCTGAAACCCTTGATGACGAATCGGTAAGCAAGTATCTGATCGATAATCCCGATTTCTTTAACCGCAAAGCTGACCTTTTACTGGAACTGACTATTCCCCATGTCAGCGGAGGTGCCATTTCCCTGCTTGAAAGACAGGTGACCCTGTTCCGCGAGCGTAACCGGGACCTGCAGAACAATATCAATAATTTTATTTTTAATGCTGAAGAAAATGATGCCCTGTTTGAGAAAACCCGCATAGTTATTCTGGAATTATTGAAAACTGATAGCCTGAAGAGCCTATCAAGCGTTATCGCTGATACACTGAAGAGCGAATTTTCAGCCGATGCCAGCAACCTGCTGTTTATTGCTGATAAGCCTGATAACGCTGCCCGCGAAAAAGGTATTCATATTCTGGCAGCAGCACCTACCCGTGAAACGCTTGGCAAACTTTTTGAAAAAAAACGCACTTTTTGCTGCGAGCTTTCTCCTGAACAGGCGCGACTGCTGTTTCCTGCCAGCAAGAAAGAGATTTTATCAGCAGCCATCATTCCGGTTCACCCGGGCGACAGCATCAGTAATGCTGATCAATACAGCACGCCGATTCTGGTGATAGGCAGTGATAAACATAACCATTTCAATTCCAGTCTCGATACGTTATTCCTCGACTTCATCGGCGAAATACTTTCGGTGCATATCACGCGTCTGGCGGCCTAGTTCCATCGCCCGACTCTGGTTCCTGCCATGAATGCCACTCCTCTTGTTTCTGTCTTGATCCGCACCAAAGACAGAAAAGCACTATTAAAGGAAGCCGTTGCATCGGTCCTGGCGCAGTCTCATGCCCCTCTTGAAATTGTTATCGTCAACGATGGCGGCGAAGACTTTTCTTCTGAATTCAATGAATCCGGTAGTTCAGCAATACGTTGGGTCAATAACAACGGGGAACATGGCAGGTCCCACGCCGCCAATCTGGCTCTGGAAAAGGCAGCGGGCGATTACTGTCTGTTCCTTGATGATGATGATTCTATTGACCCTCCTCATATAGCCAATCTTGTTACTGCGCTGAGCAAAGAGAAAGGCTACAGACTTGCCTACAGTGCGGTTAGGGTGATGACTGATGGCGTGGTTGAAGATACCCCGTCATTTGCTCACGAATTTGATGCAGTGCGACTGATGGTTGAAAACACTATTCCCATCCACGCAGTGCTGTTCGAGCGCAGCCTGCTCCTTGAAGGCTATCGCTTTGATCCTGACTTTGATCGTTTTGAGGATTGGGACTTCTGGCTTCAGATTGCGCTTAACCACAAATTTCTGTTTAACAATCAGTGCACGGCTACTTATCGGGTTGCCAGCAGTAGCGGTTTTGGCGCCATGGAAAATAGTGACGAGGATATAGATGCGTTTCGTCTGGCCATTTATAAAAAATGGCTAGAGCGCTGGCCTGAGCACATGCTACTGGCCCTGATCAATCGCAGCCGGGAATTTCCCCGCCTGGGTGTTTTTGAAAAAACAGTCGACAGCCTGGAAGAAAATATAAAGGAAAAATTCGCTTATATTCAACTTTTACGAGGAAATCTGGATAAACTCGAAAAAGAGTCTCAGGCCAGGCAGAAAATGCTTGAAGAGGATCTAGCCAGGCAGAAAATGCTTGAAGAGGATCTGCACCAAGCTGAGCACGAAGTTATTGCGCTGAAAAATTATAACCATGCCTTGCAGGATGAATTACAGGTTATTTATTGCAGCAAAAGTTGGCGCCTGACACGGCCGTTAAGAGGACTCACCAAACTGCGATATTTTTTACGCACCGACGGCATTGGCGGAATCGTAGCTCGACTGCAGGACAAAATTGCTGCCCACCTCAGTCGGGCAAAAGAAATAAAAGCCCAGACGACTATTTCCAAAAACTTCACCGCCCTGGCCTTTCCAACTTTTGCTGAGCCAAAAGTCAGCATTGTTATTCCTGTTTACAATCAGTATCACTACACCTTCCATTGTCTGAAGAGCATTCTGGAACATGCCGATGACATTTCTTTTGAAGTGATTGTGGTTGATGACTGCTCCTGTGATAAAACTAGGCAGATGCTTTCCGGTATTACCGGCATCACCGTCATCAGGAATGCAGAAAACCAGGGTTTTATTCACTCGTGCAATAACGGCGCTGACGCTGCCAGGGGTGAGTTTCTGGTGCTACTCAATAATGACACTGAAGTCAGGGAGCACTGGCTTGCGGCGCTACTGCAGACCTTTTCCGATTTTCCCGATGCAGGCCTGGTTGGCGCCAGGCTGGTTTTTGCTGACGGGACTCTGCAGGAAGCCGGCGGTATCGTCTGGCGTGATGGCTCTGCCTGGAACTATGGTCGCGGTGAAGACCCCAATCATCCCCATTACAGTTACTGCCGACAGGTCGATTACTGTTCCGGTGCCTGCCTGATGATTGCCCTTGATGAATTCAGGGCGCTGGGTAAATTCGATACCCGCTATGTTCCCGCCTATTACGAGGATACGGACCTGGCATTCAGGGTGCGCGAATCCGGTAAAAAAGTGTATTACCAGCCCAATGCCAGCATCATTCATTTTGAAGGCATTACCTCCGGGACTGATACAGGTAGTGGTATCAAACAGTACCAGCAGCTTAACCATGACAAGTTTTTCAAACGCTGGCAAGAAACGCTCAAACATCATCGCCCCAATGGCAGACTACCGCTGCGGGAGAAAGAGCGTCATGTGGAAAAATACATCCTGGTTATAGATGCCCGGGTACTCATGCCTGATCATGACTCCGGCTCGCTA
>JAUHWU010000030.1 GCA_030427065.1 Gammaproteobacteria bacterium | reverse complement strand
GCTCCACTCCAGGCTGCGCCTGAGACAGTTGCCGCCGCCAGAGAAGCGATGCGGCTGTCAATATTCCATTGGGGCCTTCATGCCTGGGCGATTTATGCCGTGCTTGGCATGGCGTTAGCCTACTACCATTTTCGCTATCATCAACCGTTGGCCATGCGATCAACGCTGGCCCCTTTGCTGGGAAGACAAACCCATCGCTGGCCAGGGAAACTCGTTGATATCTTTGCTGTGCTTGGCACATTATTTGGTTTGGCAACCTCCCTTGGACTTGGCGCTTCCCAGATTAATGCGGGTCTGGCGCAACTATTTGGAACTACTGTCAGCATTGATACGCAAGTCATCATTATTGTTGTGATTACCTTGTGTGCCATGACATCCCTGGTTCTGGGTTTAACTAAAGGTATACGGCGCCTCAGCGAATTCAATATGCTGCTGGCCTTGCTGCTTTTGTGCTTTGTGCTGATTGCAGGCCCAACATCAGCACTGTTGAGAGGATTACCTGACCTTTTGGGCAATTATTTACAGAGCTTGCCCGGTTTAAGTCTGAGCACACATCCTTTCAGGAACCTTGAATGGCAGAAGTCCTGGACGATTTTTTACTGGGCCTGGTGGTTATCATGGTCGCCCTTCGTTGGTATGTTTATAGCGCGTATTTCCCGAGGCAGAACTATTCGTCAGTTTGTGTTGGGTGTGCTGTTCATTCCTACACTTCTTAGTCTGATGTGGTTTGGTATCTTTGGCGGCGCTGCATTACGAATCGAGCTTTTTAGTACGGGTACTGAATTGCCGGGCTTGGCTGACGCTGTTCAGGAGAACTCGGCTACAGCCATCTATGCGCTGCTGGCAAACTTTCCTTTTTCAGGTATGGTGAATAGTCTGGCAATTTTTCTGGTTGCCGTTTTTTTTATCACATCATCGGACTCAGGGTCATTTGTTGTCGATATGCTGACTTCGGGCGGCAATCCCAATCCGCCGGTTGGGCAACGAATCTTCTGGGCCAGCATGGAGGGACTTCTGGCTATAATTCTGCTTATGTTAGGAGGCTTGAATGCGCTGCAGGCGGGTGCTGTCAGCATGGGCTTACCGTTTTGTCTGATTATTATTGCTGTGGTTTGGTGCCTGTTGCAAAAACTGGCCATGGAAGACAAGAATAACGTGATCTGACCTGCCTGACGTTTTCCTGAACCTCCTTCAAACGCCAGAAATTTTTCCTGAAAGTCCCCGTTTCCCGAAACTTTTCTCCAATTCGCACCAGTATGATGCTAACGCCCCATTATGCGCACCAGCGTAAAGCGATACCCCCTCTTTTAACAGTGTCACACACTTATTGCATTCTTCTGAATCGATAAAAATTAAGTAAAAACAACAAGATAACTAAGTTGGCAAGGTCTTTGCTAAGAGTAGAGCAGGAAATAAATGTTTTCCTGGATAAAAAATACATTTGACCAGTCTTGGGTTTCAAGACTCTTTAGGAGAAAAATATGAAAAATTCGCTGATCAAAAAGCCACTGGCTGTGACAGCTCTGACTCTGGCAATTGCTGCTGTTTCAGCACCTTCTTATGCTGAGCTTTCTGGCAACGTAAGTGTTACGAATAATTACCTCTGGCGTGGTCTGACTCAGAGCATCAATGAATCAGCCGTTCAGGGTGGTCTTGATTACTCCAGCGAGTCAGGTTTTTATGCTGGCACCTGGGTGTCCAATGTTGCTTATGATTCTGACGATGCCTACTCTTATGAGCATGACATGTATTTCGGTTTCGCAGGCGAAACAGATGCTTTCTCCTATGACGTCGGTTACCTGTACTACAACTATGACGAAAATGCTGGCTATGACTTCGGTGAAGTATACGGTTCCATCGGCATAGGTAATCTGGGTTTGACTCTGTATTTGTTGACCAATGCAGAGCCAGATGAAGGTCCTGGTGAAGACTTCGGTTTTGGTGCCGCTTCCTACACCTCTATTGATTACACGATTCCGCTGGCCAGTGGTGCCGAGCTTGGTCTTCACGCCGGCTTCCATGAAGGTGATTTCGCTTACTCATTTAACGGTGTAACTGACGATTACTTTGATTACAACATCAGCATTGCCAAAGATGGTTTCAGTGCCATGGTTTCCATGACTTCACTGAGCACTGACGATGATGGTGATGGTTTTGAAGATTACGCAAGTCAGCCAGCACGTGATAATGACGAAATCAAATTCGTTGTTTCTTATGGTGTAGACTTTGAACTGTAAGTAATATTTACAGAGTAAAAAACAAAAACCGGTGCTGGTTTCAGCACCGGTTTTTTTATGACTTGAACAACTGAAAAGGCGTCGCTTTCAGGAAGCTATAAAAGACTACAATGAATAATGTGGTCATTGTATCGAGCTAGAATGTTACTCTACGTTCAAACTTGGTCAGGACAAAAAAAAGCCCGGTCGATTTGCCTGGGCTTATTTAAGGGAACAGTTTTATCAGGTAGTAGCCAGGGTATTAAATTCCGTATTGCCCGGGTTTCCCAAATCAGCCAGTGCCGCTTCCAGGGCTTCTTCCCGCGTTTTATAGTGATTACTTGGGTCGATATGCTTGTCGGCTTCAAGTGAGCTCAGGGTATCTTCCACTTCTTTACTCATGCCGCAGGGATAAACCTTGCGTTTGCTTTGAGCTGCATCCCTGGCGACAGTTTCAATGGCCAGTGCCGCCGAGACATCAAGGAAGGGGACACGGGAGAAATCAAGAATCAGGGCAAGCGCGCCGCCCTCGAGCTGGGAGCGAGCATGATGGCCCAGATCAGCCGCAGCACCAAAGCTCATGGGACCTGCAAAGTCAAAAATATTGACCTTGTCGCCCAGGATATCCAGTATTTCAATTTCACGATCAGAGGCATTGTGGCGGATCATATGCGTCTGCTGCAGGCGTTCCATCTGATCCTTGGCAACCTGTTTCACGAAAGCAATGGAGGCCAGAATGACGCCTGCAGCTACCGCAGTAATAAGATCAACAAAGATAGTCAGTCCGACTACAATCAGCATCAACACCAGATCCCAGCGAGGACCGCGGTGAGCATTCTTGATGTAGTTCCAGTCAATAATATCCAGCCCTACCTTGATCAGAATGCCGGCCAGTACGGCGTTCGGAATATAGCTTGCATAGGCACCCAGGCCCAACACAACGCCGAGCAGAACCAGGGCATGAATCATGCCTGAAATTCGAGTCCGCCCGCCGGTACGGATATTGACGACAGTACGCATCGTTGCCCCGGCACCAGGTGCTCCGCCAAAGAATCCGGCTACTGCATTACCAATCCCCTGGCCAATAAGTTCCTTATTGGAGTCATGTCGGCTACGGGTCATGTTATCGGAAACCAGTGAGGTCAGCAGGCTGTCAATAGAGCCGAGTAATGCCAGAACAAAAGCGGCTTCGGCAACCATGAAGAATGAAATGGTAGAGAATTCCGGCAGATGGATTTGCGGCAAGCCCGAAGGAATGCTGCCCAATATTGGTGCGCCACCGATGATTAGGCTTACCGCTGTGCCGATCACAAGAGCAGCCAGTGCACCTGGGACAAATTTTCCCAGTTTGGCGGGCCATTTGTAGGCTATCAGTAATGTGAGAGCGCCGACAATCAAGGCGACAAAGTTAATATCCAATAGCGCAGTTGGTGTGTAGAACAAGGCATCTACGGTACCTGCTGGTGCGCTATGGCCTAATATTGGACTGATCTGAAGGATAATTATAATGCCGCCAATTCCGCTCATAAAGCCGCTAATGACGGGATAGGGGACAAGGCGAATATATTCACCCAGCTTGAACATACCCAAAGCCACCTGAAACAGACCGGCCATCATGATGGCCGTGAATATCAGGCTGGTGTTGCCCATAAGGTCTGGATGCGAGGATATACTGGCCGCCAGGCCGGCACAGACAACAGTCATGGGGCCAGTCGGTCCTGAAATCTGCGGTTCTGTTCCACCAAACAGAGCGGCAAAAAAGCCTACAAAAATAGCACCGTAAAGCCCGGCGATAGGCCCAAGGCCTGATGCCACACCCATTGCCAGGGCGAGTGGGAGTGCAACGACGCCAGCCGTCAAACCACCATAAATATCACCCCGTAAATGGCTGGTATCCAGTTTAATCATTAAGATTGTACTCCTTGGAAATATAAGACTTTGATTTATATATTATTTTTATAAAGAAATCTTTAACCCTTACCAGCTCATTAAGCTATTTGTGCAGCCAATTAGGACTGCTCCACCTTTGTGGATAATGCACTGTCAATTTGTCCGTATCGGGGCTAAGTATATGAGCAATTCACGTTATACACTGAATCTGAAGATAAAGCTTATCGCCAAATTATGGAAACAATAATTAAGCAACAGGAATTACTTTTCTTTCAGAATCAGTCTGGCCCATCTGAGCAGGGAAAAAATCAAACGGTTACAGAAATAAATAAAGCGGATTATTGGTGAAGTGGCAGTCTACACTAGTATCGCTTGGCTTTGCCAGACATCCCGAGTGAAGTCGACCTGAATGGATTCATAGCAATAGATCATAGTGAGTACCGATCAGTGCAGAGAGCATGCCAATCATCACGGGCACTAATTTCTGTAAAGCAATTGGCCAGGAGGAAAATCCAATGGCAAGGAGGAATGTGAGCTATTAATCCTGTGTTGCTGGTGACACAACCCCTGGCGGATTGATAACTCACACGGGATTCTTAAATTGGGCAAAATTGATTCTTGGTATTCCAGGAATTGTACATCTGGCTTGAAGACTCTCACTCGAAAGTATCCATTTAAGGAAGGTGAGAGATCTTCACGCCAGCGCCATCGGGTGCTAATGCAGTGATCTGGACAACTTCTTCTTGAAAAGCCGGTTAAGGATTTAGAATCCAGACACTATTTGTATTTATGCAGCCTTAGGTTCAATAAAATTTATTTTTTCGATTTCAATATTCTTTGTCGCCGAATTATTTTCAAAATCCTGTATTAATTCAATAACGTCATGAGCAATTGATTTGGAATTAGTGCAATCAATAATGACTTTTGAATTTTCGGGTAATAGTGATAGGGCTTTTTTCAAACTTGCTTTATTGAAAAATGAAACTTCCTCTGCGAAAACAAGATGATGTACTTGCTGGCCATTCTCATTAGTTGTGATGTCTTTCATGTGATGTGAATTTCTGTAGCTGTGATGAAGCGTAAAGACAACACTGAATGCGACACCAATCGCAATACCCATCAAAAGATCGGTGAAGACAATCCCTACTAC
Source organism: Gammaproteobacteria bacterium (assembly GCA_030427065.1). GTDB lineage: Bacteria > Pseudomonadota > Gammaproteobacteria > Pseudomonadales > Pseudohongiellaceae > Eutrophocola. Next base: position 22,002 of record JAUHWU010000030.1, on the reverse strand, counting down.
AGTTGTCGCAAAGGGTATGAACTGTTCCCAACCCAATTTATACATTTGCACGAAAAGGGCGGGTTTAGCCAGTTTGTAGCCAACGATAATTAATATTATAGCGAGACTGGCTAATGGAATCATATTGAGCAAATTCGCAATGACCAATGCACTTAGCAGTAAGTAGAAACCATGCACAATGGCTGAGACCTTGGTTCTGGCACCAAAGGTGATATTCGCTGAACTGCGCACAATCACCTGTGTCACAGGTAAGCCACCGATGAGGCCTGCAACAACATTACCCAGCCCTTGTGCCTTAAGTTCCCGGTTAGTGGGAGTGACGTGTTTGGAAGGATCAAGCTTGTCAGTTGCCTCTACGCAAAGAAGCGTTTCAAGACTGGCCACAATAGCCAGCACAATAGCGATTTTATAGATTTCTAAATTCAAAAAAGCTGATAATTCCGGGTGAGAAAATTGATCGAAAAAGCCACCTATATCATCTGGTACCGGTATATTTACTAACTGATTTGCTGAGAGGCTATAAGGTAGTATCTGGTTTAGATAAAAATAGCTCATCAGAATTCCAAAAATTACTACTACCAATGGGCCTTGAATCAACTGAAAAACTTTACTTTTAGCCACAAGAACCGTATCCCAAAAAATTAATATTGCCAGTGAGATAATCGAGATTATAACGGCGCCAGGAGTCGCAAACTCGAATGCCCTGAAAATCTCGGAAAACGTATTTTCACCGTCAATTTGCGAAAAAGAAAAGTCGCCGAAAGCATCACTGTCCCAACCCAGAGCATGGGGAATCTGTTTCAGAATAATCAATAAGCCAATCCCTGTCAGCATCCCTTTAATGACGGAGGTGGGAAAAAAATAAGCAATAAACCCGGCTTTCGCAAAACCTAATGCCATTTGTATAAAGCCGGCAACAACCACGGCAGCCAGAAATGCTTCGAAGGATCCCCCCAGAGATTCGATAGAGGCAAAAACGATCACAGCAAGTCCGGCCGCTGGCCCGGAAACGCCAAGGCTAGATCCGCTGGCCATGCCCACGATAATTCCGCCAACAATGCCGGAGATTATGCCTGAAAAAAGTGGGGCCCCTGATGCCAGAGCGATACCCAGGCATAAAGGCAGTGCAACAAAAAACACCACGATGCTGGCAGGCAAGTCATATTTTGCATTCTTTAGTAGATTGTTCATTATATTTTTACTCTATCTAAATTAAATAAATCGGAAAAATGGGTGTCACTTCACCTGGTATTCCGAGGGAGATTCATAGGTTGTATAATGGAAAAAAATATTAAGGAAAAGAATATATACATATATTGAATATTGCGATTGGATTTTCCTATCACCTGGGTGGTGTGCTTTTGCCAATGGTTTTCTCAATAATAGTGCTGTTAAACCTCTTGATTGATGCAATGGACAAGTGAAAAGAAATGAAAACAACTAACACTTGAAACACTGGCTGCAGCAAACTCATGTTTAGTAAATAAAGATAACTTGAGTGAGAAGGGGGTAGAGTAAAAAAGAGATGTTACTTTTTCTGGTATACCCTTGATGTATCTATTATTAAGGTATTCAGGGAAGTGGGGATTAGATAAGATGCAGAGAGCTGCCCACACTATTATGGACAGCTTCTATCTAAAACTTCTCTGTATTTTCAGGCTGATTTAATGTCTTGTGCGTACCAGTTTTCAACGGGAATATAACTGTCACTTTTTGCATCGTGACAAGTCACTTCACCATTGGCAATGTCATAAACCCAGGCATGTAAACGTACTTTTCCTACCGCCAGCTTGGCTGCCACACTTGGATGAGTTTCCAGATGCTTCAGTTGTGACAATGCGTTTTCCTGAATCATTTCCAATAAGTTATCGGGGCCAATCTCGTTATGCCTGGCTTTGACACGGGCGAGGGCGGCAGCACTATGTCCGAGCCAGTTTGAGACATGGGGAAGCGATTTAACTGAGTCTGGATTCATGGCACCTTTCATTGCCCCGCAATCAGTATGACCGCATACAATAATTTCCCGGACACCCAGTACCTCTAGGGCATATTCAATTGAAGCGGTTATACCACCTGTGTTCATTGAATGAGGGGGGACGATATTGCCAGCATTTCGGCAGATAAACAGGTCACCTGGATCGGTTTGGGTAATCATTCCCGGGTCAATTCTGGAGTCTGAACAAGTGATAAAAAGGACTTCTGGCGACTGCCCGCTAGCCAGCATTTTGAATAATTTTTCACGTTCCTTGAAATCCTTTTTCTGGAATTCAGCGATACCTTTAATAATCTTTTCCATAGTCAATCCCTCAGTCTGTCTCAAGGCTTTCGCCTTTGTTTAATTGGTGTATTTAAATGTGAAGTTTGATGATCCTGCTGGTTAGTAACAGGAATATCATTATTTTTGTTTTTATTTGATGGCAATATAGTGAAACCTATTCAATATAAATATAGTATTAGTGATAGGAAAACCCTTTCATCTATCGAAGTTGTGTGTCTGGTAATAGCAATGAATGATCTGAATATTTCACTTAAGCAGCTACGCTACTATCTTGTGGCCGCCAAGCATAACAGTCTTAGAAAAGCCGCCCGCGAACTGATGATAAGTCAGCCCTCCCTGAGTGCCCAATTATTCAAGCTCGAGGAATCGCTGGATGTAGATCTGTTTGAACGCAGCCGCGGAGGGGTTAACCTGACGCCTCTGGGCAGAGACCTGCTTAAGCATGCGCAGCAAGCTGTCAACGCGGCTGAAACCTTTGTTGATGCCGCGAATTTTGTCACCAAAGGGCCTAATGGCACCTTTCGTCTTGGTGCCAGCACAACACTTGGGCCCTATGCCTTGCCGTGGATTCTGCCCCAGGTACATAAAAAATATGGCGGGGTGAAGTTTTTCGTTCGCGAAGAAGTGCCCGATGCCCTTGCTCACGGGCTCTATGGTGGTCGCTATGACCTTATCCTGACAACCTTGCCGTTGAAAGAAGACGGGATTACGGTGATGCCATTATTTCAGGAGCCGCTCTATCTTGTCATGAACAAGGGGCATCCCCTGGCAAAAAACAAAACCATTAAAGGCGATCAGCTGTCAGGTCTGGAAGTGCTGACGCTGGAAGAGCATCATTTGTTATTTCGTCAGGTGGAAGATCTTTGCAAACAATTCAATGCTGAGATGTTGCGTGATTATGAAGGCACCAGTCTGGATTCGATTCGTCAGATGGTTTACATGGAAATGGGTGTGGCATTCCTGCCGGCACTGTATATACGTTCTGAAATAATGGACCGGGATGAATTAAGTGTTGTCAGTATTGCCGGTGAACCTATCAACCGGGTACATGCCCTGGCCTGGCGTGATACCTCGCCACTGCGCAGTTTTTATCGGGAGCTGGGCCAGTTCTTTAAATCAGAGTTTGAGAACCAGTTTGGAGAGGATGTGGCGATGTTGAAGGAGATGTAGGAAGAAATAAGAGAAAAGATAAAGGATAAAGGATAAAGGTGGGCGGTGAAGGAAAGGCGTCATGGTATGTAGCCTTGTTGTGTTGGGGATATTTGTAGGTCGGATAAGCGAAGCGCCATCCGACGATATACAAACCAGCGCGGCTAGATTTGAAGAGGCGAAAGAAAGAGGCAAGAGACAAGAAGAGATAAGAGGCAAGATAAAGGATAAAGGATAAAGGATAAATGATAAAGGTGGGCAGTGAAGGGAAGGCGTCATGGTATGAAGCCTCTTTGTGTTGGGGGATTTTGTAGGTCGGATAAGGGAAGCGCCATCCGGCGATTTGGCAGAAATCCAGTCAGAGTAAATTCGGGTATAAAAAAAAAGGCCCCTGGGGGCAGGGGCCTAAAAAATAAGAGACTTAGGGGGGTCTCATTAAGGGAAATAAAGATGTCACTATCATTAAAGGGGGGAAATGATATTTACCATCACTATAGGTAATGCAGTTAGCGTGCCAACTTTCCAAAAACCTTTGAAGCCCAGTAAATATGTGACTTTTTTTTATTCGCCAAGGTGATGGGGAGTAAATGAGCCATGGATGCGCACCAAAACAACGCGGCAATTGGTGCGCCGCACAATGGGTGCACCAGTTTGGCGATAGGGGCTTTTAAAAAATTATTCTTCCTGGTGCTTTATCGTCCCTTATCCATTTCAGGAATTTTTTTGTCATCGGATTGTTATATAAATGAAGTTTCATCTTTAGTAATATATCGTCTTCGTTTTTTATCCATTCGTCAGGGAATTTCAGTAAGCAATGCTAACCTTGCGTGGCGCACCAGCCCTTTCTGCTTTTTCCAGACAGAAGTTGCTCCAGACCATCCAGTCATCCCTTCCTGCGGTAAAGGCAATTCATTCCTGCTATTACCATTTTGTCGATCTTGATGCGGATCTGGACCCTGCAGAACAAGGTTTACTTAACCGGCTGCTGACTTATGGGCCGCGCCTGGACCAGGAGGCAGTCCCCCCTGCAAGCCCAAACCTGTTATTTTTTCTGGTCACACCCAGGCCGGGAACCATCTCACCCTGGTCCAGTAAAGCCACCGATATTGCACTCAACTGCGGTCTGACAAAACTTAAACGGATTGAGCGTGGCATTGCCTATCATATTGAGACTGATGGTGAGGTTGATACCGGGGTATTGCAGTCCTGCCTGTATGACAGAATGACACAGGCAATACTGGGCTCAGTGGAAGAAGCCGCTTCATTGTTTTCCCATTCCACGCCAAAGCCATTGGCCGAAGTGGACGTCCTTGGTGGCGGCAAGCAAGCACTGGCGGGAGCCAACAGTGACATGGGGCTGGCACTGGCTGAAGATGAAATAGACTACCTGGTTGAAAGTTTCACCGAACTGGGCAGAAATCCCAATGACATCGAACTGATGATGTTTGCCCAGGCCAATTCCGAACACTGTCGCCACAAGATTTTTAATGCCTCCTGGACCCTGGATGGCAAAGATCAGAAGCATTCACTGTTCGCCATGATCAGAAATACCCATGAAAATAATTCCAGGGGTATTCTTTCGGCCTATAAGGACAATGCTGCAGTATTTGAAGGCTTTTCTGCCGGCAGGTTTTTTCCCGATCCTCTGGACAAACAATTTACCTTCCATGAAGAAGATATTCATGTCCTGATTAAAGTGGAAACCCATAATCATCCCACCGCTATTGCTCCCTACCCCGGGGCATCCACCGGGTCAGGCGGTGAAATCCGGGATGAAGGCGCAACCGGCATTGGCGGCAAACCGAAGGCAGGTCTGAGTGGTTTTTCAGTCTCAAATTTGAAAATTCCCGGTTTTGAACAGCCCTGGGAAACAGATTATGGCAAACCTGGCCATATTGTTTCAGCGCTGGATATCATGCTGGAGGGGCCTATTGGCGGTGCCGCTTTTAATAATGAATTTGGACGACCAAACCTTTGCGGTTATTTCCGCACTTATGAAGAAAAGGCACCCGATGGCGTGCGCGGCTACCATAAACCCATCATGATCGCCGGTGGTCTGGGTAATATCCGTAGCAGCCATGTGCAGAAAAAAGAAATTCCGGTCGGTGCGAGACTCATAGTATTGGGTGGGCCTGCCATGTTGATTGGCCTGGGTGGTGGTGCAGCTTCTTCCATGGCCTCGGGAGCAAGTAGCGAGCACCTTGATTTTGCCTCAGTGCAGCGCGACAACGCTGAAATGGAAAGGCGTTGTCAGGAAGTTATTGATCGCTGCTGGGCGATGGGTGATGAAAACCCCATCAGTTTCATTCATGATGTGGGGGCGGGAGGTTTATCCAATGCCTTGCCTGAACTGGTCAAGGACGGTGACCGTGGAGGCAAATTCCGCCTCAGAGATATTCCCAATGCAGAACCCGGACTGTCGCCTCTGGAAATCTGGTGTAACGAAGCACAGGAACGTTATGTGCTGGCAGTATCTGAAGAAAAAATGGCCCTGTTTGAATCTTTTTGTACCCGGGAACGTTGTCCTTTTGCTGTCGTCGGTGAAGCCACTGAAGCGCATCATCTGACCCTGGAAGACTCCCATTTCAACAACAAGCCCATTGATTTACCCATGTCAGTGCTGTTTGGTAAACCACCAAGAATGCACCGGGATGTCAGCAGCGTAAAACCGGCACATGCCGCTTTTGAGCTCAGTTCGATAGATATTAATGAAGCCGCTGAACGTATTCTTCAACTACCGGCAGTAGCCAGCAAGAGCTTCCTGATCACAATTGGTGACCGTTGTATTACCGGGATGGTGGCAAGGGAACAAATGGTAGGGCCCTGGCAAGTGCCGGTTGCTGATGCAGCAGTTACGACATTGTCCTATGACAGTCACTACGGTGAAGCCATGGCCATGGGGGAGAGAACCCCACTGGCTCTTATTGACGCACCAGCCTCTGGCAGAATGGCTGTGGCAGAAGCTATCACCAATATTGCCTGTGCAAGAATCAAGCGGATCAGTGATATTCGCCTGTCTGCAAACTGGATGGCGCCTGCAGGTTATCCGGGCGAAGATGCCAATCTCTATGAAACGGTGAAAGCTGTCGGTATGGAATTATGTCCGGAGTTGGGGATCACCATTCCGGTAGGCAAAGACTCCATGTCCATGCGCACAGTCTGGCAACAACAAGGGGCGAACGGGATCGAGGAGAAAAGTGTAACTGCGCCTTTATCCCTCATTATTTCCGCGTTCGCGCCGGTACTGGATGTTCGCAAGACGCTGACACCGCAATTACGTCTGGATAAGGGTGACTCACGGCTTTTCCTGCTGGATCTCGGTCTGGGAACCAACCGGATGGGTGCTTCGGCACTGGCCCAGGTATACAAACATATTGGCACAGAGGCGCCCGATGTCCATAGTGCCAGTGATCTGAAAGCATTCTTTGCCCTGATTCAGGATTGTCTGCAGGAAGATTTATTACTGGCCTACCATGACCGCTCTGATGGTGGGCTTTTTGTCACCCTGCTAGAAATGGCTTTTGCCGCGCATTGTGGCCTAAACATCAGGCTTGATGATGCCGCCAGTCAGGGGCATGCGATGGATACCCTGTTTAATGAGGAACTGGGCGCAGTGGTTCAGGTGAGTGAAGCCAATCTGCAGCGTTTCAGAGAGCTGGCAGATGAAGCCGGTTTACTGGATATTCTCTGTGATCTGGGGGCTCCTCATCAGGATGAAACTATTACATTTTCACTGGCCGGTGAGACCTTACTTGATAACACGCGGACCCATTTCCAGCGTCTGTGGTCTCAGACCAGTTACCGGCTTCAGTCCATTCGTGATAATTCCGAGTGCGCAGAGGAAGAATTTGACGGCATCCTTGATGTTGATAATCCAGGCCTGCAATCCAAACTGACATTCAATCCTGAAGAAGATGTGAGTCATCCCTACATTGCGCTGGGAGCACGTCCACGAATCGCGATTCTGCGCGAGCAGGGTGTTAATTCACAGATGGAAATGGCGGCAGCGTTTAACCGCGCTGGTTTCGACTGTTTCGATGTCCACATGAGTGACATCATTGGTGGCGACGTCACGCTGGATAACTTCAATGCGCTGGTTGCCTGTGGCGGCTTTTCCTATGGTGATGTGCTTGGCGCCGGAGAAGGTTGGGCAAAATCAATTCTATTTAACAAGGCGGCACGCAATCAGTTTGAAAACTTCTTCGCCAGACAATCCACCCTTGCTCTTGGTATATGTAATGGCTGTCAGATGTTGTCCAATCTTCATGAGTTAATACCGGGGTCACACCATTGGCCACGTTTTGTGCGAAACAGGTCTGAGCAGTTTGAGGGTCGAACGGTGCTGGTGAAGGTAGCAAATTCACCCTCCGCATTTTTTACCGATATGGCCGCATCCGTCTTTCCCATTGCCTGTGCTCATGGTGAGGGGCGAGCTGAGTTTGGCTCTACCGAGCAGCAACAAGCAGCCTTGCAGAGTGGCAATATTGCCTTACAGTTTGTAGATAATTATGAAAATCTAACCGGGACTTATCCTGCCAACCCCAATGGTTCACCGGAAGGCATTACCGGCATGTGCAATACTGATGGTCGTGTCACTATCATGATGCCACACCCGGAAAGGATATTCCGTGCTGTCACCAACTCCTGGCGACCGGACGAATGGGGCGAAGACAGCCCAACCATGCGGATGTTCAGAAATGCCAGAGTCTGGCTGAACTGAGAATTTTTTCCTTGCTGTTTTTTTTACTGTCCTGTCGCATCTGTTGGTAGAAAAAACACAGAGCTTAAGCCTTTAATGTCCCAATTCTTGATGCTTCAATGCTTCAATGCTTTATGGGTTTCGGTGATTTTCTGAATTACGTAGGGGTGATATTCAATAGCTTCCTGTAAGCCATTGATAATGTGTTTGCGAAATCCTTCCTGCATGTCTTTTTTTCCCTCAATGCTGTCCGGGGCAAACCAGAGTTGTGTCATCAGATTGACGTAATAGCCAAGGCTTTGCAGGATTGAATACTGGTTTTCAATGATATCCGCCTGTTCAAAACCAATGATATCCGGCAGGTCGCCACCGGTGGTTGCCGTTTTCCAGGCTATAGTGCTGATGTAAAAGCTTTTTCCGTAATCGGTTTCTTCGTAAGCCGGCTTGGCTTTTTCCAGTGCCAGGAAATTATCTTCCAGTTCTCCGAAGATATTGTAGAGAATGATTTCAGCGCGTTTTTTCTTGTTACTCAGTTCGCGCCGACTATCGATGTGAAGTGCACCGACACCACTAACCACGACGCCGATCGGAGTCGCAATCATTTCCGGTAAGGCCTGGTATAACAAATCCATCAGTGTTTTCCTGGTTTAGCTGCCAATAAAGAGCAGGATTATATCCCTGCGCGATACCAGTAAACCGAATGGCATGCTTCGCAGGCCTCGTCCAGAGCCGCGCCATATTCACTCAGCAGATCAGCATTACGGCTATCTATGGCGTCCAGCATTTCAAAGGCAGCATACTGCAGGCCCCGTGAGAATTGCACCCAGGATTGTCGGTCTGCAGCCAGTTTTTCCTCAACTTCTTCGGGCGTAAATTCATACTCCGGAAATTCACCGACAGCTCCGGGGCGAGCGACGCGGCGTCCAGGCACCATCAAGGCATTGGCGCCTTCAATGATCGACATCGCGCTGATGCGCAAGGCATTCCAGTCTTCTTCCGACTCAGGTGCATATTCGGTAATGCCATCACTGTCAGCGACCACGCGTACCGCATTCCAGAGCGCATCAGCATGGGGATCAACCAGTGAACTCATGATTTCTCTGAGTGTAATTTCATTGTTATAGGGTAAGGGTGAAGATTCAGCAGTCATGGTGATGGCAGGGGCGGCACTCTGCTGGGGGGGTGAGGACTCTGAGCAGGAAACAAGGAAGAGAGATACTGCGGAAATGAAAACGGTGCTCAACGTTAAAAAACTATTTTGCATTGGGGTATCCTGAAATAAAGTCTGCCTGTAGTTGCCTTTATACCAGATTTTTTCCAGTATTTTTTCTTCTATGATATTTCAGGAATACTTCTGGCAGAACTGCCATAAAATGGAATTTGGCGGAAAGGGGGAGGCCATGCTATTGCCTGTTGTGATCAGGTGAATTTCATCCCCGAGCCTGAATTGATCCCATCGCAAATACGGCTTTTTACTTTTATTGGTGCCAGTGCCAGATTTTGAGAGAATAGCCTTCCTTTACACCGTCATGCAGGTTCCGGGTTTGGCAGACACACGTTTTTTCCCACTGGCAGCGGCGCAGCTCAACCTCCAGCGCCTGCTATTAATAAGACTTATAGTCTTCCTGTGTCAGCTTATGGCATTGGCAGCGGCCTGGTTACTTGACTACAGCCTTGAGTTCGCACCGATCATAACTGTTATGGGGTTTATTCTGATCATCAATGCATGGGTCGTTTTCAGACTGCTGCATCAACCCATGGTCAGTGATCAGGAGTTCCTGTTGCATCTGCTTTTCGATGTACTTGGTTTGTCAGTCCTGCTTTATTTCGGGGGCGGGGCGAGTAACCCGTTTGTGTCGTTTTTTCTTGTCCCTGTAACAATTTCTGCAGCTATTCTTCCCTGGACCTACACCTGGGCCGTGGCAGGAATTTCACTGGCCTGTTATACCTTCCTGCTGTTTTTTTATCGTCCCTTGTCAATACTTATGCCCGCTGATATGGATATGAGCAGAATGGGGGGCGTGCCCAATCTGCACATCATCGGCATGTGGTGTAATTTCATTGTCAGTGCGGCCCTGATTACCTATTTTGTCGTAAAAATGGCGGCGGAAATACGATCCCAGGACATAAAACTGAATGATTATCGTGAAGAGAATATGCGCAATGAACAGATTCTGGCTGTGGCAACGCAGGCAGCGGGAACGGCACATGAATTGGGTACACCGTTGAATACCATGACTATTCTGGTAAAAGAAATGGCTGACGACTATCAGCAAAATCCAGCCCTTTTAAAAGATATCGCTACCCTGGAAATGCAGCTTGTCAGTTGCAAAAAATCCTTGCAGGAAATGGTAAAAAGAGCCGATCTCAGAAATGCCGGGATGGTAAGACAGTCTGCGATTCCGGAATTTATAGAGCAGATACTCGAACAGTGGAGCCTGTTGCGACCTGAAGTCAGGTTGCATCAGGAAATTATTGCCACGGGTGAATCTCCCCTGATCAATGTGGATTCAACCCTGCAACAGGCTATTGTAAATATTCTTAACAATGCTGCTGATGCCAGTCCTGAGGGGATAGACATGACCGTGGACTGGAATGCTGAAAGCTGGATTTTGACGGTGCGTGACTATGGTGAAGGTGTTAATGAGGACGTATTGGCTTATCTTGGCTCGGAAATCGTCAGTAATAAAGAAAAGGGAATGGGCGTAGGCATGATTCTGAGTCAGGCGAGTATTGAACGTATGGGCGGGAAAGTCAGTATTTCATCTCACTCTGAACGAGGCACCCTGACCCATATTCGTCTGCCGATTTTACATAATATTTCTCATGTCTCTGATCAGCCAACTGAGCAGGCACTTGAGCAGACAGAGGAATAACCCGGGTAGTGACTGAGCAGACTTTTCTGATTGTGGATGACGACCAGGTATTTCTTGATACCCTGGGGCGGGCATTGGAAAAAAAATACTATCGGGTGTTGAAGGCAACGTCTCCGGAAAAGGCATTAGCCCAGTCCCGGCATTATATTCCTGATTTTGCCGTCATTGACCTGAAGATGGGCAGGGAGTCCGGACTAGACTGTCTGCAACCGCTAAAAAAAATTAACCCGGATATCCGTATGCTAATCCTGACTGGGTATTCCAGTATTGCCACGGCAGTCAACGCCATCAAACAGGGGGCGGTGCATTATGCCTGTAAGCCTTTAGGCACAGATGAAATACTGGCCATTCTGGTGGCTGGCGATATCCCACAAGCCATACCTGAAGAAGATCCGCCGTCAGTAGATCGTCTGGAATGGGAACATATCCAGCGTGTACTGGATGCTAACAAGGGCAATATTTCAGCAACAGCCCGGAGTCTCGGTATGCATCGAAGAACATTGCAGCGAAAATTATTGAAACGACCGGTTCGAAGATAGTCATTACAAGGGTGTGTAGTTACACAAACATAAGATTTAATTTGAAACTCAAGGTTTATAAATAGTCTGCAGCGGGGTGCAGGTTAGCGGCTTTGCAGGGTTTTTCCTTGGCTCATTTGGCTTTGTTGCTTATCTTTTGTAGCCAATCTCTAGCGTGGTAAATTCTCATTTATTACTTACTTGTTAAAGTTATTTGTGGTTTTTTTTAGGTAGAATTACACGTTTAATCAACTATCAGGATCTACCTCTTTAGCATGCATTTATTAAAATTATATTCAGTAGGGGATTTTGAACATCTTGAGCGTCCGGACAAATTTCGCGGCTCAACCCTGCAATCATCAGCCCTGGACGTCCTTACTGATTTTAATACCAGCAAGGCCTATGTTGTTGAATCCAATACCAGGATTCATGAAATAGAAACGATGATGACCAAGGCGCATGTGCGCTTGAAATTTGTTATTGATAAGGATGAGCGTTTTCTGGGCCTGGTGACGGTGTCTGATCTGGCCAGGGAGAATCTGAAGAAATTCCTGGATGCGGGATTTGATATATCGAATATTACTGCGAGAGATATCATGACGCCCAAGTCCCGCTTAATGGCCTTTGATTATGAAGAACTCAAGCAATCAACTATAGGCGATATTCTGACTTCCCTGCAATTGACCAATCTTCACCATTGTCTGGTAATCGATAACACCTCTCATATGATTCGTGGCCTGATTTCTGCCAGTGATGTTGCCCGTAACCTGGATTTTAAAGTCCCCTATGACCAAACCTCATCGTTTATGGAACTGTATGACATACTCGTGGAAAAAATGAGCCATGATTCACGTTTTGCCGGCGCTTAAACAACTCATTAGTGCCAGCTCAGCTTGTCCTGAAGCTTTTGTTCACCCGGTACTGTTTAGCTGGCGTTATGTATAAATTAAGTTTTTTTGTGCCAGAGAGTCATCTGGAAAGCGTTAAACAGGCACTGTTTGAAGTCGGAGCAGGGGCAGTTGGTGACTACGACAGTTGCTGCTGGCAGTCTTTGGGTACCGGTCAGTTTCGCGGACTGGAAAGCAGTTCGCCGTTTCTGGGTAAAAAAGGGCAGGTAGAGCAGGTTGCGGAATTTAAAGTAGAGATGGTCGTTAAAAACCAGATTATCAAACAGGCAGTTGATGCTCTGAAGACGGCCCATCCCTACGAAGAACCTGCTTATGACGTCATAAAGCTTGAATCTTTTTAATTATCAGCCAGTGGGTGACTCCGGTCAGCAAACTGGTTATGCTTTCTTCATTACAAACGCTAATCAATAATCTGTTTACCTCGTTGCCTTTGATCAGGCTGGTTCAGTGGATATATGCATCTCCTTCTACTTATCACGCTTCTTTATATCGGTTTCCCGGGTGCTCTTTTCGCCCAGCAGGATCCTGGGCGTGACCCTGAAGCCGAATTTCATATGGCAAGGATGGTATACGCAGATGGCGGTGCCCGTGGCAGGGGGCGTGGCGGCTTTCGTCGTGGCTGGTGGGCGATTGATTATCCCCAGGCCGAATATCATTTTACGCGCGGGGTACGTCGACTCTCCAATATTCAGGTAGCCGATGACAGCCAGCATGTTCAGTTGCTGGATGATGACCTGTTTGACTACCCCTGGCTTTTCGTTCAGCAAATAGGTCAGGGCTACTGGAATCCCAGCCCGGAAGAGGCAGAGCGTTTGAGGGAATACCTGTTGAGAGGTGGTTTTCTGGTGATAGATGATTTTCATGGCAATGATTGGCCGGTCGTCGTAAAAGCCATGCAGAGTGTACTACCCGGCTTTCCTATTGTTGACCTGACACCTGAAGATCCCATTTTTCACGCCCTCTATGATCTTAACCAAACCACCCAGATACCAGGGGATCGGCACTTATTTTGTGGCCAGACTCAGGCGCGTATGGAAGGTCCTCAGAAATGGGCAGGAGTCTACGATGAAGAAGGCAGGATGATGGTCGCTATTAATTTCAATATGGATATGGGGGATGCCTGGGAGCATGCAGATGATCCCTGTTATCCGGAGCCCATGACAGCATTGGCGTATCGGTTTGGCCTGAATTATGTCATTTATGCGATGACCCATTAGGCAAGCAGGGAACTCTCCATGCACACGCAATGCACCGGCCGTCGTCGTCTGAACCTTGTTCAGATAGGCATCTGTATCTAGCCTGGGAGAGTCAGTATCCCCAGTGCTTCTTTTGCTTGTAAATCAATAGTTTGTATTTTAACCTATCGCCGTGAAACGAAGCGTACTCCACTATTTCTCAAGCAACGTCATAAAACAGACTTTAGCGTCTGCATTATTGATTTTACTTGTTAATTTTCCATTTTCGACGTTGGCGGCCAGCGCCGATTTCCCCGTTCCTGACAGTATTCGTCCCGCAATTAATTTCTGGATAAGAGTCTATACCCAGGCAGATACCAATAGTGGTTTTCTGCATGATGCTCATGATCTTTCCATTGTTTATACCAAACTTGAGCGTGACCGAAACGTCATCAACGGCACTCGGGAAACAATCAGTGCGGATCTCAAGGTGCTGGCAAGTGGGAAGCGATCAGGCCTGACTCCGTCACAGCAAAGCCTGCTGGATTTGTGGGGTAGAGAAACACCAAATGAGAGGCTGGAACGTGCCTCGGCTAATATTCGCTGGCAACTTGGTCAGTCAGATCGGTTTATTGCCGGTATAAAACGATCCGGTGCATACAGAAGTCACATCGAGGAAGTGATCAGGTCCAAGGGCTTGCCTGTCGAACTGGCGATTCTGCCCCACGTTGAATCTTCCTATCATCCGGGGGCCTACTCCAGCGCTGCTGCAACCGGTATGTGGCAATTTGTCAGGGCGACTGCCCAGCGGTTTATGCAGGTTGACTATGTGGTTGACCAACGTCTTGATCCTTACGCGGCAACCTATGGAGCCATGGAATTGCTTGAATATAATCATAACGCTCTGGGATCCTGGCCATTGGCGCTGACAGCCTATAACCATGGTGCAAACGGTATTGCCCGTGCCGTTCGTGACGTGGCCAGTATGGATATTGGCAAGATTATTTCTGATTATCGCGGGCCGCGTTTTGGTTTTGCGTCCAGGAACTTTTATCCACAGTTCCTGGCAGCCCTGGAAGTGGATAGTCGCTCAGAAGAGTTTTTTGGCCCTATTTTCAAAGATCGTGCACCTGACTACCAGCGCTTTGAAATGGATGCTTTTGTGGATTCCCGGTTACTGGCCGAGACGCTGGGAGTCAGCATTAAAGATCTGCAGCGGGATAATCCTGCCCTGCAGCCAGCAGTCTGGTCCGGGACCAAACGTATCCCCCGGGGCTACGTTGTGAAAATTGACAGGAATTCCTACAGAAATGATCTGGCAGCGGCTATTCACGCAATCCCGGCTTCCGAGCTTTATGGCGAACAGATTGCCGATGTCAGTTATACGGTAAGGAGTGGAGACAGCCTTTCGGTCATTGCTGATCGCTATGATACGTCTATTTCTGAACTGGTTGCGATTAATCAGTTACGCGACCGCAACAGGATTCGTGTCGGACAAACTATATTACTCCCGCAACGTGATGGTGAAATTCCGACATTACTGGTAAACAATGGCGGACCGCTGGCAATACCCGCAAGTGGAGAATATGAAGTACAGCATGGTGATACGGTATCAATTATTGCAGAACGTCACCGGGTGCCGATGGCTACGGTTGTGGCCCTGAACAATCTGGATCGGAAAGAGACTATCTATCCAGGACAAATGCTCAAACTCAAATCAGTGGAGCAGGTTGTCGTTGCCTCCGCTAATGCTAGTGCCAATAACGGACCGGTTAAAGCTGAGGCTGAAATGGCGCTGGTCAATTTGAATGTTGAAGATGACCTGGAAGAAGTATCTGCTATCAATGCCGGTGAGCAAGCCATTGAAGACAGCGACTTAATGATGCTTGATACTGTTGCTACGGCGCTTGAAACCGATGATGTTGATGATGAACAACAGCTGTTGGCTGATTTACAGTCTGATCCTTCGGATTACACTGTTGCCAGCGATAACAGTATAGAAATTCAGGCGGCAGAAACGCTGGGGCATTACGCGGAGTGGCTGGGCATCCGTGCGTGGGATATCAGACGCAAAAATAATATGGAATATCAACAACCGGTATTAATAGGTGAGCGCCTGAAACTTGACTTCTCCAAGGTGAATGCAGAAGAGTTTGAACTCAAGCGAAGACAGTTTCATCGTAACCTGCAGTCTGACTACTTCAAAAACTGGCGCATCAGGCAAACCGAACAACACAGTATTCGCAGAGGGGATTTCCTGGTTAATCTGGCCAGAAAGCGTTCGATACCCATGTGGTTATTTCGACAATATAACCCGGAAGTGGAAGCGGCAAAAATCCAGATTGGTCAGACGGTGGTGTTTCCAGTGGTAGAAAGAGTCGATATCTAGTTTATTTTTTCAAACTCTCATTAGTGGTTTTGTAAAATTCCTTTAAACCTCACCTGATTGGATTAATGTCCTCATTAATGGAGTCGCTCGCGGTCAGTTGAAGGCGAAAGAAACACTGCTGCTTCCGGTTTCACCTTATCAGACCTATTCCATAGAACTGAAATCCATCAGTGATACGCTTGTCGATCTGGATAATCGTGTTTATCAGGAAACTCTATACCCGGGCAACGTGGTAAATCTTAGCTGGACGACGCAGGTAATCAATATAGGTATAGGCCGTCTGGTTGATGAAAATAATAGGCCGCTGCCAAATGCTGTTTTACAGAACGTGGTTGGCATTGCGATTACAGACGATTACGTTTTCTTTCAGGCAGAAATTGATCAGGATACCCGGACTCTTGAAGTGCAGAAAGGTGACTTTACATGCGTAGCTGGCTTCGATAATCCACTTAGCACATCGACAGTCTTATCCATGGGTAACCTGGTTTGTCGATGATTTATTTTTCAGCTGTCCACTTGCTGATCATTAGGGCGATCTGATCTATGGTAAATGGCTTGGTCAGAAAGTCATTCATACCTTTTTCGAGACAGGCATCGCGAGTGTCACTTTGTGCATCTGCTGTCAGAGCCACCACGGGAATTGTTGCCAGAGCCTGATCTTCCAGAGCGCGAATTTTTTCAACGGCTTCAAAGCCATCCATGACTGGCATCTGGCAATCCAGCAGTACCAGATAAAAAGATTTTTCCTGCAAGTGCTGCAATACTTCCACGCCGTTTTCCGCAATCTCAACTGAGGCCCCGGTCGCTTCAATCATGGCTTTACTGATGATCTGATTTGCCTTGTTATCTTCGGCAAGAAGTATGGCCGGCTTTCTTGATGACATTGAAAACTCCACTGATTTTTAAAATGGGTCGCTATTGAAGGGGTTGCCTTTATCCTGGTGGTTTGTCAGGCAGCGACTTCCTTCCAGACAAATAATTTAATTGCCAGCACCAGGGCAAGCACCGTCCAGATGATCATACCAATAATATCTCCGGACAGCTCCGCCAACGAGGCTCCGTTAATAGCAATTTCCCGCAAGCCGTTTGATATAAAACTCAGGGGAAGAAAGCTGGCTACAGGCTGAACCAGTTCCGGCAAGGATTCTATCGGGAAAAAAATACCTGAAAGTATCATCTGTGGGAATGTCACCAGGTTGCCAATGGCCATGATTGCCTGCTGGGATTTGGCAATGCTGCCAAGACAAAAGCCAATGCTTAAAAAAATCACGGTGCCAAACACAATAAAGACATAAAGCGACGCGATATTGCCCACAAAAATAACGTTAAAAAGAAGAATAGCAGCCAGTATCAGGCCGCTAATCTGAACCAGGCATATGGTCAAACGGGCAAGTACCAGACCACCAATAAAATCTCGGGGTTCAATGGGCGTCACAAAAAGTCGTTTAAGGATTCCCTTGCGACGATATTCGACAATGTTGAAGCCGCTGCCGGCAACACCAATATTCATAATGCTGAAGGCAAGCAGGCCGGGGACCACAAAATCAAGATAGCTTTGGGTGCGTGACTGCACATCTTCAATGTTCAAAGAGAACAGTGGGTCAATATTACGCAGGTTTCTTTCCACCGAAACCAGTGCCTGTTCAAGTACCGGGAGCACTACTGCGACTTGACGAACCTGGGCTGCGTCTATGAGGACAGTCAGGTCAACCGGGCTGCCTTTATCCCGAAAATCATCAGGCAGTATCAGTACCACAGATTTATCACCGGCGCTCAGTTCTTCGCGCAGTGCAGTCTCCTCTCCCAGGGTGATAGAAAATAGTTGTGAGGTTTCCAGTGATGCAATGAACTGGCTGGCCAAGGCATTGTTGGCGTTGTTTACAATACCCAGTTCGATTGGGTCGGGATCATTATTACTGGCAAAGCTGATCACAAACATGAAGACAAGCGGAAAGAATACCGAGAAAAATATTGCCTGGCGATCTCGTGAATGTATCTTCAGCATCACCTTGGCGAAATAGAGTATTTTTTTCATGGGAATCCTCTTTTATCCTGCAAATCCTGCTATTCCCGCAGATCATGGCCAGTAAGCGTGAGAAATACGTCTTCCAGATTGCCATGCAGCGGTGCCGCAGGTGGTTCAGGGGCATGTTTGAGAATCAGTTGCTGAGGGTCTCCTTCTGCAATGATTTTGCCATTGTCCATAATGGCCAGTCGATCACATAAAAATTCAGCTTCTTCCATATTGTGCGTGGTGAGAACGATAGTCATGCCGTTATCATTAAGTTGACGCACCAGATCCCAGAGATTACGTTTGGCCTGTGGATCAAGACCTGTGGTGGGTTCATCCAGAAAAAGGACCTTTGGGTCATTAACCAGGGCACAGGCAATGGAGAAGCGTTGTTTCTGGCCGCCGGAAAGATTGGCCGGTTTGGCATTGGCTTTTTCCTTCAGATTGACCTTGCCCAGCAGTTCTTCCGGGTCATCATTTCTATCGTATAAATTGCTGAATAGTGAGAGCAGTTCACGCAGGGAAAGGTGATCAAAATATTCGTTGGCCTGAAGCTGAACACCTATAATTTTTTTTACCTGGTAGGGTTGTGTGGCAACATCAAGGTTATCGACCAGAGCCTGCCCTCCATCAATATCGGTCAAACCTTCGATCATTTCCAGAGTGGTAGTCTTGCCGGCACCATTAGGACCAAGGATGCCATAAATCTGCCCTTTATTAATGCTTAGGGAAACACCATTGACCGCGTAAAAGAATTCATTTTTTTTATCCGGCCTGGGATATTTTTTAGCGAGATTAATGACTTCAACAATTGGCATGATGCCTTCCTGACAGGATGTTGCGGGCTATGATAACGGAAACTGCAATCAGGTAAAGCGCTGAAATTTCCGGGTCTTGAAAAGGCGAGAGAATACTACTGTATGGCGTCAGGATTAGCGAAATCCACAGGTTCCCTGATGACACAGTTATCCTCCTTCATGCATGCTTCCTGCAGCAATTTTGCGGTTTCCAGCAGTGGCTCAGGAGGCGGTTGCAGGAAGCCTGCAGAATAACGACCCATGGCAAGATCAAATGGAGTGCGTCCGGCACTGTCTCTTACTTCCTGGGCGATACCGTTATCGATAAGATACTGACTGATTTTGTTCCAGCCCATTTTGGAAGATGCGTGAAGGGCAGTTTGGCCATCGGCGAAAACACTGCCACGTCCATACCGATCCATTCCTTCTGCGCTATCCAGGGCCAGATCCTTGTCAGGGCGAATGGAAGGATCTCCGGTGAGCGCATTAATATCGGCACCTGCTTCAAGCAAGATCCGAATAGTTTCGATGCTTTCTTCTTCTGTTTTAAAACGTCCCCGTGTTGGCGCTGCTGACCACTGAATACCGGACACCACGAGTAAAGGAGTGTGCCCACTGGCATTCGGCAGATCCACCAGGGCGCCATGTTCAAGAAGCAGTTTAACCGAGGCTGTGTCTGCAGAACGCGCGGCTCTGAGCAGCGGTGTAGCACCAGTGGAAAGAGGGTTATCGGAGCCACGGTCAAATACAGCATTGCGGTAGGGGGGACGCAACTTCAATTGCATATTGGGATTCGCCCCTTTCTCCAGTAACAGTTTTGCCACGTCGTAACCGGTAGTCACATCATTGGAGGGAATATCAGGTCTGCCCCCGGTCGGCATGGTGTGTAAATCAATGGCATTGAAAAGAGGTGCACGGCCAAAAATATCCCATTGATTGATATCTGCTCCGGCCTCAATCAGTGCCACCGCAGTTTCAAAATGCATGTTTATCAGGGCAAGATTAAGAGGTGAAACACGATCGGGATCGATAGCGTTCAGGTCAGCACCGCCCCTGGCCAACACCTTGATGCATTCAGTACAGCCTTCACGAGCAGCATAGTGTAGCGGGGAGAATCCGCCATTGTTCATGTCTTTCGGGCGCGGCTCATTCATCATGGTGTGGTCCCAGATTCGAGCAAAGCCTTTCATATCTATATCAGCGCCATGGCCAGTCAGGGCTTCCAGCATGGCAGGCTGGTGTTGTGATGCGGCCCACATGGCAGCTGTCTGACCACCCCATTGTTCTCTGGCATTGATGTCAGCACCATATTCCAAGAGCAATTCTGCTGCATCAACATTGCCGGTTCTGGCAACTACCATCAAAGGCGTTTCACCTTCCAGGTTAGGCAGATTGGCATCAGCGCCATTGGCCAGCAGTACCCTGAGGATTTCCGTATTACCTGACATGGCAGCTTCACCCATGGTATTGGCGCCATATTCATTACGCTGATTAACGTCAGCGCCTGCCGCCACCAGGGCTGTTACCAGTTCGAGGTCGTCCTGGTAGATAGCATAGAGCAGGGCAGAGGTACCATCAGATTGCAGAGCGTTAACATCTGCACCCTGCTCAATCATCGTCAGGGCCTGGTCTCGATCGCCAGCGGCAACCAGATCGACCAGATTGTTCTGGGCAAAGAGGGACGAGCTGCTGACCAGCCAGGTAAGGGTTATCAGAACTGACTGGAAGCGCAGTATCATAAAATGGTGAATCCTTATTCCGCTCTTTTTAACTACTAAATCTGCCAAATAGACATGAGTGGTTTCAGCGTGGCAGGCTTACACTTCTGATAATTCACCCGTGGCATCGCCAAAGCTGCCCTGTTCAACGCCAGCCCTGTTTAACAGGGTAAGCAGCAGGTTCGCATGGGGTGTATCCTGGGCATAGTGCAAGTGTTGACCACCCTTGATAGTGCCGCCGCCATGGCCAAACACAGCGTTGGGCAGTGGGTCCTGATTATGTTTGTCACTGTTGCTCATGTTGGAGCCGAACAGAATGATTGAGTTATCAAGTACTGTACCATCGCCTTCCTTCATGGCATCCAGCTTGTCCAGGAAGCCATTAAACACCTGGGTATGGAATGCCTGAACACGAACCAGCCTGTCTTTCTTGCTGGGGTCATCACCATGATGGGAAAGTGGATGAAATGCTTCCGTGACGCCGAGGTTGGCATAGGTTCTCATGCTGACTTCTTTTTCCATCATGAAGGTTGCCACATTGGTCAGGTTAATCTGGTACGCCAGGGCAATAAGGTCAAACATGATAGTCAGATGTTCTTCAAAATCACTGGGTATACCCACCGGTGCTGGAGGAATATCCACATCGCTTAAATCCTGGCTTTTCATCATTTCCACACGGCGTTCTATCTCGCGTACGGATTCCAGATAGGTATCAACCCTGGCAATATCTTCTGATCCCAGCTTTTTCTGCAAGGCAGTGGCATCACCCATTATTGAGTCGAGGATGCTGCCGGTTTCGTTAACAATTGCCGCCCGTTCAGCCGAGTTATCACCCTGGCCAAATAACTGGAAAAACAGTTTGCGCGGATTATTTTCTATAGGCAGGGCCAGTTCCGGTGTCTGGAATGACAGGGAACTGCCAAATGAGCATGAAAATCCCGGTGCACAAGGCCCGCCCGAGGGTGTACCCACTTCAATAGAAGGGAATGTTGTGCCCTGGCCCATTTTCTGGGCGGCAATCTGGTCTGCGGTAACTCCCCGGGTGGGATCACTCACATCACCTGGTGCTACACAACGCAGCCAGGTACCCGCAACAATGCCATGAGGATCGTTACTTTCGGCCGGCTTGTTACGCAGGCCTGAAACGATAGTCATCTTGCTCCTGTGATTGGCTACAGGGGCAAGAATTTCAGGAATTACAAAATCCGAGCCGGTGGTTGCCGGGGTCCAGCGCTCCATGACGGCGCCATGGGGGAAGAAGATAAATCCCATACGAGGCTGAATATTGGCTGCAGTTTGAGCCAGGGCGGTAGCTGCCGGAACCATAGCATCCAGAAATGGCAGGGCAACACTGGTGCCCATTCCTCTCAATACGGTGCGTCTGGATAGATGCTTTTTACTTATAAACATTGGATTAACCTCCTGGGTTGATTCCGGGTGGTGTTTCATCAACACCAAAACTCTGGGTTACGATTTTACTGAAA
>JAUHWU010000029.1 GCA_030427065.1 Gammaproteobacteria bacterium | reverse complement strand
ATCCAGCACTGGGAATGCGAATCCAGCAGCAACTCCTATCTGGATGAAAACGGCTTTACCGACTTTTATCTGCCCGGCGAACCAGGCTACAAGGATCCGCGCGGCGCCACCCTGTTTCCGGAGCTGCCCGGACAGACGCCTGACCCTTTCTCTGATCCGGTCTTGAACGCACAATAAAAACCCAAGAGACAAGAGACAAGAGACAAGAGACAAGAGACAAGAATTATTATGAAAATTTTAAAATTTCAGCCAAGAAAAATATTTCAAGAATTAACTAAAGGGATCTCATCATGAAAAAATTTAGTTTGAAACTGGTGTTGTTTGCCTCTTGCCTCTTGTCTCTTGCCTCTGGTGTACTGGCGCACCACTCTTTCAGCATGTTCGATCAGGACATTGAAATGGTCGTGCAGGGTAAAGTGGCGCGCTGGGCATTCAATAATCCTCATGCCTGGCTTTACGTGAATGTAGTTGGTGATACCGGCGAGGTCGTGGAATGGGGCTTTGAGGGCGGCGCGCCCCCTTCCCTTATCCGTAATGGTATAACTGGCAGATCGTTCAAACCCGGTGACGAAGTGACCGTCATGTTCAGCCCGCTAACCGGCGGTCGTCCTGGTGGCGCTCTGTGCTGGATTAAAATAGAAGATGGCTCCTATTTAAAACCCTCCGATGGCGGTTGCGGTGCGCGTGATCCTGAAAATATCAGTCGCTGGGAGAAGTGGATGGAACAAGGCTTCAGCTCCAGCACCGAGGCACATGCCGCCTCCCTGTAGCTGGTTCGCCTTATTAAAAAAGGAAGCCAAGGCTTCCTTTTTTTATGGCTGAATAATTTAAACCCCTAATCAGGGAAAAACTCCTCTTAACAATTTCGCTTCAGCTACCCGCGATATCCCTTCAATCAATGCCGCCGTGCGCATATCAATACCATCACGCTGGCTGCGCACTAAAGTTCGATGGAAGGCGTTGACCAGTATCTTGTGCAAGCGGTCATTGACTTCCTCCAGAGTCCAGGAAAATTCCTGGGTGTTTTGCACCCATTCAAAATACGATACGGTGACGCCTCCGGCATTACCCAGCACATCCGGCAATACAAAAATGCCCCGCTGCGTAAGCATGCGGTCAGCTTCCAGACTGGTAGGCCCATTAGCGCCTTCAGCTAAAATTTTGCACTTGATATAAGGCGCGTTGGTTTCGGTAATTTGATTCTGCAAGGCACAGGGCGCCAGAATGTCACACTCCAGTTCCAGTAATTCCTGGTTATTAATTTCATCCGCCTCAAGATAGCCCTGCAGCGTGCCATTTTGTTCGAGCCAGTCATCGACGTTTTGCAGATTCAGACCATTACTGTTGTGGAGCCCGCAACTGACATCGCTGATACCAATGATGCTGACACCCAGTTCATGAAGAAAGTGGGCGGCATGTCGTCCCACATTTCCGTATCCCTGAACCACCGCTTTTGCCTTATTCAATTCAATACCCAGATGCTCTGCTGATTCCCTGATCAGGTAGACCAGCCCCCTGCCAGTGGCCTCTTCCCTGCCCTGGGAACCACCCAGAACAACGGGTTTACCGGTAACCACTTCAGGAATGGCATAACCGTGTTGCTGGCTGTAGGTATCCATGATCCAGGCCATGGTCTGGGCATTGGTGCCCATATCCGGCGCTGGAATATCCTTATCCGGGCCGATCATGCTGCTGATTTCCATGGTGTAACGTCGGGTCAAACGCTGCAGTTCCGGACGACTCATCTGCCGCGGGTCAATCCTTACCCCGCCTTTGGCACCGCCAAAAGGTAAATGCATCAAGGCACATTTCCAGGTCATCCACATGGCCAGCGCCGCCACTTCTCCGAGATTTACATCTTCGTGGTAACGAATTCCCCCTTTGGTTGGCCCCATGGTAAGCACATGCTGAACCCGGTAACCAAATACCGTTTCAACTTCTGAATACTCATCCATACGACAGGGGAAACTGACAATCATGGTGCGCTGGGGAAATAACAGACGATCCCTGATATTTTCATCCAGCCCCATTTTCTGCGCAGCACCCAGGAACTGGCTCTGGGCCAGATTGAGCATGGCTGAATCCCATTCAGCTTTTGGCAACTCTATCGCCGGTAACTTTTCATCGCTTGATTCAGATATTTCTTCACTCATGTTTTATTTCCCTTTGTTTCTGAAATCAGGCTGCCCGCTCGTTCTTACCCAACTATTGAATTAATTTATGTCCCTGCTTTTATCCCCAGGTTCCTGAAAAAATTTTCCGGTTTTTTTATTATTTTCATTCTGCTATCAAATTGTCATCCAGCGGTAAAATTTTAAAATGAACAATGCCATACAGTATGGAAATTAACGGCATCAGTAAATTAAAAAAACAAAATGGCAGATACACCATGGTAGGCACACCCAGGGAGGCTGCCATATAAGCGCCGCAGGTATTCCAGGGCACCAGCGGTGAGGTAACGGTGCCGGCATCTTCTATGACCCGACTCAGGTTTACCGGGGCCATATTATGATGACGAAAAGCGACCTTGAACATACGGCCGGGAATAACAATGGCCATGTACTGATCTGCGGTAATGATATTGGCACCGATACAGGTAAATACCGCCGAGGCAATAATGGTTGCCGAGGTGGTAGCCCACTTCATGATTTCCCGAATCAGTTTAACCAGCAGGCCAGTCTGCTCCATGGCGCCGCCAAAAAAGATGGCGCACAACATTAACCAGATGGTGTTCAACATATTGGCCGCACCACCACCACTGAGCAGATCATCCAGAACAGCATCCCCCGTCCCGGCTTCGTAGCCTGCAAACATCAGGGTCCAGATCACCTGCAGGCTCGAGCCGGTGCCGGCATCAGCACCGGCAGCCGGAGTCTGGAAAATCCAGGCGAACAAAATACCGGTTAATGCGGCTATCAAAATGGCGGGCATGGCCGGTACTTTTTTCCAGGCCAGAATAAATAACAGTACCAGCGGTAGCAGGATATACCAGGCAATGGTGAAATTGGCATCCAGCACCGCCATCATAATTTCCAGATCATTTCTGTCTGTTGCTGGTTCTGCCAGTAAACCCAGAATGGTAAACAGCAGCAGGGCTATACCCAGGGCTGGTATGGAGGTCCAGGTCATGTGACGGATATGGGCGAACAAATCCACCCCAGCCACTGCCGGCGCCAGATTGGTTGTGTCTGATAGCGGTGACATTTTATCGCCGAAGTAGGCGCCGGAAATAATAGCGCCAGCACAGATTGCCGGTGACAACCCAAGACCTGCAGCAGTCCCCATCATTGCCACGCCGACACTGGCGGCTGTGGTCCAGGAACTACCGATACTCAGGGAGACGACGGCGCACACCAGGCAGGTGGCGGCGTAGAATATATCCGGGCTTAACAGTCGCAGTCCAAAATAGATCATGGTGGGCACCACGCCGCCGGCGATCCAGGTGGCAATCATAATACCCACTGCCAGCAGAATAAAACTGGGGGCAAAAACTACGGTCATGCCGCCATAAACACCCGCCTCCATGTCGGACCAGCGCTGGTCATTCTTCAAGCCGACAATCAGCGCCAGACAACCGGAGAACAACAGGATAATCTGGTTGGGTCCGTAGGATGAGTCCTCACCAAAGAAACGAACAGAAAAGAAAAGTCCAACAACAAGAAAAGCGATAGGCAGCAGCGCGTCGAAAAGTGACGCGCCTTTATCCTCAAACATACTGCTGTGTTGATCAGTCAATGCCTGTTACCTGTTAGCATTAATCCAGCGTGTGAATCACCAACCCTGACTTCAGCTTGGGTTCAAACCAGGTTGATTTCGGCGGCATCAGTTTACCTGCACCCGCTACATCCATAAGCGCACTAACGGTGACCGGATAGCAGGCAAAAGCCGCACTAAAGTCGCCGCTGTCTACCGCCTTTTCCAGTGCCTGCGCGCCTCTGATGCCACCAATAAAATCAATGCGGGCATCCTTCCTCGGATCATCAATGCCCAGCAAGGGGGAAAGGACGCTACTCTGTAAAATCGATACATCAAGCCTGGCTACCGGGTCGGATGAACCAGACTGGCGGGTCGTGCTGGTCAGAAGATACCATTGCTGTGCCAGGTAAAGACCGAATTGCCCCGGTTTTTCAGGCATTGCCTGCTTGTCAGACCGGCGCACCGTGAAGTCCTTTTCCAGGGCCGCCAGAAATGATGCTGACGTATATTGACCCAGGTCCCGCACTACCCGGTGATAACCCAGGACGTGTAACTGGTCATGGGGAAACATCACCCCCATAAAATAGTTATAGCCTTCCGTGCCCTGATGATGGGGATTATCCGCACGTCGAATGGCGCGGTAACGCGCCGCAGCAGCAGAGCGATGATGGCCATCGGCCACATAAAGAGTGTCTATTTTGTTGAAGCCGGCACTGATCTTTTCAATAAGCGCGGAATCCGTCAGGGTCCAGAGCTGATGCTGAACACCGTCGCTGAGAAAATCATACACCGGTGCTCCCTGACTAGCCTGTGTCATGAGGGCTTCCAGTGATTGCTCCGCTTTATAGGTTAAGAATACCGGCCCGGTCTGGGCTGCCAGCACCTGCATATGCCTGGCACGATCATCTTCCTTTTCCGGTCGCGTTAACTCATGCTTCCTGATCACATCACTTTCATAATCATCAACACTGACCAGACCAACAATGCCGGTCTGGCTATGCTGCCCAGCTTCGCTGGTGAGGGTTTGTCGATAGATATAAAAGCTGGGGGCGCTGTCCTTCTGCAGGGTGCCTTCAGCAAGAAAGCGCACAAGATTATCCCTGCCCTGCTGATAAACCCGGTCACTGTGAGGGTCAACATCGGGGTTAAAATCAATCTCGGGTTTACTGATGTGCAAAAAGCAGGAGGGATTGTCCCGTGCCAGTTCCCTGGCCTCATCACTGCTGATTACATCATAGGGTGGCGCCGCCACCCGGGATGCCAGTTGCGGCGGTGGTCGCACACCAGAAAAGGGAAGGACAATCGCCACCGTCTGGAAGCCCCCTAGCTTATGCCCAGTAATTCAACTTCGAAAATCAGTGCCTGGTAAGGACCGATGACACCGCCAGCACCATTGGCACCATAGGCCAGCTGGTAAGGGATATACAGTTTCCACTTGTCGCCAACTTTCATCAACTGCAGTGCTTCAGTCCAGCCGGAAATAACACCGCCTACATTAAATTCGATAGGCTCGCCACGGTTGACTGAGCTGTCAAATACGGTGCCGTCAATAAGGGTGCCATGATAATGCACTTTCACTGTGGAATCGGATGTGGGTGACTCGCCATCACCGGATGCAATGACTTCATATTGCAGTCCGCTGCCAGTCACCGTGATTTCATCACGGTCACTATTATCCCTGAGGAATTGTTCGCCTTCCTCTGCCTGCATACCCGCTGCCTGGTTTTGCTGCTTCATCAGGCGCTTGTTGAGGTCATCAATAGCTGCCTTGATTTCATTTTCGCTGACGCGGGTAGGGTTTCCTTCAAGTACGTCTGCTATGCCCGCTATGACAGCTTTCGGGGACATACCATCAAATGGCTGGCTCGCCAGTTGTTCTCCTACCTGTCGGCCAATACCATAACTGGCTTTTTCATCAATCGTTATAAATTCTTCAGACATGCTTTTTTCCAGATTATTATGAATTAGACCCGGATTTTAACATGGAACGACAGGAGACTCTCGGACTGCTTAAACATCTATTGCCGTTAAAAGGTAATTTTGTATAGTTTCCATTTCGAATCGCGAGTTCACGCGGTTATCATTGGTCATATTCAGAATTATCAGATTAAAGCGATACCGTGAATTATCAGCACGCCAAAGACTATTTACTCGCAAAACCGGAGGCAACGCTGGATTATCCTTTCGGACCGGCCCCAGCCGTATTCAAGGTACACCACAAAATGTTTGCCACACTCTCCATCAATCATGGTAATACGTGTAGCAACCTGAAATGCGAACCAGAAGAAGCATTGATGCTGCGTGATCTTTTTGTCGAGGTGAAACCCGGCTACCACATGAATAAAAAACACTGGAATACCGTACATCTTGATGGCAATTTACCGCGCGGTGAAATAGAGCGCATGATTGATAATTCCTATAAACTCGTCGTGAAAAGTCTAACCCGGGACACGCGGCAGGCGATGGAAATCAAATACGGACCGGAAGCCATTTACCGCTAGGCAGTCAACGCATTGAAAATCAGATTTTTAATTATTATGGTGATACTTGCCGCTATCTGGGGGTCCTCCTTTCTGTTTGCACGAATTTCCGTCAATGAATTTGGCGCGATTCCCCTAAGCGCTGTGAGATCCCTGATTGCCGCTTTCACCCTTGTGCCCATAATGCTCTGGGCCGGACAGTGGCAGCCCTTTATAAAAAACCTGAAACACTTTGTTGTGCTGGGACTGATCAGCACCGCACTGCCCTTTACCCTCATTACCATCAGCACCCAGTTTTCCACTGCAGGTTTCGCCTCCATTCTTAATTCACTGACACCGATTTTGAGCGCCGGTATTGCCTGGGTCTGGCTGAAAGAATATTTATCCATGCCCGCCGTCATGGGTATTGGGCTGAGCTTTATTGGTGTACTGGTGATGATTACGGATACTCAATCCATTTCCTCCGAGATAATCCTGCTGCCAGTACTGGCCGGCCTGGGAGCTGCGTTTTTTTACGGTCTAACCGGCAACTATTCTCGTAAATTTGTCCCTGGTGTACCGGCCATCGCCCAGGCCACTGGCTGTCAGGTATTTGCCGCCCTGTTTCTGATTCCCCCGGCGATTTTTCTCTGGCCTGAACATTCGATCAGTACCCAGGGTTGGACCAATGCCGTTATCCTGGGGCTGATGTGTACCAGTCTGGCGTTTATTCTTTATTTCTACCTGCTGGAAAATATCGGTGTGGCACGCACCGTGATTCTGACCTATATGATTCCGGTATTTGGCATGTTTTGGGGGTATTTATTCCTGTCCGAGACAATCACCCTTAAAATGAGCAGCGGCGCCGCGCTTATTCTGGCCGGCATAGCCCTGACCACCGGTCTGATCAAGCGGAGAATAAAACCAGCCTATGAAAATTAGCTTCCTTGCCTCCCATGGCGGCTCCTCAGCCCGGGCTATTCTCAAAGCCATCGCTGAGGGTGAACTGAATGCTGAAGCGGGTATCGTGATCACCAACAATCAGGACTCTGCAATTCAGCAGTGGTGTGTAGACCACCATGTTCCGGTATTTCATATTTCCTCCCGCACTCATCCTCAGCCAGAAGCAGCTGACAGCGCCATTGTGAATACGTTAAAACAGGCCAATACTGACATCGTGGTGTGCTCCGGCTATATGAAGAAAATTGGCCCCGATACACTTGCCGGCTATGCAGGCCGCATTCTTAATATTCATCCTGCCTTACTGCCGGCCTATGGTGGCAGTGGCATGTATGGCGACCGGGTGCATGCGGCAGTCCTTAAAGCCGGCGAATCAGAATCAGGCGCAAGCGTACATATCGTCGATGAAAATTATGATGAAGGCCCTGTGATCGGACAGTCGAGGGTGAAAGTAAGGCCTGAAGACAGCGTCGAAACCTTACGCCAAAAAGTGCAGGCCACTGAGCCGGAGCTTTATATAGATTGTCTGAAAAAATTTCTCGCTGAATGCTCAGCTGAATAAACTGGCGCTTTAAAAACTGTCTTTTGACTAAACACTCAAGACTATCTACCCTTCAGACTTGAACTAATTTCAGGAACACAATTCCATGAGTGATCAGATAACCAGTGCCAAATGTTTTGTCCATGGGGTTGCTCTGGATGGTGACGGTTGCGCAGCGGCCACGCAGAAATTTGCCAGAACCGATCAACCCACCTGGTTACATCTGGATTATTCTGAAAAGGATTGTGCATCCATCCTGAAATCCCTCGAACTACCGGAAAACGTCATTGATAGTCTGGTGCGCCAAAATACGCGCCCACGCACTATCGTTGAAAAAGAAGGTTTTGTTATTTTTCTGCGCGCCGTCAATCTCAATCCGGGTGATGACCCCGACGACATGGTGTCTCTGCGAATATGGTTGGAGAAGAACCGCCTGATTACGGTCAGGCAACGCCGGGTTTTTTCCATTCAGGATCTGCGTAAAGAACTGGAAGAAGGAAGAGGCCCTCACAATATCCAGGATTTATTTATCACCATTGTGGAACGACTGGTAGACCGTATTTCTGAATATGTCGACGCTATTGAGGAAAAAGTTGGTGTGTTTGAAGACTCCATAGAAACCTCCAATTCCAATGAAGTGCGCATTGCTGTGTCTTCTTTACGCAGGCAATCAGCCCAGATCAGACGCTATCTGGCCCCGCAGCGTGATGCGCTGGATTTTTTTTACCGTCAAAGTAAAGACTTCCTGAATGAAGAACAGGTTTATGAACTGCATGAGCAAGCCGACCGCATCGTGCGATATGTAGAGGATCTGGATCTGGTGCGCGAACGCTGCCTCGTGTTACAGGAAGAACTGATGAACAGAATTGCCCAGGAACAGAACGCGCGCATGTATGTATTGTCTATTGTTGCCGCAATCTTTCTGCCTATTTCTTTTGTAACAGGACTGTTTGGCATGAACGTAGCGGGATTACCGGGTATTGAAACACCCTACGCCTTTAATCTGGTGGCTGGCAGTATGATAGTGATCGTGGCTGGCATCATCATTTATTTCAAAACCAGAAAATGGCTGTAGAACTTTATCTTCGAATTTGCCCGATTTTTCCAATCTTTCACACAAATCCCCGTTAGAATAACGCCCTTATTCTATGACTTGTGAAAACCTGTTTTTATGACAACTGAAACCACGAACAGCCCCATTATTGACGCCCTGGAAAAAAAGGAAAAAGAACGTGCAGTGCATGCCCACGGCAGCTTTCCCTACGACATCCTCAAGCAACTGGAAGCTGTTCTGCCGGATTCGATGGAAAATACGGTGGAAACCGGATGCGGGCGCTCTACCATTCTTTTTTCCAATATTTCGAAAAACCATATTGCCTTTTGTATTGATGATCATGATTACAAGGATCAATCCAGCGTGCTGTATTTCGAAGATTCAGAAATGGGAATCAAGGAACGGGTCACATGGGAATTTGGCCCTACCCAGCAAACACTCCCCCACTATAACCACAACTGCCAATATGATTGCGTGCTTATCGACGGCCCTCATGGCTATCCGTTCCCGGACATGGAGTACTATTTTTTCTATCCCCATATCAAACCCGGTGGCTACCTGATCATTGATGACATTCATATTCCCAGCATCGGCAGAATGGCAGATATCCTGCAGGAAGATGCGATGTGGAAATTTGTGACCCTGATTTCAACTACGGCTGTGTTGCAAAGAACTGACGCAGAAGAAACGCCAACTTTTGGCGATCACTGGTGGACACAGAACTACAACCGCAGGCGTGTGAATCCGCAGATGGAGTTTTTCCTCGATGATGGCCACCAGCTGGAATCCTTTGCCAGCCGCAATGCAAAGCGGGAAAACCGGGAAACCGTCCAGAGACCTCTGGGCATTTTTCGAAAAATCAGGAATCTTTTTGAATAAGTTCCAGCTTGCCGTCCAGGTGCACATCGCGCTGAGGAAAGGCAATGACAATACCGGCCTCATCAAAGAGGTCTGAAATGGCAAAACGCACTTCAGATCTCACCTTGCGCAAATCCTTTTCTCCACTGGCATCAATCCAGAAGTAGGAATCAAAGATCAGGGCGTTATCGCCAAAATCCTCGAATATCACCACCGGTTTGGGATCATCCAGCGTATCGGGATGATCATCCGTGGCTCGCATAATCAATTCTTCCACCTTTCTGACCGGCGAGCCATAGGCTACGCCGACCCTGACAATTGAGCGGGTTCTGTTATCAATCAGCGTCCAGTTAACCACCATATTTTCCAGCAGCTGACTGTTGGGCACCAACATATGAACACCATCGGTCCGCCTGATTCGGGTTGATCGGGTGTTGATGGTTTCGACGGTGCCCTTGGCATCACCAATTTCAAGAAAATCACCAATACGAATCGGTCTTTCCCACATCAGTATCCAGCCAGAGATAAAATTATTGATGATGTTTTGCGCCCCAAAACCAACACCAATAGCAATGGCACCGGAAACAAAAGCAAAGGCACTAAGGGGGACCTGTAACAAATCAAGCACCAGCATCGCCAGCACGATCAGGGCAATAATCACGTAGACACGCTGTAGCAACAAAATCATATCCGCGGGCAGTTCTGATTGCTCCAGACGTGTAGCAAGAAATTTATTGGATTTCCTGAATAACCAGAATGCCATTAGCAACAGAAGCACAATCAGTGCCAGCCGCCCCAAGGTATAGACCTGGTCATTTATGGTGAAAAGTTGGTAAGAAGCGAATTCCTGAAGTTTTTCCATAACAAGCTACAGCGTAATTAAGACACCCTTAATAGTAGTGCGCTGTACCATTGATCGCAATGACTTATTGGGATTGCCAGGCGTCATTCTGAAAAGGTAAATACCAATTTTCTACAGCACAACACAGCGGCTTTCAGGATCTGACCGTGAGTGCCATAATTGTAAAAAATAATTGCTAAACATTGTTCTTTTTTTTATGCCAATAACCATTATTACCCACAGAGACTGTCTCCTACATGATCCAGGTGCCGGACATCCGGAAAACCCCCGGCGCCTGGCCGGAATCATGCAAGCCCTGCATGCCTCGGATATCAGCGCCATGCTGGAATTCAGCGAAGCCCCGCTGGGGACTGACGCCCGGATACTGCTGGCTCATGATGAATTTCATCTGGAGAAGATCAGACTAACCTCTCCCACAGAAGGCGAAGCCTCACTGGATGCCGACACGCATATGTCGCCGGGCTCTCTGAATGCAGCATTGCGGGCCGTGGGCGCTGCCTGCCAGGGAGTGGACAGCCTTATGGATGGCAGCGCCAACACTATATTTTGTGCCACTCGCCCCCCCGGACATCATGCCACTGCCCACCAGGCCATGGGCTTTTGTCTTTTCAATCAGGTGGCAATTGCCGCGCTATACGCACAACAGAAATATAATCTGCAAAGGATCGCTATCGTGGACTTTGATGTGCACCACGGCAATGGTACCCAGGACATCATGCGCGGGCGTGATGGCCTGTTTTATATTTCCACCCACCAGAGCCCGCTTTATCCCGGTAGTGGTGACAGCACTGAAAACCGCAACAATAATATTCTGAACCTGCCACTGCCAGGCGGCACCGGACATAATGCTTACGTCAGAGTGTTTAGCGAGGAAGTCATTCCCGTCCTTGATGCCTGGCAACCGGAGATAGTGCTGGTGTCGGCCGGCTTTGATGCCCATAAGTATGATCCACTGGCAGGCATGGCGCTGACTGACGATACCTATGGTTGGCTGGGTAGACAGCTGAAAAGCATCGCCAACAGGCATTGTGAAGGCAGACTATTATCAGTGCTGGAAGGTGGCTATAACCTGGAGGTGTTGCCAGGCAGTGTTGTGGCTTATTTAAAAGGGACGCTTGCAACTTAGCAACTTTATATGTCACTTAAGTTGCTAAGTTGCAAGCGTCCCTACTTCTCCAGTTCGCTGATTGCTTCGACAATATTATCCATGCGACTTTCAAGAATAGTCTGGGCATCATAGAGCCCGCGGTTATAAAAAAGTTTGCCGATTTCCTCGGCGAAAAAATCCAGCAGGAATTCTGCATCAAACTGGCCGATTTCCTGATCCAGCTCGTCACTGAAATAGGTCTGGAGTTTTGACACTATCACTTCTTTTTCGTCTTTACTGAATTCAATCATAGTGAACTAATCAATTGGCCGTATTTATTTAACCGGAAAGTCAAAATAGGTATCAGGATAGGGCTCATCACGCAGGGTAAAATGCCACCACTCTTCTTCCAGGCCGATAAAGCCATGTTTGCTCATCACCGAACGTAGCAACTGACGGTTGGCACGCTGCTGCACAGTGACGGTAGTGTCACTGGGCCAGGATTTCTGATCGAACACATCAAAGGCTGTTCCCATATCCAGTTCGCGCCCATCATCATTGGACATAATGGTCAGATCCACGGTGCTACCACGGGAATGACTGGATTTCTCCACAATATAGCCTTTCGAAATGATTTCACCCTTGTCTATATTGGGATAATAGGTCGCCTTCATACGTTGATCATCCGGATCATTGGCCCAGCGAATAAAATAATCCACTGCGCTTTGTGGCCGATAGCCATCAAAAATTTTCAGGGAGAAATTCGAGTAAGCCAGATCCTGCTGCACTTTTTTCAGGGCCATCGCCGCTTGCAGTGTCACGAT
This sequence comes from Gammaproteobacteria bacterium, assembly GCA_030427065.1. Lineage (GTDB taxonomy): Bacteria > Pseudomonadota > Gammaproteobacteria > Pseudomonadales > Pseudohongiellaceae > Eutrophocola. Next base: position 15,418 of record JAUHWU010000029.1, on the reverse strand, counting down.
AATGACATTGGCATGATAGCCGGGGATAGGCTGGCCGATGAAGTTATCATCAGAATAATAGCGCAGATCAAAACATAACCTGGGAATGACTTCTGTGAGATAAATAAAGTTATCCGGCACATCAGAAGAATGTGTAGTGGAGGAATATTCGATCATGTAACTTCAGACCTGTTTAATAGAAAGCGTTGTATTAGCGGCTGTGTTCGCGGCTCAATAAAGAGCAGCTACAGGTGTGCTCTATGGTGTCAGACGTAATACTTCACCCGGGAAATGACGATCCAGTTCATTATTGTCTTCAGAATCCGTCAACACATACAAAGCACCCTCTACGCCCTGCACCATATCCCGGACCCGCCTGTCATGGTCAACCAGCAAGTGTTCTTCACTGACTATACGTTCACCGTCCATTTCCAGACGTACCAGAAACTTGCCCTCGGTGGGGCTCATGGTGCCAATGAAAATATTGCCCTGCCACTGGGGAAACAGCTCACCGGTGTACATCATAAGACCCGACACAGCCACGGAGGGAAACCAGTAATACAGGGGTTGTTCGATACCGGTGCGCGCCGAAGGGCCAATCTCGGTACCATCATAATTCTTGCCGTAGGTGACATTGGGCCAGCCATAATTTCTGCCAGGCAGAATTTTATTAAGCTCATCACCGCCCATAGGGCCGTGCTCAATAGTCCACAGCTCACCGCTCTCTGGATGAATCATGGCGCCGTCAGGGTCTCGATGCCCCCAGGAGTAGATTTCCTGGCGCACGCGGGCACGGGCAAAATACGGGTTATCTTCAGGTATGGTGCCATCGGCATTAATGCGCAACATTTTGCCCTCTGTGGAATCCAGTTTCTGTACCAGTGTCAGATCACCTGCCCCCATCGTAGTGATATACACGCTACCGTCCGGAGCAGAAAGCAAACGTCGGCCAGGCAGCTCGGCAATATATTCAAGGCTCTCAAAACCGCTGTTGTCCTCTTTCAAACGGGCTTTGGCAATCTTGTTGATCTGAAAAACCTCACCGCTTTGCTGCATACGGGTTCTTTCCTGCGCACTCACAGGACCTCCCGCTTTCCCTTCGGGCGGCGCAGGAAACGCCATGTAGATAATTCTTGAGATGTCAAAGTCATAGGCAGGGGAGATATCCATCAGTCCTCGACCACCCACTGAGCGAACCGGTGGCATCCCCGTCAGTGGTTCGGACAATCCAGTTTCGCGACTGACAATTCTGACCTCTCCTTTTCCATCTGCCACCAGCAGATTGCCATCGGGCAAGGCGACAAGGGAGCGAGGACGATCAAGCCCCGTCGCCAGCACTTCGACCTGGTAGGAAGACGCCATAGCCGGCGCACTGGCTGCAGTCTGGCCCGCAAAGGCAGGGCCTGGTGGATTGGCAAAAGGGTCAGCCTGGGCAGCAGCCAGGACATTCAAAACCACGAGGGCATTAATTACGATTGCTTTCAGGGCTAGACGAGTGATGGTGTGTTTCAAGTTTGTCTCCACTTGTTTATTCGACTCAGTAAAAAAATTATCCATTAATCATGAACGGGAAATTGCTCAAAGGTGGGTATACCCGCCTGAAACTGATGGAAGGCCTGTTTGTCCGAAGTCCAGATAATACGGTCCGGCTTGTCAAAAAGCGAAGGATCATCCAGAGGGCCGACTTTCACAATGACAATGCCGGGTGCACCAGGCGACCGGGTCACCAGGTGCGTACCACATTCAGCACAAAACTCTCGCGTCACCGGGTTGTCAAGATCACTGCGGCTATATTGTTTAGGTTCACCACGGGTATAGGAAAAAGTTGCTTCCGGCACACCCACCACCACATTCGGATTACCACCACTTATATACTGGCATTCACGACAGCAGCATTCGCCTTTAAAAATAAAATTCCCATCAATCGCGTAACGCACCTTTGCGCAATAACATCCACCTTCAATACTCATTCGTTAATCCTCCAGTTCACTGTTCGCTTCTAGCTTTTATCCATCCTATTGCTGGATCAACATGCCACTACTCACCCCATTATAGGTAGTTGTATTGAGCCACTGATAAGTAGCATCGAATAATAACTTCGCATCCTTCTCCCACATGGCGTTGTGGGAAGAACAGGTCATTTCCAGATAGACTTTTTCAGTGGCGCCGTAATCGGCATACAGGTTTTTCACCAGTTGCGCATTCACCTGACCATCATGGGTGCCTGCAACCATTAATAGTGGAGTTCGGGTATTCGCCACCACTTCTGTTCCCCAACCAAAAGTCACGGCTCTTGGCGCGCGTCTCACCCCGGTACCCCAGGTGGCACCGACAGGATCTGAAGCCAGCATCTCGGACCAGACGCTAGCACTGACAGCCTGATCATACTGGTCTTCACAGCCGACCTGGCGATTCCAGTTATTCACAAAATCATCCTGTGACTGTTTGGTCATGGCGGTACCATTAAAATTCGCAGCATCGATAGTTGCCGGCACGTCACCGCGATAAGCTGGCGCCAGCAGTACCATATTGGACACTTTCTCGGGATGCTGCGCCGCATAACCGCCAGACCTTGGCCCGCCCTGGGACCAGCCCACCAGATGAACTTTGTCGACACCACGCAAGTCGCGCAGATAATCAACAACGGCATCAATATCCTGCCAGTCCGAGTCCATGGAGGTTATCGCAAAGTCATAACTGGGCTGACAGCTATTGCCAAATAATTCCTGTTGTTGTGCCGGAGAAAGATTACAGCGGTCATTCATCACCAGTGGTCGCGTGGAACGGCCATAACCGGTCATGTCCATGGCAAAGGTATCCATGCCTTTATCGGCCAGGTAAGCCATCCAGCTGAATCCCGAATACGGTACATCAAAGGCAACTTCAGCCGGGGTGCCGGCGCCGTGAACAAACAGCACCACCTTGCCTTCCAGATTTTCCTGAGCACGTACACTGTCTTTAACACGTTCGCGGACATAAAGTTGGGAGACCGAACCCGTCATGGAAGGCACCCGGGAAACCACCGGGACAAAATGCTCTTCCATCTGAATATCGCCTACTGCACTTCTCACTGATGGCATGCCTGATCGCTGAGTAGTTGGAAGCGATATTTGCGAACAAGCCGCAAGCAATCCTGTGACAATCAATAAACCTGATATTTTCTGAATCCACTGCATAAGTCTGCCCCCGAGGCTTACATGGCTTGATGCCAAATACAGCGCAAAGACTATGTCAGTCAGAGGGGATGTTCAAGGAATGCTGGAATACCGAGATGAAAATTGACTAATTTAGGGACGCGGGGAATAATCGGGCAAACATTTGCATCATCTATTGGTTATATTGAGGGGAATAACAATGTCAAAACAGGAACCACAAAATCAGGGCCCGGAACTTAACACGCGGCGAACAGCGTTGAAGACCGGTGTTGCTCTCGGGGGAATGGCCGCCACAGCCACTATGCCGTTCTGGTCACAACTGGCTATGGGGGCCTCTGAAGAACTGGTTCCCTTCTCTGACATGCCGGAGGGCTATACCGTCCCGCCGGTTGCACCCGGCGGTATTCATTATCTGGACACCTCCAGGATCGACAGCTTTTACACCCCAAACGACGATTTCTACATCATTCAGCATTACAACCAGCCACAAGTCGCTGATGCAGACTTCCGTTTACGCATCAGTGGTTTGATCAACAACCCGTTTGAACTTTCCCTGGCTGATTTGAAAAGCCGACAGAAATTTGAAATTGATGCCGGCTTTGAATGTGGTGGCAACAGCCCCCGTCTTTTCCAGGGCCTGATTGGCAATGCCCGTTGGGGCGGAGTACGTCTGGTGGATTTACTGGAAGAAGCCGGTCTGCAGCGTGATGGCGTGGAGGTGGTTTTCTATGGTGCCGACAAGGGTATGGAAAAAACCCGCAGCGATCTGGACATGGAAGTAGAACAATCCTTTGGCCGCAGCATGCATATTGATGATGCCCTGAACCCGGATATCATTCTGGCCTATGAAATGAATGGCGAGCCCCTGCCCCTTTACCACGGTGCACCACTACGTGTCGTGGTTCCCGGCTGGTATGGCGTGGCTAATGTGAAATGGCTGGACCAGATTCACATACAGGACAGCCGCTACATGGGGCGCTTTATGGGACGTGACTACGTGACACTCAGCAAACGTGATATTGGCGGCGAAGAACGCTGGGAAGAACGCTCGGTCACCCGCATTCAGCTGAAGTCTTCCATTATTCGTGTGACCCGCAATGGCAGGGATCACAATATTACCGGCTTCGTTCTGAATGACGGCACACCACTGCGCTCGGTTGAAGTCAAAATTGATAATGGCCCCTGGCAGCAAGCAGAAATTGATCCGGCCTCCAGCAAGTATTCCTGGAAACTGTTCAATTACACCTGGCGTGGTGCCCGCTCCGGTGAACACACTATCGTGTCACGGGTGACTGATGTGACTGGTCAGGTTCAGGCCACAGCAGAACAGATGCCTGAGAAACCCACACGTTGGGAAAACTACGCACAGTTCCCCAGGCGAGTGATGATCAGCTGATCAGTGACACTTAAATAGTCATAATAAAAAAGCCTGCTTTAAGCGGGCTTTTTTATTACACTGAAAAATCCAGTCACAAAAGAATAAGTCAAATTAAGAGAAAGTGGCTGGGTTTGGGGGAGGCAGTACTGACATGGCAGGAGAAGCCCGGCTGTGCTGTGCGCTTACATGAGGATGGACTCCCTGCTATTGACCGTTTATTCTTTATCCAACATACCTTGGGGGGTCCGTTCGACATGAGATTTTTAGCCAAAACCATATTAGTCCTAACCTTAGTCCTAACCATGGCTGCGCAGTTTTTTACGCCCGTTTTTGCCCATCATAGTCAGGCCATGTTTGACCAGACTCAGGAAATCATCATCGAAGGGACCGTGCACCGCTTCGACTGGGTTAATCCCCATATGTACCTGATCGTCGCAACCACCGGTCCGGACGGCGAGCCTGCGCTGGTAGAAGGTGAAGGCCTTGCCATTACCCAGGCTCTTGTCGATGGTCTAAACCGTGACGCGCTTAAACCCGGCACGCCGGTAGTCATGCGTGCAAACCCGAACCGTGGTGGCTGGGGCAAGCAGGTTCGGATTCTGGATGTCACCACCCGGGATGGTGAGATTCACCCTTTTTATAAGGAAAGTAACCGTAATCGCAGATTGACTCCGGCCCAATCCCTGAGTGGTCGTTGGGCCCCAAACCGGGCAGGTATCGGTGCAGGTTTTGGGGCCATGGCCCAATTTCCCCTGACTCCGGCAGCCCGCGAAGTTCAGGCCAGGATGATCGACGATGGACTTTGCATCGCTGAACCCGTGCCATTCCTGGCGATTCTTGACGAAATGCGGGAAATAGCAATCAGCGACGATGAAGTCATCATTCACTTCGACAACTCGGGCGATCATGTTATTCGCACCATTCATATGAATGCAGAGCATCCTGCTAACCTTCAACCTGCCAATCACGGCCATTCCGTGGGTTGGTGGGAAGGTGATACGCTGGTTATCGATACTGTTGCCTACACACCGAACTCTTCCGGGCTGGGTGGCAGCGTGCCATCAAGTGCTGGCAAGCACACGATAGAGCGACTGGCGCTCACAGAGGAACGCACACGCCTGCGCTATCAGATCACTGTGGAAGACCCGGTCTATCTTACCGAGCCTGCCACCCTGGCGCAGCAGTGGGACCACCGCCCCGACATTGATTTCTCACCGGCCAATGAAGCCTGTGACGATGAAGTGGCGGCGCGCTATATCGACTCACTGCCGGATTAAAATTCGACCCAGAAAAGGGGTCGGAGGGATTTATTTTTAATCCCTCCGTCCCCTTTAATTTTACAGAGCTTCGTCACTACCCGCTCTCCCATAAGCAGTAGAAAAAATTCGTAAAGTAAATTCAAAGTAGCTATAGTTATTTGTCATTATTAAGAGGGTAGTCCATGAGAAAAATTATCACTGCGTGCGTCATGTTGCTGGCATCAATCACTGCAATTGCTGAAACATATCCGGACGGTTATGCCGATGATCGTGCCGCAATCATCGATCTGCAGCATCGTTATGTGCTGGCCATGGATTATTTTGATGCGGATGGCTATGCCGCCGTGTTTGCAGAAGACGGTGTATTGGATTGGGCCAGAGGCGAAGTCATAGGCCGTCAAGCAATTCGCGAATTCATGTCTTCGGGCACCTATGATCTGAGAACCATGGGCTTCGTTCCGGCCAAGACGCCCGACGGCAAAGACTGGCCATCAACAGTACGTCATCTCATAACCAATCAGATAGTAGAAATCGAAGGCAATACCGCGAAATCCGTTACCTACTGGATGAACTATGCGAATAACGCCGACCGTCGCCAGATCCAGTGGTTAAGCTTTGGTTCCTGGGAAGATGAGTTTGTAAAAATTGACGGCGAATGGTTCTTCAGCCTGCATAAAATATTCAATGAAGGCAATCCCAACACATTCACTGCCGGGCAACCGAATCCTCTAAAAAAATGAGTAATAAAGGGGACGGAGGGATTAATTTTTAATCCCTCCGTCCCCTTTAATTTTACGGCTCAAAAATCTGCAACTTCAGTACTATCTCATCCACAGTGGCCGGCCTCACTATGCGGCCCACCTCCACTCCATCCAGTAACATAATCAAAGTAGGCCAGAGCTTAATACCAAAGCTGCGTCCGAGACGACGGCCTTTGCCGTCCTGTATGCGGTAATGGGCTACATTGACACCAGCCATGGCTTCAGTAATAAGAGGCAGAGCCGCCTGGCAAATGCCGCAATCATTGCTGCCAAACTCCACAACAAGCGGACCAGGCGTACGATCCAGGATTGCGCGTTCGGGGGATGTTTCAGAATATGGAGGTAACATAGTGTTCTCCTGGGACAGATATAGGCAACAAATTTATGGAACCCGCTAGCGGCGGCTGCCAGACTTTCAAGCAATTACTATAATCTTTTTAAATCCCTGTGCACATATCCGGTTCATGCCACCTGACGGTATGCTACAAATTGATTCACATGTCATGCACGCAATGATGCGCCGCAGCAACAATGCTCACCACAATGAAGCAAACCTGAGTCAAAGTTGTCTTTTAAGCGGTATTTCCTGAATTTTCCACAAGTTGGCATTGTAGTTGCACTACCCAAACCGAGCATGTAGTTCAGCTCTTTTAACGGTATGGATATCCTCCATATCTATGCGCAGTCCCATTGAAGATTTGTCTTCCTGTTCCCATTCCGAATTAGAAAGACATCTGGCGCCTGCAATTAAATCGGAAGATCAGGAACTATCTCCTGATCAAAACTCATCCAAAAGATGAATTAATTAGAGGAAATTATTGTGAAAAAACTTATCGCTTCATCCGTTGTTGCTTTATTACCACTAATTGCGACTACAGGAACTCAGGCCGGCACCATTGCTCTGGTCAATGAAGATGGCACCAAATTAAGTGAGCTGTGTGTCTCAGCTGCAACGTCCAAAAATTCCGTGTTCCAGGTAGCCCAAAAACTGGGAATCAATACGCTCGAACTCAGCCAGGTCGCATGCAACGGCGAACCTTTAATGAGTTTTGTCCGAGAGCAGCGCAAAATAATAAGCGAACAGAGTACCGCAAATTACAGCTTCAATCATGGTGACGACACAATTGAAACCGATCTTTGTGTTGCCGCAGTCACAGCCCCGGAAAAATTTGAGGAACTGAAACCTGAGTATTTTTCCATAAAAGGACCATATGTAGACAAGGTTCTTTGCAACAGCCAACCGCTGAATGTATTTGTAAAACGTTATGGCAATCCTGAATTAAGCGCCTTGTAATTGGCCTTGGCCTAACCGGTGGGCAGCTTCTCTATGTGCAGTTTGCAGTAAGGGAAGCTATCAACCTCGACGATATGGATACTGAGATCTTCAGCATGAAGATTGTATTCCTGTCTGAGTCAACTTGTAAGGTAATACAACGCATATTGTGGCTCGAATCCATGAGTCTGTTTACCGGTAAAACACTTGGTCAAGAATGAATCGGCGCTTCTCCGGTGCTCATCCAGAGATCATCTTCCGAACCTTGAAATGGACTGGATCCCCCCTCCAGTCCATCCCCCAAGGTGGCATGCCTTCGAACGTTGAAGGCATGCTTTTTTCATCAATGCAAAGGGGGACGGAGGGATTTATTTTTAATCCCTCCGTCCCCTTTTAATTGTCCCCTTGTAAACCTATCCTTTAATCAGGCTTTCTTAAATTTAATGACTTGATACCAAGCCACCGAACTGGACAAGCCCGAAATACCCGATTATTCTTTCTATCGGTTTACGGTCCACTGTATTGAACACCGCTGATCCGTACTCAGGAAGTGGTATAGGTTATGACAAGTTGAACCATGATGCTGACGTCCTTTCTTCAGCCCAACGGTCCACTCAATATAAAACCGGGTTTAAATAAAAACAAAAATGGGGGGGAGCTATGCTGAGCTCACGCAGACAGGTATTAATAACGATTTCGCAGTTGATCGCAGCAGGCGGGCTGACAGCTTGTGGCGGGGCTGAGACCAACTCTCAGGGACACAATAGCAATGCCTCCGTTTCCCTTGAAGCCGGCAAGGAAAGTAACCTGCAACTGCTGGCCGGTGTAGCCTATGACCTTTTCCCGTTTGATGATCTGGACCCTATGTTGTATGTAACTATTGCACAGCGGGTACTGGATCTTGATAACCCTGCCGTGACTGAAGCTTTGGTAATGTTGCAGGAAAATAATGGCAGCACGCCATGGCTGGAGGCAGATGAAACACAACGCATCGAGTTATTGAGCATGCTGGAGCAAGGTGCCTTTTTTTCCACAATGCGCGCTACTGCCATTGAAGTATTGTTCAGGAATCCAGAGGTATTTGAGCTGCTTGGATATGGCGGCTCGGCTATTGAACAGGGTGGTTATATCAATCGTGGCTTTGCCGACATTACCTGGTTACCGGAGGGCAAATAATCATGCCAGCAAAATTCGATCTTAACGATAATTCTGTTGTAGTGATAATCGGCTCTGGTGCCGGCGGTGGTACCGTGGGCAGTGAGCTGGTGAAGCGTGGGATCAAGGTAGTATGCCTTGAAGCCGGACCCAGGCTTGGACTAAGCGATATCGTCAATAATGAACCGGAAATGTTTGGCAAACTGAGCTGGCTCGATCGCCGCATTGGCGAAGGCTACGCCCCTGACGGTCTGCCGGTCTGGTCCGTGAAGGGGGTCGGTGGCACCACTACTCACTGGACCGCCTGTTGTCCCCGCCTGCAGGATTTCGAATTCAAATCCCTGTCCACCTACGGTGAGCTGGAAGACTGTAATCTGGCCGACTGGCCGGTAACGCTGGAGGAGATGGACCCCTGGTACGAGCAGGCAGAATTTATGATGGGGGTGACGGGTACTCATGGTATTGAACGCCTGCCAGGTAGCGCCAATTACAAGGTAATGGAAGCTGCTGCCCGCAACATTGGCTACGAGGATATCGATACCTACAACATGGCCATTAATTCTGCCCCTAGGGATGGGCGCCCTGCCTGCCTGCAATTGGGCTTTTGCAATAGCGGTTGTGCCATCAATGCCAAATGGACCACGCTGTTCAATCACATTCCACAGGCAGAACAAACTGATTTCTATGACCTGCGACCTGAGAGCATGGTGACCCGAATCGTGACGGATGACAGCGGCAAAGCTACCGCAGTCCGTTATCTGGATCGCGATGGTGTCGAGCATGAGCAGCAAGCCAGAGTGGTCTGTGTGGCAGCCAACGTTGTCGAAACCACGCGACTACTGCTCAATTCTTCCACACCACAGCATCCTAACGGACTGGCCAACAGCAGTGACCAGGTGGGCCGAAATTACATGCGACATGTTATGGCAATGGTTTTCGGTGTAATGCCTGGAGAAGTAAACTGGCACAAGGGAACGACCTGTGCAGGGGTTATTCGTGATGAAGTGAAACATGATCCGCAGCGAGGTTTCGTTGGCGGCTTCCAGTATCACCTGTTGGCGCTTGGACCGGAATACATCGCCAATAATCTTATTCCGGGTGGCTGGGGCAAGGATTATGCGAATCTTATGCTCGACTATGACAAGCTGTCAGGCGTCATTATCACCGGTGAAGATCCCCCTCAGGCCACTAATCGCATTACCCTGCATCCAAATGAAGTGGATCAGTTCGGTTTGCCAGTACCGGTAGTGACCTATCACAAGCATCCCAACACTGAAGCCATGCTGCAGTACGGTTATGGAAAAGCCCAGGAAATGTATGAGTCACTGGGCGCAACCGAAGTGTTCTTTCATGAAGGATTCGGGGCTACCCACAACATGGGAACCTGCCGCATTGGCAACGATCCTGCCACCAGCGTGTGTAACAGTTACGGGCAGACCCATGATATTGCCAACCTGTTTGTTTCCGACGGCAGTCTGTTTACTACAGCAGGCTCTGCCAATCCGACACTCACCATCATTTCGTTGATGTTGCGTCAGGCAGATTATCTTGCAGGCCAAATCGAAGCAGGAATTCTTTAAAAACTTAAAAAGGGGACGGAGGGATTTATTTTTAATCCCTCCGTCCCCTTTACTTAACATTTACAGACGCAGGATAGTCTGCAGATAAACATAGCGGGCATCCTCTTTCCCGATTTTATCCATGTAGGGACCCGCATTGAGCCAGGTAAACCCGGTTTCCAGAGTCAGATTGCCGCCAAATATATGCCAGCGGACGCGCGTCTCCAGCTGTGTTCCGACACGGGTTTCTCCCAATCCCCCGGGATGACGGTAACGGGTCGAACGCCAGCCCTGCTGCTCGGCAGCCAGCGAATAATACTGAAGCTTGATGAAGGCATCCACGTTATCAGCAGGTTGCAGGTTGAGTAGAAGCCCGGGGGTATCGATATTGTTGCGGACAAAGGCGCGGTAGATCCCGGTCGGCCCGTACTCGGTACGAGGCACACCGTAGAGTGAGTCAAAGCTGTTGTTTTCGTTATCCAGTGGATCCCTGTCACCGCTGGCATAATCGTAAATCACACTTAATCTGGGCTGCCAGGGCGCACTGAAACTGTAGCCTGCTTCCAGATGCACAAAATGGGCACGCTGCGTTTGTGCTCCCGCTCCATCTTGCCGGGCCGGCGCAACACCCGTTTGTAAGATGACCTCTCCTTCATAATGCCAGCTATCCATTTGTGGATTTCTGAACAAACGCACGCCGGTGCTTAACAGACGATTGCGCAGACTCGACTCAGCCGCATGGCGGTTTTCATTCAGACCGTAGAGATAGGTCTCCAAATGATCCTTAGCGCCGGGTAATAAAGTGTCGTAAAAAAGCCCCCAGAAATGCACATCGCCAGTTTCATTATCCGGTAAAGGTTTGTTGTCCAGCAGGTCACCATCGCTTCGGCGGTTGGTAGGCAGCGTATAGAAAAATTGGTAACCATTTTTGCCATCGCGCAAACTGGCATGAACACCGGAAAATGCATTGATGGTATTGCGAAAGCGGTTACGGGCCACCCAGCGACGATTACCCTGATCCATGGTAAAGCGCCCGACCTGAACAAAACCTTCATTGTCTCGCCCAAAAATATTGGAAATTGGAAAACGCAGGTTGAGCTGCAGGATATCCAAAGGGTCAACAATGGTGCCATCAAGGGGCGTATCCTTATCAGCCCGAAGCGCCCTCATATCAGCCAGTTCAGTAACCAGCGCGACTTTATCAAACTGCATGGTGGCCTTCAGGATGGTCCTTAATTCCAACGCCTGATCGCTGCCTTCAAGTCCAGCCCGAAACTGGCCATCCAGGAATTGCATCCGGCTTTGCTGTTCTGCCTCAAGAGAGATAAACCCGGGGCGACTTTTCCAGAAGCTATCTAAACTGGCGGCTTCCTGTGCGAAAAGTTGGAGAGAGAAAAAAGAGGTGAAAACGACAACTGATAAGAAAATTTTAATTGGTATTGATCCAGGCAAAGTACGTTGCTTTCGTTGGGGAAATACCTAATTATAGCCCAGGCACCAGGCTACTTAAACCGCCAGCCATAAAGGGGACGGAGGGATTTATTTTTAATCCCTCCGTCCCCTTTAATTTTCTTTAATTTCTTTCATTCATATAGTTGGATTACGGTTCTTCATATCCCGGTCCGTATAGAACCCGACCCGGCAGCGCTCCGGTATGCTCGCCTTTATCCACCACCAACACGCCATTAACCAGAACAAACGGCACTCCAGCTGCATAGGACTTGGGATATTCAAAAGTATTGGTATCTCTTACAGTAAGCGGATCAAACACCGCAATATCCGCCGCCAGCCCTTCACGGATAAGGCCGCGATCCTTAAGACCCAGCGCCTGAGCCGGTAATGACGTCATCTTGCGAACTGCGTCTTCCAGAGTCAGCACGCCTTCATCGCGGGCATAATGACCTAGCACCTTGACATTGGTTCCGTAGCTACGCGGGTGTGGGACACCTGGCGCATCAAGATCAATGGCGGAACCGTCACTGGCAATGGATACCCACGGCTGCGTCATGATAAGTCGCACGTTTTCTTCTGACTGGTTATGAAATACACCGGAAATAGAACCACCCTCGGAAGCCATCAGTGAAATAATCGTATCCGCCGGATCCTCTTCGCCGCGCATGGCCGCTATTTCCACCAGACGCATGCCCTCGTACTGCTTGTTTTCCGGCTGCGATACCCTGGCCATGGCGATGCCTTCCCACCAGCCGTGCTCCTTGGACCAGGCGATAAACTCGGGATCGGATTTGATACGCTCGCGCAGGGCGCGGTCATTCAAATAAGCTGAAAACTGCTGCGGGCCATCTTCGCGCATCCACAGTGGAAAGTTGGCGCTCCAGCCATGGCTCATGGCAGTATAGGGATACTGGTTTGCTGTAATGTCCAACCCCATATCTCTGGCTCTTTGTATCTGTCTTACATAGTCAGGCACCTCGTGCCAAATTTCCTGACCGCGAATTTTCAAATGCAAAATGTGCACAGGGATACCGGCTTCGCGGGCGACACTGAACGCAAAATCCAGTTCTTTTTGCTGTTCATAACCTTCGCTGCCGATATGCGAAAAATACACCGTGTTGTAATCAGCCAACACCTTGGACAGGCTGATAACTTCTTCCGGGTAAGGCGGACCACCACTTTCAAAACGCGTCACCATTCCCCAGGCCCCTTCCTTGAGGGAGCGCTCCAGCAAGGCAATCATCTGCTGCATTTCCTGAGGCGTAGCCGGTGTCGTGTCATAGCCTTTTACTACCCGACGAATCTGCCCTTCAGAAACATGGGAGATGATATTCATCGAAATACCCTGCTCGTGAAGCCTGTCAAAGTATCCGGTGAAGGTATCCCAGGGCTCATCATTGAGACCATCGCGTGGCGCGACGGTAGAGCTTTCACCCATGATATCCAGTGTCACACCCTGCCTGATCTTGCTTTCTGCCAGGGGGTTTCCCAGCAAGTCGGTATGGGTATGCAAATCAATGAAGCCGGGGGCGACTATCAGGCCTGAAACATCTACCGTTCTTTCAGCATCAAACTCATCCAGCTTGCCGATAGCGGTGATGACACCATCTTTTATACCAACATCGGCGTAGTACCAGGGATTACCACTGCCATCGATGACGCGACCGTTCATCAGCAGAACATCGTAAGTCTGCGCACTGACAGTGTGCCCGAAGATCAGTAATGCAAGACAATATAGAAGGTTGGCTAAACGTGGGTGAGTGCAACGATTTTTTCTTTTCATCATATTTTCCCCAAAAGAGTTAAAGGGGACGGAGGGATTAAATTTAAATCCCTCCGTCCCCTTTAATTTATTAGCGTACCGGTCGCGTGCTGATGCCCTGGCCCGGATATTCGATACCTAACTGTTCCAGATAGGTATCGTAGCGGGAGGGATCGTAATAATACGGCTCCATACTCTCCCTGATACGATTCATGGTTTCACTATTGAGTTCTATGGCAGGCATGTCCTGGGCAGACAGGACCGGATCATAGGTTTCAGGCGCTTTCTGCACGTTCAGAAAATAATCCAGGGCATCATCCAGAAGCGCGGGATCCAGCAGCAAATCCAGCACTGTCATGCCCACCGCCTTGGCACCGGCCACCGCGCCTTTATGGGCGATCGGCGTTGCCATCGCCATGGCGGAGGAATAGTGATGAGGAATGGTATTGGGAATATTGGACGGGTAGCCAATAGTGATACTGGGAATGGTCCACATGATATCGCCCACATCATCGGAATAGCCCTGACGTGCCTCACCACGGGTTGCAGGCGTGGATAAGGGATCTATTTCAGTGGCCAGAGGAATCGGCGTAATGTCACTGCCCCTGACGCCACGCTGGACAGCATTGGAAAAGGCAGCATCATCCTCGCTCCAGGTGGGCATACCGATCATTTTAATATTTTCATAGGCCGCTTCTGCGATGGGGCGGTTGCCATGATGCGGAGCCGCATAGCCCAAGACACGACGCTGCACGGTGGTTTCCGTGGCCATGGCGGCAGCTTCGGAAATGGTGTTGCCTATCTCAAACAGGTTGCGCACTGACTCAAAACTCTCATCCCTGAAGTAGTACCAGACCGAGGCCTCACCGGGGACCACATTGGGCTGCCCGCCGCCGTTGGTAATCACATAATGACTCCGCTGGCTAAGTGGCAGATGTTCACGGCGCATATTCCAGGCGTAATTCATGATCTCAACCGCGTCCAGTGCGCTACGACCATCCCAGGGCGCAGCGGCGCCATGGGAAGTGCGACCAGAGAAGGAGTACTCAACGCTGACCATACCGTTATTACGCGCATCACCCCACGAGGTATTCAGCTCACGTCCCACGTGAGTAAAAATATTGGCATCAACGTTATCAAACACGCCATCCCTGACAAAGTAGGCCTTGGTGGCCAATAGTTCTTCAGCAATACCTGGCCACAGCATCAACGTACCGGGAATATCATTGGCTATCATGATGTCCTTGACCGCCAGCGCCGCAGCAATCATGGCAGGCATGCCGGAGTTATGGCCTTCACCGTGCCCCGGCGCACCGGCCACTAGCGGATCCATTTCAGTGACACCCGGCACCTGAGACAAACCTAATAACGCATCAATGTCACTGCCTAATGAGATGACCGGTTTGCCCTCACCCCAGGTGGCAGTCCAGGCAGTGGGAATACCGGAGATACCCCTTTCAATGGTGAAGCCATTGGCCTCCAGAATGCCGGTGAGGTATTCGGAGGTGCGAAATTCCTGAAAGCCGGGTTCGGCAAAACTGAAAATGGAATCCACCATCTCCTGAACCAGTTTGGTGCGCGAATCCACGCCCGTGCTCAATTGCTGCTTGAGCGCTGGCAGTTCCTGGGCGAATGAAAGGCTGCCAGCCACTAGGCATGCAATACCTATAAACGCCCGCAAAGCC
>JAUHWU010000028.1 GCA_030427065.1 Gammaproteobacteria bacterium | reverse complement strand
CATAATCTTTGGAGGCCAGCTCATGGTTTTTCTGTCGATAGATCAAATGCACCAGAGTAATGGCCGAATCGCAGCTCCATTTACCCAGCAAGGCGATTTCTTCGTCAGTAAGAGACTCTGTAGGGATGTGATCCAGCAGTCGGTTTATGAGACCTCGTATCTTTTGAGTATCCCTGACAATGTTAGTAATTGTGCGCGTTTGACTTGAATGCTGAATATCTTTCATGCGACGTCCGACTTCCATGATGTTTTTGGGCATACTGCCCTCTGCGCTGAATAGATCCACCTGAAAAAGTAACAAGTCTTCACAGACTTTGGCATTGTGATCAATCACATATTGCAGCGGTGTATTGGAAACCAGGCTGGCATCCCAATACCATTGGCCATCTATTTCTATCGGCGGTAAACCATCGGGTAATGCAGCACTTGCCATGATATGTTCAGGGATGATGGGCTCGATATCTGAATCAAAGTAGATAAAATTACCACTGGTGACATTAACCGCGCCAACACTGATCCTTGGTTCGCCGTGATTGAGACGCTCAAAATCTACCAGCTCAAGCAAGGTATCACGCAGTGGACTGGTATCGTAATAGCTCAGTGCATCCTGAAATCCCAGTGGGTTATAGAAGACAGGTGGAATACGCGGTCTGAACAGGCCATTGGCACCAAAAGCCAGTACTTCTGCGGCGCTGGATTCATTGAACAATAATCGGCCGATATGCCCGGGCAGTAAAGGCTGACTGAATTTTCCGGCGGATACCTTCTTCCAGAAAGCCTTTAATTTTCCTACTCGCTCATCTGGAGCATTACCTGCAATCAAGGCGGAATTAATGGCACCGATGGAGATGCCAGAGAGCCAGTCCATTTCATAGCCAGCCTCATGCAGTGCAGCATAGGCGCCGGCCTGGTAGGCGCCCAAAGCACCACCGCCCTGCAGAATAAGGACCCTTTTTTCAAATTTTTCCATAGTGTGATTCTACAGCCATGTGATTATTTTAATATCGCAAACAAAAAAAAGGCCAGGTTAAACTGGCCTATTTTTTGTTTATACCAATGCCGAGCTAAAAAGGGCTTTGGCACTGATTGAAATCAGTAGTGAAATGAATACTACCTGATGTGGTTTCGCTACCGGACAGGGAGAATTCAACAAAAGATTCTGTTGCACTATCCAGAAAATCATTACTGGTTCCGGTTAATAGATAAGAGTTAATGTTGACAATAATGTCATTGTTCATCATGTAAAGGCCTGCTGGTGATAGTGTGACTTCTCCAGTTATTTCTATAAAGCCTGGGCCAGCCGGCGAAATAAAGGTCCCGGAATTGACCTCATATTCAATAGGGGTGCTGAAATTACCCAGTAACGGAACGTTAAGACTGCCCACGACGCAAAGATTAATAAACTCCTCAACCGGGGGCGGTGGTGGTGGAGGCGCACAATCATCAATGCTGCTTACACCAATAAGATCACCATGTTTCAATTCATGTTTGGCTGCGGCTTGCTTGAAACGGTCAGGAATACAACAGGATTGGACTCGCTGCCTGTATTATGGCATATGCCTACAATACCGTGATCTTTTTCATGATCACCGTCTTTATCCTTTTTATCCCTCGACTTGTTATCTCTTTTGCCCTTTTTATCTTTCTTCCCTTATCTCTCTTTATTGTCTTTATCATCATCGTCGTCATGGTCGCTATCTTTCTTGTCACCATGATAACTTTTAGTTTTTCCCTGGCTTTGGCCATACTTGTCATCGTGCCCTTTATCGGCCATGACATTAATGCTGGTCATGGATAAAGCGGTCGTAAATACTATGAGTATCAGTGTGTTAAGTATTTTCATCTGTCATTACCTGTCAGGAAATTTTTTCCAAATATCTCCTGATTCTACGCCCGAGATTGAATCGGTAACAAGGGGCATTTTCCCGGAATTGACTTTGTATGCCTGGTTCATGGATCTAAATCCAGGGGTGAACTGTGAAATTGCATGCCTGAAAAGCTGATCTGATTACCAGCAGGGTAAGAAGATATAAATCCAGAGGCAGACTCTGAATGAAATCGATAAAAGGCCAACTAAATAGCCCAGTGCAGTTGCTTTGTTTTCTTTCCCCTTTAGAATAGCCGCTTTCGCCATTCCGGACTTTCGGTCCCGATTAGAATTCAATGATTTCACTACAGGATATTTCATTACGTCTGGGCAGTCAGTTATTGCTCGATGAGGCAGACCTTACGGTGTATTCCGGGCAAAAGGTCGGCATTATCGGCCGTAATGGCACTGGTAAAACCAGCCTTTTTAAATTGCTGATGGGTGAACTCAGTGCCGATACTGGCGAGTTGGACATGCCCAAAGACCTGCGTAAATCGCAGATGTATCAGGAAACCATCGGGTCTTCTCGTACGGCCGTGGACTATGTCATCGATGGCGACAGTAAATTTCGTGCTATTGAAAAGCAGTTGGTTCAGGCCGAACTGGATCACGATGATCAGCGCATGGCGCAACTGCACTCTGAACTTGAATTACTTCATGGTTGGTCAATAAAGAATCGGGCGGAACAATTACTGTCGGGCCTGGGGTTTGAGTTAGATGATTTTAACCGCACGGTGCAGCAGTTTTCCGGGGGCTGGCGTATTCGCCTGAACCTGGCGCAGGCATTGATGACGCCTTCGGATTTGCTGTTACTTGATGAGCCTACCAACCATCTGGATATTGAGGCTACCCTCTGGTTGCAGCAATGGTTATTGCGCTATGAAGGCACCTTATTACTGATTTCCCATGACCGTAGTTTTCTTGATGTTGTGGTCAGTCACATTATCAGTTTTGAAAACAAAAAATTATTTTTGTATCGCGGTAATTACAGCGATTATGAAAGACAAAAAGCTGAACGTCTGTCACAACAGCAAGCCGAATATGAAAAACAGCAAGTACGAAAAAAAGAAATTGAATCGTTTGTGCGGCGTTTCCGTGCCAAGGCGACTAAGGCAAGACAGGCGCAAAGCCGGTTGAAAGAACTCGATCGCATGGTTGATATCGCGCCCGCCCATATAGATTCTCCATTTAAATTCAAATTCCTTGAACCAACGAAATTGCCACCAAGCCTGCTGGCCTGTGAAGACATTGCTTTTGGCTATGAAACGCCACTGATTGAAAAGTTTTCCATAAATATTCGATCCGATTCCCGAATAGGGCTGCTGGGTGCCAATGGGCAGGGAAAATCTACCTTGTTAAAAGTCCTCGCAGATAAACTGCCCTTGCTGGGTGGCGAAATCAACCGCTCCGATCATCTCAACATTGGATACTGTGCACAGCATCAGGTAGATGAACTGGATACGCAAGCTACGCCCATGCAATTAATGCAGCGTCTGGACATTAAGGTGCGTGAGCAGGAGATACGTAATTTTCTTGGTGGTTTTGATTTTCAGAGTGACCGTGTCACCGAAACCATTGAGCACTTTTCCGGTGGAGAAAAATCCCGACTGGCATTGGCCTTGGTGGTCTGGCAAAAGCCCAATCTGTTACTGTTGGACGAACCCACCAACCATCTTGATCTGGAAATGTGCCATAGCCTGGAGGTAGGCTTGCAGCAGTTTAGCGGCGCCCTGATTCTGGTTTCCCATGACCGCCATTTATTGAGTAATACTGTGGATCAGTTTCTGCTGGTGAGAAATGGTAAACTGGAAGTATTTGACGGTGATCTCAATGATTATGAAAAGCTACTGTTGGAACAAACCAAGGCTGATAACCGTTCAGGCAAAAATACCGAAAGTGGTGCTCAAGATAAGCTGAGCAAAAAGGAAATAAGGCAGCAGGCTGCAGAAAAAAGAAACCAGCAAAAATCCCTGCGAGATAAAGCTGCTAACCTGGAAAAACAAATTAATAATAATCAGGCCAAGCTGGCAGGACTTGAAGAACAGTTGGCTGATGCGTCACTGTATGATGACAGTAAAAAAGACAGGCTGAACAAATTGCTGCTGGAAAGGGCGGCGTTGATATCTACCATTGAAGCTCTGGAGGAGCAGTGGCTGGAAGCTAGCGAAATGCTGGAGCAGGAGGACTCTTAAAATTATTTCTGGTAATTTCTATTGCGGTGCATTCTGTTTTTTCTTTTTGTTTCTATCCCCATTTCTTCCTCTCTCCATCTAAAACAAACCGGTTGTGCATTAGACGCAACGAACATTTGTTCAATAACCTGCTGTAATAACTATAAACATTTATTGATTTACCATAAAAATTATCAACTGATAGACTAGGTCTATATTTCTCATTAGTTTCTTGCGTTATATCAAGTTTGATTGGCAGTTATCTAGTATATTGAAAAATGCCGAATAATTTTTGAGCATTACAAAGAGGTTCCTAATAGTGACATCTGCGGAAGAAAAATTTAATCAATTTCTGGCAGATATATTTCAGGTAGATGGCGCAGAAGGTGTGGTTGAATGTTTTCAATTCTTGTTTGGTGCTTTTGTCATCACCAGGGATGGGATCGTTATTGGTGCTAATGCTGAATTTATCGAAATGATTCAATACCTAAAATCTGAACTCTATGGCATGAGTGCGCTGGATTTAATTGCAGAAGATGAAAGAGCGGGAATGATAGCCCGTTTTGCTGAGGGCAATACTGAGCGATATGAACTTAAACTGCTTCCTAAAAGTAAAAAAATACTTGATGTTTTGGTGGCACCGAGAAATTTTAACGCAGGGGGAAAAGTCTTTCGCCTGGCTGAATTTGTTGATAACACTGCTCAGAAATTGTCTCAGACCACAGTTAGAGAAAGTGAGCAAAAATTTCATTCAGTTTTCGAACAGGCAGCAGTAGGTATCGCCCGGGTATCACCGGCCGGCACATTCCTGGAGGTAAATCAAAAGCTCTGCGACATCGTGGGGTATAGCAAGGAAGAGTTGATCAAAAAAACCTTTCAGGAAATTACTCATCCGGATGATCTGGATATTGATTTGGGTCTGGTGTGGCAGATGCTAAACAACGAACGCGACACCTATAATTTGGAAAAACGCTATTTTCATAAAAATGGCAGCATAATCTGGATCAGTTTGACCGCATCGTTGATCAAGAATTCTGATGGTAGCCCAAAGTATTTTGTAGCAGTGATTGAAGATATTTGTTCACGCAAGTTATTGGAGTATGAGTTAATAAACAAGGCCTCCCATGATGCCTTGACCGGACTATGCAATAGAACGACATTAAACGAAAAGCTGGAGAATGAAATTCATAGAGCGATACGCTATTCCAGATCTTTATCCTTAATGATGATTGACATCGATCACTTTAAATTGGTCAATGACAATTATGGGCATCAGGCAGGTGATAAAGTTTTAATCGAATTGGCAAAAGATTTCAAAAAAATAATACGCCGAGCTGATGATGCAGGTCGTTTTGGGGGAGAGGAATTTCTTCTGGTGCTGCCAGAGCTGAATAATAAGCAGGCTCTAGTACTTGCTGAACGTTTGCGGCAACAGATCGAGTCTCGTTCTATAAGGTTTGGAGAAAATACAATTAACGTCACGATCAGTATTGGTATTTCCGGTTACCCGGAGCATGGCGATGAAATTGACTCACTAATCAAGGCGTGTGATGACGCCATGTATATAGCCAAACAAAATGGTCGCAACCGGATTGTTTCGGCCTGAGTTTTATATTGGTGATCAAGCGCTTAATTAATTTTCAATTGATCAATAAAAAACCCGCTCCTTTGCAGAAGCGGGTTTTTTTAATTGGTGGAGGCGGCGGGAATTGAACCCGCGTCCGCCAGCCCTCTGCCTAGAGGTCTACATGTTTAGCCATATCTATTGAGTTAGCCTTTCACCGCCCGACTGGCAGGGTGTTAGAGGCGAGTTTACTAAAGTTTTAACACCTAGGCGGTAAACACACTTTCGGCGCGATCCTGTTCTATATGACAATTGCTTCCGGTTTACAGGCATCCCTTGGCAATCGCTAGCCTAACTTAAGGTCTTTAAGCGGCTAGAGCGTACGTATCGTCGTTGGCAACTAAAAAAGTTGCAGCAATTTTTTTACGAGAGTTACTACCCTCTCGACATGCACCCTGGGTTTTAGTACCGGCGTCGAATCCAAATCACCCCCAGAAGAAAGGACATTCTATCACATCCTTATTCCTCTATATGGGGCTATATTAAGCATTTGCAACGGGGTGCAAAAAACAGGAATATTGCTGCCTGTTGACTATTTATCTGGAGAAGGGGGAATCCGTGGCAACATCTGCTAAAAACTCAATAATAATCAAAGGCCTGGTATCTGTAATGGCGGGTATTTGCTTCAGTTCAGGCGCTTTGGCCCAGGATGTTTCCTGGCGACCAAAACTGGCCAGTCTGAATGCGGCACAAGCCTGCGATGCACTCAATGGTCTGAAAATACCTGCATCGGGCATTGGTCTTGGCACGACTGGCGCGACTATTTTTTCTGCAGAACTGATACGTGCCAATGCCCGGGATAATGGCAATGGTGAGTTCTGCCAGGTGAAAGGCAATATTCATCCGGTCACATACAACGCGCCGGATATAGAATTTCAGGCTAATCTGCCCAGTAACTGGAATGGAAAGTCCCTGCAATTGGGCGGTGGCGGTTTCAATGGTCGTGTCGTTACTGGCCTGGGACATTATGCCAAACAGCCTGAAGCCGAACCCACTCCGCTTGCGCGTGGCTACGTCACCCTTGGCAGTGATTCCGGTCACAAGTCGCGCTTGCCCGGCTTTGACGGCAGTTTTTTCCTGTATGAGGAAGCCTTGCGCAATTATGGCCATGAGCAAATCAAGAAAACCCATGATGTAGCCATGCATCTGGTACAGGCACGTTACGGTACGGCGTCCCAGTACAACTATATTATCGGGGGCTCCCAGGGCGGCCATGAGGCGTTCGATGCTGTGCAGCGTTATCCCGATGATTACCACGGTGCTGTCGCAGGTTATCCGGCGCATAACGTGGTGATGTTGCATCTGTCTGCCAATCGCTATGCCCGAGCTCTGCTTGCCAACAATGGTGAAAGCTGGATTAGTCCGGCAAAAATCGAAAGTTATGTGGGGGCGGTGTATGCTGCCTGTGATGATCTTGATCGAGCGGAAGATGGCATCATCAGTAATGTAAAGGCCTGCCTGGAAGCGACTGAAGATTTCAGACTGACCAGTTCAGAAAATCCGATTCGTTGCGACAACGGTGCTGATACCAGTGATCGTTGTTTGTCTGATGCCCAGATTGAAGCCCTCAATATTCTGGATACGCCATACGACCTTGGCTTCAGTGTCTTTGCGGATGATGAGTTAACGTCTGTGTTTCCCAAGTGGACTCCTTTTGAGGGCTCTACTTTTATGGACGGTGGTAGTACCAACCTGGGGCGGGAAGTGCCTCAGCAGGCGCTGCAATATGGACCCGGTGATGCCACGCCACGCTATGCCATCGCCCAGGACCTGAGCCTGGATACCATGAATGAGTTTGATCCGGCGCAGTATGCCGGGCGCATCGGTGAACTGGTAGAGCTGATCAGTGCCAACAGCGTCAATATTGATCGCTTTCGGGACAATGGCGGCAAGCTGATTTATTTCCATGGCAAGGTAGATGATTTTATTCCCGTGTACTCCTCTATACAGTATTGGGAACGATTACAGCAGCGTTATGATGATGAGGTGCTGTCAGACTTTGTAAAATTCTATACGATTCCCGGTATGGGTCATGTTACAGGAGTATTCAACGCACGCCTTTCAAGCCTTGATGCGCTGGAAGCCTGGGTGGAAAGAGGCGAAGCGCCGGGAGAACTGGTGGCCAGTGATGCCAACCAGGCGACAGCCGGTCGAACCCGTCCGGTATGTCATTATCCTGAGTGGCCGCGTTATAACGGTCGTGGCGACATTAACAGTGCCGCGAGTTTTTCCTGCGTGGAGTAATTCTTTTTCTGCAGGTATAAAAAAGCCCGGTTGAAACCGGGCTTTTTTATTCTGGAATTTTAATTATCGCAGTTCCTCGGGTGGTAGAGTCTGGCCATCAGCATCAAGAATATGTCTGTTGTTCTGTGAACAGATATATTCAATCTGCTCCCAGGTGCGATCACGGCGGTAGGTATAGGTCAGGTGCCAGGGTTCGGCGAGCACCTTGGGATCTTCGAAGATGAAATCGAGATGGAGCTGGTCTTCATTTTCCGGATCCAGATAAATTCGTTCTGTCACGGTGAGTTGATCACTGTTAGTGATTCCTGCCCGACCGAGACGCTGGCCGGGTTGGGTGCCGATGGTAGTGACAACGAGAGTGTCGCCCTCCCAATGTCCCCGTGAATAGCCAAAGTAATTGGCGTCCAGTTCATCTCTGGACGGCATCGGTCGTCCGTCAGTAAATATCCGGCGTACCTGCATGAGTGCTTCCTGAATCACGGTAATTTTTCCTGGTGTAAACAGAAACTCCAGGCTGTAGGGAAAATTCATGATGTAGGGAAAACCGTCAGGTTCACAGTTGTTGGAAGTTTCCGGGACTTCATAGTTGGGGTCCGCTGCCAGCCTGGCCTGATGCATTTCCCAGGTGGTCTTGGCTTCACCTATCAGCACTGGTTCTCCCCCGCCGACCTGACCAAAGGCAGGAAACCAGAGTCCGCGCCAGTCAGGTAACTGGTCCAGTTCGGCATAACTGACGTCTTTGGCATTGGCAGGATAAACAACATCATCCTGAGCGTGCGCCCCGATCATCATAAACTGGCTGGCAAGGAGAAGGGCGCAGCTGAATAATGTATTAGGTATCGATGTATTAGCTGTAACTGAAAGAATTTTCATAAGGATGTTTCGGCTTTAGGCAATGCATTTGCGGTAATGGGTTTGTTACAAGAGAGGGTTAGTTTCTTTCCTGGCATACACGTTGAGCTGCGCCGACATCGCAATAATAGGTGCCGTTAGCCAGTTGTACCCAGAAGAATCTGCCACCGGGGCTGCCATCGGCATACGGGCTGACAGAAAAAGTGACTTCATCCCCGATAGCAAAGAAGTCCGGCGAAAAGCCACGACGGGTCAGGTGAACCTTGCTGGTAAATTCCACACCCCAGCGTATATCAGTGCCATCATCTGAAGGGACATCGACCATAATCCAGACATGGGGATTGGTCCATTGGACTTCGCCAACAATGCCGGTGAATTCG
The DNA here is from genome assembly GCA_030427065.1 of Gammaproteobacteria bacterium. GTDB lineage: Bacteria > Pseudomonadota > Gammaproteobacteria > Pseudomonadales > Pseudohongiellaceae > Eutrophocola. The sequence goes on along the minus strand of JAUHWU010000028.1, from coordinate 19,089 downwards.
ACCTTGGTCGTCTGGTCAAACATGGCAAAGGAATGATGGCCAAGTGCAGCACCTGTCGTTACGCAAAGCAGTACACTAGTAAATATTGCAGTAAATTTTTTCATTTTTGTCCCCTGGGTTTCCCGAACTATCCGTCTTAATCCATGACTGTGGGAATTTAGAGCGAATGAGAATAGCATGAAGCTCCTCCTCTGCAAAACGCAAAAAACGCAACAATTGAGGATAGTGCTCTGGTAAGCTTTACCAGGCCAGGCGTATTAAATGGTTTTGCGCAGCATGGGGATTAAGTGGCTTGATGGCTTGCCGATCGGGGGAAAGAAATGAAAAATTTGCGTTTTCTAAACAGTTTTTTTGCGTTGTGTCTGCCGGGTTCATTGTTATCTTTATCAATGACAGTATTGGCGCAGGATAGTGGTGAAATATATGCCGCGCGTTGTGCGGCATGTCATGAGGCGCCAGCGAACGAAGCCGTTCGAGCTCCTGCAAGATCGGTTCTGGAAGCGCAGCCCCCTGAAACCATCTATCGTGTGCTTACCCAGGGCGTAATGCGTATTCAGGCATCAGGCCTGACCAACATACAGATGCAGTCATTATCAGAACACATTAGCGGACGTCCCATGTCTGAATTGAATCTGGCCATGACCACAAATCTGTGTGCAGATAACCCTGTTATGGGGAATCCTGCACTAGCGCCAGCCTGGAATGGCTGGGGTGGTGATCATCGTAATGCACGCGCTGCGCTGAATGCCGGTGTGAGTGCTGAGAATATCCATAGATTGCGTTTGAAATGGGTGTTTGGACTGCCTGGGGAGGATCAGCCACGTGCGCAGCCGGCTGTCGTCTCGGGGCGTCTTTTTGTAGGTAACAAGGCTGGTGCCATCTATTCACTGGATGCAAAAAGTGGTTGTACTTACTGGACCTACCTGCCGCGAAATGGCGTGCGCAGTGCCTTGTCTGTCGGTCCTGTAAACCTGCCAGAAGGTGGTGATGGCTATGCCGTGTTCTTTCAGGATCTGCGCGGCAATGTTTATGCGGTGAATGCGCAGAATGGTGAAGAAATCTGGGTATCACGGGTGGAAGATCATCCCGGTGTTCGTGGCACGGGTTCCGTCACTCTTTTTGAGGGACATTTGTATGTGCCCTCCGCGGGGGTTGTCGAAGAAACCAATTCCTCCGGACCGGATTATCCTTGCTGTACCTTCCGCGGCAGTATTACCAAGGTTGATGCCAACAGCGGACAGATACTCTGGAAAACTTATACCATGGATGAACCACAACCCCGTGGTTTGAGTGATAACGGTGTCCAGTTATACGGCCCTTCCGGGGCAGGGATCTGGAATGCCCCCACCATTGATCCGGACCGCGGGCTGCTTTATACCGCTACCGGTAATGCTTATGGTGATCCCGCACCAATTACCTCGGATGCAGTTATCGCCATGGATCTTAAAACTGGTGAGATTGTCTGGGTGAATCAGATGACTCCGAATGATGCTTTTATCACCGGTTGTAGTCGCAATAGCGACTCCAATAGCGCCAACTGTCCCATTGAGCTTGGCCCGGATGTGGATTTTTCTGCCTCACCCATTCTTACCTCAACCTCTGATGGCAGGGAACTGCTTGTTATTCCACAGAAGTCCGGTATGGCCCATGCCCTTGATCCGAATAATAACGGTGCACTTGTCTGGCAATACTATGTTGCCCCGGGCAGTGCCTCCGGTGGTTGGTGGGGCATGTCAGTTGCGAACGGCATGGCCTATGTTGGCGTAGGCGGTTATGGTAATCCCGACTCGGGCGGTGTTCACGGTATTGAGCTTGCCAGCGGTGAGGGGATCTGGGTTGCGCCTCCGCAGGATCTGCTTTGTCAAGCTGGTCGAGGTTGCCGGGCAACGCAGTCTGCCGCTGTCACGGCTATTCCCGGTGCCGTCTTCAGTGGCTCTGCCGATGGTGGCATGCGGGTCTACAGCGCCGAGGACGGAAAAGTTTTATGGACCTTTGACAGTAACCCGCAGTTTGAAACCATCAATGGCGTAGAGGCGCAAGGTGGTTCTTTTGATGCGTCGGGGCCGGTGGTGGTAGATGGCATGGTATATATGCTGTCTGGTAACTGCTGTATTGTTGGTCGACCTGGCAACGCCTTGTTTGCGTTTGAAATTGCGCCAGAATAAATAGCGGGCTGGTAACTGTGGTGTTAGAAATCAGTGCGTCGTTCGTCGCGCAAACGTCGAACAAGCATATTTACGGCAATGTTCAGCTCAATATGATTGTAAATGGCTTTGTTGTGGGTTACTTCAAAGCGGCCATTGACAATAACGCTGGGTAATTTTTCAACGTTGTATTCAGCAGTACGCTGCCTTGCATTCTCTACTTGTGAATTCACTTCCCCGGAATTCCAGGCTTTATCAAAGGCTGCGGCAGTGACACTGTTGGCAAGAAACAGTTCCCTGATTCCTGATTCGGTGCGCAGTGGGTTGTTGTCCTGGTGTATGGCCTTGAAAGCGGCCCGATGAATAGCTTCTTCTGCATTAACGGCAATGGCGCTGTAATAAATGCGGGCATGCAATGCCATGATGTCATTCCAGATCGCCGGCATCCGGTATAATACCAGGTCGCCTCTGACGCCTTCACCCCAGTCAGTCATGACAGGTTCCAAAGTGGCGCATTCAGGGCAGCCATACCAGAAAATTTCACGCACCTCGATTCTGTCGGCATCGGTCTCTGTCTGCACCGGTTTGGCAAGCGCCTGGTAATGAACGCCTTCAATAAATTCCCTTGGTTGTGCCCAGGCGAGTTGGAAAATACCGCTTAGTAAACTCAACAAGACAGTTATCACCCATTTATTGGGCTGTTGAGGGTTGTACCCTTTGTAGCGTGGATTCTTTTTCATGAGCTGTTCGCTAATTTTCCAGTGCAGGTCATACAGGTTGATTTAAGGGTTTGCAGATTAAAAGGGGGTTAAAAGTTATAGTGATTACAGCTGGCCCTATGTCATTTACCGTTTGTCAGATTTCTTGTTATCTGCCGTCAGCGGGCTTATATGTGCGTCACTGAAGTAGTAATGTAGCAGAATCAATTCTGCAGGCAACCTGCTTTTATTGACCGGATGATCATTTATTGTTGCCCGCAGGCTCAGGGTGCTTGTTGTTTTGAAGTGGCTATTATCAGGGGTTTTCGATGTGATTGGCGTTCTTGCTTATTCAGCTTTGTTGAGATGACAATAGGCATTGTTATATAGTGCCAATGTAGTTGGTGGCAATATTTACGCGGCAATGTGCAAGCAATATGCATAGTTTTTGCTTCGATGTTAACCAGCCTTGGCAAACCTATTTACTTACATTTAGTTACAGCCGGTTATCCATTTTTCCCGGAGGAAGATTTGGGAAATAATATGAATTCAATTCCAAAAGCCAACTTGCCTAAAGCCATTTGGGGGCTGTGTATCTGCCTGTCACTGTTCTTTTGTGGCAATGTAAGCGCTCATCCGGAACTCGCTCGTGCGGCTGAAAAAGGTCAGGTAGCCGAAGTTACGCAGTGGCTTGAACAAGGTATAGATGTGAATAGCCGTCTCAATGATGGAACGACGGCATTGCACTGGGCTGTACTGCGCGATCAGCAGGAATCTGTTTCTCTATTAATGAAAGCTGGTGCAGATCCACTGGTGCTGAATCGAAATGGCATATCCCCCCTGTTTCTGGCGGCCCAGAACGGTAATGAAAAAATAGTCCGTTGGTTGCTGGATGCAGGCGCCGATCCCAATACCCTGTCAGAAAATGGTGAAACCATATTGATGACGGCGGTGCACACAGGTAAGCCTGAAGTCGTAAACCTGCTATTGTCCAGCGGTGCCCTGGTTGATTATCAGGATCCTGAATTTCAGCAAACAGCATTAATGATTGCCGTTCGGGAAGGGCATGGAGATGTTATTGACATGCTTATTCGGCATGGTGCGAATGTTGATGCACGCACCCGTCTGGGACCGGTCCCTGCCTATATTCCTCCCTGCAAAGGGACTGGTTGTGGTTCCGAAGGAGTGGGAATTAATCGCAGTGGTGTTCCCCATCGCGGTGAGCGTTATGATGCCAAAGGCGGTATGACCCCCCTGTTATATGCCGCCCGTGATGGCAGGTTTGAGGCGGCCAGACTGCTTGTTGAAAATGGTGCTGACCTGGAACTCAGTGAAGCTAACGAAATTACCCCCTTGCTCATGGCTTTGCTGAATAACCAGCTTGATGTTGCTGAGCTGTTACTGGATTCCGGAGCCCGGGTGAATGTTGATGATTTTTATGGCCGCACGCCCTTGTTTGCCGCCGTCGATTATCGAAATCTGGATATGAACAGTGACCTGGAAGATGATCCACAGGATAATCGGGTCAACAGAAAACCCATTCTTGCCATGATCAAGCGCTTGCTGGATGAGGGGGCTGATGTCAACGCCCGTACCAAGGAGTGGCCGCCGGAAAAGAAATGGCTGTATTCATTAAACGATGTGTCCTGGGTCGACATGACAGGCCAGACACCTTTTATCAGGGCTTCATTAGCCGGAGACATCCCTGTTATGACAATGTTGCTGGAATACGACGCTGATCCTCATATTACCACCTACGAAGGAACCACAGCGCTGATGGCAGCAGCCGGGGTTAACTGGACTGTTGCCCAAACCTATACCGTGTCTGACGAAGCCCTGCTTGACGCTGTAAAACTCAACCTGGGTCTTGGCGCAGACGTTAACGCGACCAATTCCATGGGACTAACAGCCTTGCTTGGTGCTGCCAACCGGGGTTCCAATAATATTATCAAATACCTCGCCAGCCAGGGAGCGAGGCTGGATGCACAGGATGCCGTGGGTCGCAGTGCCTTGCGCTGGGCGGAAGGTGTTTTCCTGGCGGCTGTTGGCGCAGAACAAAAGCCTGAAACCATTGCTTTGTTAAAGGCATTGATGGACGAGGCCGGCATAGCCTATGAGCATTAATATGAAGAGGCCATGGTTGCTTTCAAAAAAAACCTGCTTGTTTGGTATTGGGCTGATTTCGTGTTTTTCCACCACGCTCTATGGGCAGTCTGATGCCGTTGAGCCTGAGCATCTGCAAATGCTTGAAGAGTATTGCAGTGAATGTCATAACTTTGATGATTTTGCTGGCGGTCTTGCCTTTGATCTGCTTGATACAGATAACCTGTTAAGTGACGCAGAGACCTGGGAAAAAGTGTTGTTGAAACTCAAGGCTGGCATGATGCCGCCACTGGGCAAAGAACGGCCTGCGAACAAGGACGTTCAGGCATTTGTTTCCGATATTGCCCATGCCATTGATAGTGCCTGGAGCGATAGTCCCAATACCGGTGCACCGCTGCTACATCGCATGAATCGCACTGAATACCAGAACGCTATTCGTGACCTCCTTGCATTGCCAGTAGATGCGGCCGAGATGTTTCCTGCTGATAATTCCAGCGAAGGCTTTGATAATATCGCCAGTGCCCTGAGTGTGTCCCCGGCACTGATGCAGTCCTATATTTCTGCAGCAAACAAGATCAGTCGTCTTGCTGTGGGCGATATGACAGCCAGCGCGAGAACAGATACCTACCGGGCAGATCGACAGGATCAGTCAGCCCATCTGGAAGGAATTACGCTCGGAACGCGAGGTGGGGCGGCTTTCGAGCATGTGTTCCCACTGGATGCCGAATATGAATTCAGCATCAGCCGTACCGGGGCCAACGCCGCTTTCTCCCTCGATCCTGTTGGGATAGAAGATCCGGTTGAACTGGTCATTGATGGTGAACGTGTTGCATTATTTCCTCCCGGGGCTTCCAGCCAGATCAGGCTGACGATAAGCGCAGGTCCTCACAAAATAGAAGCTGCCTTTGTACAAACCCAGTCACCCCGGGGAGTGGATGACCTGCATACCGTCTGGTCAAACAGTACATCGGTTCGTGCAGTATCTATCAACGGTCCGCTGAATGCCTCCGGACCAGGGGATACCCCCAGCCGACAGGCAATTTTCAGTTGCACGCCTGACAGCGTTTTAGCTGAGGAACCTTGTGCACGGCAGATACTGGAAGACCTGGCTTATCAGGCTTACCGGCAACCGGTGAGCGAGCGTGCTATGGATACACTGTTGGCTTTCTATCGGGATGGCCGTGAACTGCGCGATTTTGATACGGGAATTCAATATGCACTGGCACGGATTCTCGTTGATCCGATGTTTATTTTCCGTTTTGAAACTGAACCCGAGGGAATCAATGCTGGCGAGAATTATGCGCTGCAACCTTATGAGCTGGCCTCGAGATTATCTTTCTTTATCTGGAGCAGTATTCCGGATGAAGAGTTATTGGCGTCGGCAAAGTCAGGAGCCCTGGCTGATAGGCAGGTTCAGGAGCAGCAAATACAGCGAATGCTCAGGGATGCCAAGGCGGATGCATTGGTGAAAAATTTTGCAGCTTCCTGGCTGTCACTGCGACAGCTCAACAGTGTCAATCCGACAGCGCAGGATTTTGATGGCAGCCTGCAAGTAGCAATGCGTCGTGAGACTGAATTATTACTTGAGTCAATAATCCTCGAAGATCGCCCGGTTATTGAGTTGTTAACTGCAGACTATAGCTTTGTAAATGAGCGTCTGGCACAGCATTACGGCATTCCAAACATTCGTGGCAGTCATTTTCGTAAAGTAAATCTGACGGGAACCGGAAGACATGGATTGTTGGGGCATGGCAGTATTCTTACCATTACCTCGGCACCAAATCGTACTTCACCGGTCATTCGAGGCGCCTGGATTATGGAAAATCTGCTGGGGACACCACCACCACCACCGCCGCCCGGAGTAGAAACCAACCTCGAAGAAACAGCCCAGGCTGGAGAAGCGCCCACTACCTTGCGCCAGCGTCTTGAGCAACACCGCATTGATCCGGCCTGTGCGTCCTGTCACAACATGATGGATCCCATTGGCTTTGCCCTGGAAAATTTTGATGCCATTGGAAAGTTCCGAAACCAGACCGCAGGCGTCCCGGTGAATACCTCGGCAACATTCTGGGATGGTACAGATTTTAATGGCCCGGATGGTTTGTTTGATGTATTGATGGCGCGCAGTGATCTGTTTGTAGAAAATTTTATTGAAAAACTGATGACCTATGCACTGGGCAGGAAAGTAGAGTATTACGATATGCCGTCGGTACGTGAAGTTGTGCGGCAAGCAGAAAGCGATGATTTCCGCTTCAGTGCCCTGGTGCAGGAAATCGCCTTGAGTGACGCCTTCACCCGGCGAACCAGGCATGAAGCCGGTCTGGAGACTGCCGGGCGCTAGGTTTATGGTATTAGCAATAATCTGTATCAGAATAAGTGAGAAGCACGGCAAGAATTGATTCCGGAGAGCCAAATGTTTATTACCAAAAAACACCTGTCGCGCCGCACCCTGTTAAGGGGGGCTGGTACGGCTATTGCCTTACCCCTGCTGGACTCCATGATTCCTGCGCAGACCGCACTTGCCCAGACGGCTGCCAATCCTGCTCCGCGTATGGCCTATATATATATTCCCCATGGCGCGACGATGGCGTACTGGACACCTGAAAAAACAGGCAGGGATTTTGAATTCACCCCGATTCTGAAACCGCTTGAAGACTATCGCAGACAAATAACTATTATTAGTGGTCTGGCGAATGCACCGGTTGGACCAGAGAGGGGCGAAGATAGTGGGGGTGCCCAGAATCATGAGCGTGCTGCTGCAGCCTTCCTGACTGCAGCTCACCCCGTAGCCGGTGATCGCGCCTTTGTCGGAAAATCCATTGATCAGGTAATGGCAGATGAGTTGGGTCAGGACACGCCCTTGCCATCGGTGGAACTGGCTATCGAGCCTTCCAATAACACCTGTGGGGATGTGAACTTTACCTGTTCCTATCGCTCCTCCCTGTCCTGGAAAACGCCTTCCCTGGCACTGCCAATGGAAAATAATCCGCAACTGGTTTTTGAAAGACTGTTTGGGGATGGCACCACAGATGCAGAACGCCGGGAAAGACGACGACAGTCGGCGAGCCTGCTGGACTCTATTCGTGAAGATGTCGCCAGCCTGAACCTCAAGCTGCCCAGTGCCGATCAGGTCAGGTTAAATGAATACCTTGAAGAGGTGCGGGAAATTGAGCGCCGTGTCGCTCTGATAGATGCAAGATTGTCCGCGGAATCACTGGAGGTTCCGGATGCACCAACTGGTATCCCCAGTGGTTTTGAAAACCATATAAACCTGATGTTTGATCTGCAGGTACTGGCATACAAGTCTGATATCACCCGTATATCTTCTCTGATGATGGCGGGAGAAGGCAGTAATGTTCGCTATCCGCGTAGTGGGGTCAATGAAGGTTTTCATAATGCCTCCCATCATTCCAATGAGCAGAAAAACAAGGACCAGTTTGCCGTGCTCAATAACTACCATATTACGGTACTCAAAGGCTTCTTTGACAAACTGGCGGCTACCCCGGATGGCGATGGCAGTCTGCTGGACCATTCCATGATTCTGTATGGCAGCAGTATGAGTGATGCCAATGAGCACAATTTTGATCCGCTGCCTGTTCTGCTGGTGGGCGGTGCCAGCGGTATGCTTGAGGGCGGGCGACATCTGAAGTTTGCAGACCATACACCGTTGGCAAATCTGTACCTGGGACTAATGGATAAATTCGGCATACACAGGGAATCCTTTGGCAACAGCACGGGCAGACTGGAAGTCTGATCAATGAAATTTACTACTCAATCACATAGGCAGGGTTTCGAGCTGATGTTGACTTATCTATCTGACCGAGGGCGCTTTCTAAGCGTCCTTTTTTTTAGCCTTTTTTCTCTGGGTTTATCTGCGCAAAATGATTTGAAGATGGAGCATGTCAGCGGCAACGTCTGGATGCTCAGTGGTGGTGGCTATGCCAATATCAGTGTGCTGGCAGGAGATGGAAGGGCATTGATGGTGGACAGCAAGCGTCCGGAATTGGCCGAGGCTATTCGAAGTATGGTTCTTGAAATTTCTGGAGGTGAGGTCGAGTATATGATCAACGGGCATGCGCACCCTGATCACACCGATGGTAATGCAGGTTTCGGCGAAAGTGGCGCTGTCATCATTGCCCATGCAGAAGTGCGGCGCGTGCTTATGGCGGGCCAGCGCGGCGGACCACCGGCTCCGAAAGCAGCCTGGCCAGACATTGTCTTGTCAGATGGTTCCAGCATGACACTTTATTTTGATGGTGAACCAGTGACGATCATGCATGCGCGACCAGCCCATTCGCCCGGCAATCTTATCGTGCATTATCAGCAGTCCAACGTCATTCACCTGGGTGACCTTTTTAGCCCGGAACGCTACCCGGTGCTGGCCGGCGGTTCTATCGAGGGATTTGTTGAAGGCAATGAAATGGCATTGGCACTTGCCGATGACAGTACCCGTTTTATAGCCGGCAATGGCATCGCCAGCCAACGCGCAGATGTTCAGGCCTATATTAATATGGTCAAGACAGTGAGAGATCGGGTAGTCCAAATGATTTCTCAGGGGCTGGATCTGGATGCCGTGCTGGCGGCTGATCCTACAGCTGAATTTGACAGTACCTGGGGAGATCCGGGCCGCTTCCTGCCAGGCCTTTACCGGGAGCTGGCCGGGCAATAGATTTTAATAAAGAGCCTTCAGCGGATCGGGATTTAATAGCCTTCAGCGGATCGGGATTTAATAGCCTTCAGCGGGTCGGGATTAAAGAGCCTTCAGCGGTTTTATGAAAAGCCTTCAGCGGTTTTTAAGAAAAGCCTTCAGCGGTTACCCGTTCTAACCGTACGCTGCTTTTCGAGATTCCATTCCCTTTCCTTGAGACTGGCGCGCTTGTCATGATCCTGTTTGCCTTTGGCCAGAACAATCTCACACTTTACCAAATGATTTTTCCAGTACAGCCTGGTGCACACACAGGTATTTCCCTTTTGCTGAATCGATGCAAATATTCTGGCCAGTTCTTTCGCATGTAACAGCAATTTTCGCGTGCGTGTGGGATCGGCAATGATATGAGTACTGGCAGTGTCCAGGGGATTTATCTGGGCACCTAACAAGTAGGCTTCTCCATTTTTAATAATCACGTGACTATCCACTAACTGGACTTTTTTCTCGCGCAGGCTTTTGACTTCCCAGCCGAGAAGCGCAATTCCTGCCTCATAACTGTCGCCCAGAAAATAGTCATGTCTGGCTTTCTTGTTAACGACAATGGTGTTGTCAGTAGTTTTGTTTTTCTTTGCTTTGGCCATGGGGCGTCATTATAGGCGCCATAACCTGCTCTGCCTATCAGAGTCTTTGCTGAATTCTGGTACACTCTTTTTAGATTAGCCAAGTGATTCGAAAACAAGGGGTATTTATGTCGGTTTTGAGAGGTCAGTTCAGTTCAAAACTGGGTTTTATCCTGGCATCAGCAGGGTCTGCCGTTGGAATTGGTAACCTGGTCGGGTTTCCTGTCATGGCGTCCAAGAATGGCGGTGGAGCGTTTCTCCTTATCTATGTTTTATTTATTGCCTTTGTTTGTTTCCCCGTCATGCTGGCAGAAATTGCCATGGGGCGTGCCTCTCAAAAAAGCCCGGTGGGCGCCTTTCATGCGCTTTCCAATGGCAGTAACCCCTGGCGGATGGTGGGTGGGCTTGGTCTTGTTACACCGTTTTTTATCGGCGTTTTCTATATCGTTATCACAGTATGGATCCTGATCTACACGCTGCAATCCGCCATAGGTAACCTTTCCACGATCGCAGACCCCGGTACTTTTGGTGAGACAGTTGGTTCACCAGTTATGTTTGCCTATCTCCTTCCTCTGATGGCCGCGTTATTTTTTATTCTGGCTCGCGGAGTCAATGACGGCATTGAGAGGGCTGCAAAAATCATAATGCCGACATTAATCGTTATGATGGTCCTGCTTATCGGCTTTGTGCTCACACTGGAAAATGCCTCTGCCGGGCTGGTGTTTTATCTGATTCCGGATTTTTCCAAAATTGATAGTGGTGTTATTAACTCTGCACTGAATCATGGTTTTTTCTCGCTTTCGCTGGGGATGGGAATCCTCATTACCTATGGTTCCTATCTCAGCAAAAAAGAAAAAATGGTCAGCTCAACGCGGTTGGTGGCGATTGCCGATACCGGTGTTGCTTTCTTTGCCGGCTTGCTGGTAATTCCGGCTGTGTTTGCCATTGATCCTTCAGTGAATGCTGACGAGCTTTCGGACAGTAGTATCAGCTTGATGTTCAGCTATCTGCCCCAGGTGTTCCTGTCCCTGCAGGATTTTGTCGGTTACTTTGGTGCCAGTCTGGTCTCCACCATGTTTTTTACCCTGGTATTTTTTGCCGCATTGACATCTCTGGTTTCGATAACGGAAATTCCTATTGCCTATCTGATGGATGAAAAAGATAAATCCAGACGCGAGGCCTGTGCGATTATTGCCGGATTTATGAGTATTTTTATTGTGATTACCACCGTGTCATTTGGCATGAGTGATTTTTTTACCAGCTTTCTGAACTATGGCGGCCTGAACAAGTCGTTTTTTGACCTGATCTATGATGTGTTCTATGAAACCATTCTGCCACTAATGGGTTTCATGGTTTGTTTATTTGTTTGTTATCGCTGGAAAAAGCATCGATTGCATTCAGAGGTGTCTCTCGAAGATGGTGATTATCCGGATTCTTTGCTGGAAAAATATATCGGCATTTCTCTGGGTACATTCATCCCGGTAATTTTGCTGGCAGTTTTTGCCAATAATGTTTCCCGCATATATTTTGCCCATAACCTGTTTGGTTTCTGACAAACAAGGTCATCCTCATGTCACTGACCACAATTAATCAAAGTGCATTGCTGCCCTATACTGCCAGTCAGTTATTTGATCTAGTGAATGACATTGAATCCTATCCTGATTTTATGGATGGATGCCTTGAAGCTGAAATACTTTCAAAAAATGAAGCAGAAGTTACTGCGCGCCTGGTACTGGGCAAGGCGGGACTGCGTTATGGATTTACGACATCCAATACTCTTATCCCTGGCAAAAGTATGCAGATGGCGCTAAAAGAAGGGCCTTTTAAACATTTTGATGCCACCTGGTCTTTTGATGCCCTGAGTGATTCAGCCTGTAAAATCAGTTTGAAGATGGAATTTGAGTTTTCATCCGGCCTGGTCAATGTAGCGCTGAAGCAGTTGTTTGACAGCACCAGTAAGAATCTTGTCAACGCCATTTGCCAACGCGCTGAGGTGCTTTATGGCAATAGCTGATTCCTCATCTGCTACAGCATCGCAAAAAGAATTGATTCATGTTGAGGTGGCATTTGCACTGCCTCAACGCCAAATGATAATCAGCCTTCACGTAGCAAAAGGTAGTACCGCACTGGATGCGGTCAAACAATCAGCTATTGACAGGAAGTTTCCAGACGTGGACTTTACTGATGCGGATATGGGGATTTTTTCCAGGCCATTAAATGGAGTGCAGCTGCCACGGCCAGAGCAATATGTACTCGAAGACAATGATCGCGTTGAAATTTATCGTAGTCTGTTAAAGGATCCGAAGCAGGCGAGACTGGATCGGGTGCAAAAAAAACGTACGGGGATATAAGGCCGGCCTGGGTATTACTGGTTGAGTGAAGAAACTTCGCCGCTGGACTCTGTCGTGCCGCTGACTTTACCGAATTGCTCGTTTTCCGGGGTCTGTTCAAAATCACCGGCGAAATGAGTTAGCTGATCATTCTCAAAAAACACGGTTAGGCGCTCCTGAACCCGCTCACCACCACCAGGCTGGAAGCTGTAGAGGTAATCCCACCGATCCTGGTCAAAGGTATCTTTCACCAGGGGAGTGCCGAGAATGAAATTAACCTGACGCTTGGTCAGGCCGGGGCGAAGCTGATCAACCATTTCCTGGGTAATGATATTGCCCTGGGGGATATTTAACCGGTAAACCCCGGGAAAAGCGAACGAAGTAACACTGCCGCAGCTGCTTAACAGCAGGGAAAAAACCACAGGAATGATCAGGTTATAAATTCGCAACGGGTGTTCAGCCTTTCACATAAATACCGGAGAAGGCATAATACATGAAACTCATCAATCTTGTTAAGTGGCGAGTAATTCAAGAGCATCGTCAGGAAGAGGCAGCAGTATAATGACCGGAGAGAATCAGGAATTACGTAAAGCGGGGCTGAAAGTTACCCTGCCAAGGGTGAAAATCATGCAGATACTGGAATCTGCGGAGGCTCGCCACATGAGTGCTGAGGATGTTTACAAAGCGCTTCGGGACGCTGATGAAGATGTAGGCCTTGCTACTGTTTATCGTGTACTCACCCAGTTTGAATCAGCGGGTCTTGTTACCCGGCATCATTTTGAAGGTGGCCATTCCATCTTTGAAATGACCCCCGAAGATCACCATGATCACATTGTCTGTACCAAGTGCGGAAAAGTAGAAGAATTTTACGACGAAGTAATCGAAAAGCAGCAGAAAGCTGCAGCAGACAGGCATGGTTTCACTATCTCTGACCATTCTCTTTATATTTATGGCTTGTGTGCGGGTTGTCAGGAATAACAGCGCAATAACAAGAGGCAAGATACAAGAGGCAAGAGATTTTCGTAGGTCGGATAAGCGTAGCGCCATCCGACTGGGTACTATTGCGTAAATACCTTCAGGCAAATATCCACCCACACTGCAAAACCTAAAATGTAGGATACTTTTGAGGATAAACAGATCGGATAAGGACCGCAGGGACGCATTCGACAAGGCGACTAATTCAGTCGCCTTTTTTGTGACTTGTGACTTGTGACTGGACTATCCCAGCATCTTTTCCGCATGGGCCAGTGATTGATCAGAAAGCTCCTCTCCCCCCAGCATACGGGCAACTTCCTCAACGCGTTCTTTCTGATTAAGCAGGCGCAACTGGGTAGCCGTGGAGTCTTCCCCGGATGATTTGCTGACATACAAATGTTGATGACCCTGGCTGGCTACCTGGGGCTGGTGAGTGACACAAAGAACCTGTCCTTTGTCGCCAAGCTTGCGCAGGAGTTCTCCGACAGCCTTGGCGACACCGCCACCGATTCCCACGTCGACTTCGTCAAAAACCAGCGACGGGATCGTTGAGGTGGCGGCAGTCACTACCTGTATGGCCAGGCTGATACGGGAAAGTTCGCCCCCGGAGGCAACTTTGACAAGGGGGCGATGAGGTTGCCCGGGATTGGTGCTGACCAGGAATTCGATTCCTTCCAGACCACTGGTTCTTGGTGTAACGTCACTAAAGCTGTTCAGTGCAACACTGAAGCTGGCGGCATTCATGCCCAGGGTTGCCAGCTGAACATTAATTTCAGTAGCCAGTTTTTTGGCCCCCTTGGCTCTTGCCTTGCTCAGTTTTCCTGCAAGCTCGGAATAACGCTTGCCAAGCTTTTCCAGTTCTTCCCCCATGAGGCTTATCTGCACATCTGCTTCACTGAGACCATCAAGCTCATTGCTCAATTTGTGAGTTAGTGCAGGTAATTCGTGGGCAGGTACATGATGTTTGCGAGCCAGTTGGTGAATCAGTCCCATGCGCTGATCTATTTCTTCCAGGCGTTGGGGATCCAGTTCAAACTGGTCAATAGCACGTTTGAGAGTTGAGGAGGCTTCTTCTACCTGAATCAAGGCAGTATTGAGAAGCTCCCCGGCTTCCCCGGTCTGCTTGCTGGCATAGGGAATGTCCTGAAGCATGGAAATGGCTTTGCCCAGGGATTGTGCAAGATTGAATTCGTCGTTTTCGCTGCAAAGGTCGAGTACCTGCTGGTTAACCCGAATCGAGGCCTCTCCATGACTGAGCTTTTTGTGTTCTTCTTCCAGTGCTTCCAGTTCATTCTCACCCAGGGACAGCTCTTCCAGTTCTTTTACCTGATAACTGAGCAACTGGTACTGGGCATTGGATTCTTCTGCCCGGCTGCGAATACTCTGGAGTTCCTGGTTAAGTTGCCGCCATTTTGTGGCCAGGGAACTCACTTCTGCCGCTTGCTGATACAGTCCGCAATAATTATCAAGCAGGCGCTGGTGAGTGGCTGTTTTCAACAATGACTGGTGTTCATGCTGACTGTGGATATCGATAAGCATTTCACCGAGGTCGCGCAGGTTGTTCAGCGTAGTGGGCTGGCCGTTGATATAGGCGCGTGAGCGCCCATCACGGGAAATTACCCGGCGCAGGATGCAGTTGTCTTCTGCCAGGTCAAAATCATTTTCCTTGAGCCAACCTGCGACTTCACGGTTTTGTTGTAAAAGGAAACAGGCGCTGATATCAGCTCTTTCTGCCCCCCCACGTATTACCTCGCGATCTGCGCGATCACCAAGGGCCAGGCCAAGGGCATCCAGCATGATGGATTTTCCCGCACCGGTTTCTCCGGTGATCACGGTCATGCCTGCCTCAAGCTCAATTTCGAGCTGGTCGACGATGGCGTAATTATTGATGGTAAGTTGTTGCAGCATAGTTGGATTATAGCGAGTTGTTATGCTGATGTTAGTACAGTTTTCAGAATAAATCGGCAATGATTTTTTTCCCTTGATAATTGTTTGGCTGCCCCCATATTTCAGCTTATTCTGTCGCTGTATCAATGAACTAGGCTGGAGGAACAAGATGACAGGCGAAGGTGCTGATAAAACCCCTGATGATCAGGATGGGGAGACAAGGGAAGAAGAGATTCTGAAAACGGGTAGTTCTGGTGAGTCCAATGCCGGTGAAGCGGACCAGACATCGGAGCTTTCCAGTGAAATAGATAAACTTGTTCAAGAGGCTGTTGACGCAGCCCTGGCTGAGCAACATGACATGGTGTTGCGGGCGCAGGCTGAGGTTCAGAATATGCGGCGTCGCTGTGAGCAGGACGTGGAGAAGGCTCACAAGTTTGCCCTGGAGAAATTCGGCACTGAGTTGTTGCCGGTTATAGACAATCTGGAGCGCGCCCTGCAGGCGGTGACCAATGCCGATGATGAGAGCGTAAAAGCCTTGTATGAAGGCGTGGAGCTTACCCTGAAAGGGTTTGTGGAAACCTTGAGCAAGCACAATATTGAGCAACTGGACCCCCAGGGCGAGCCTTTCGATCCGCAGCAGCATGAAGCCATGTCAATTGTCGAAAATGATAATGTCGAGCCGAATACAGTACTGACGGTGGTACAGAAAGGTTACCGGCTCAATGGTCGAGTGATTCGACCAGCCATGGTGATGGTATCAAAGGGTTCAAAGGCGCAGGAAAAGACTTAAAAATTTATAAATAAAGTCCTCTCAGGTCTTGAATTATCTGGTGTAGGGCCAATATAGACGTTAATAAAGATATTAAGCGCACGCTTAGCTGGAGAGAAAAAATTATGGGTAAGATTATAGGAATAGACCTGGGTACAACCAATTCCTGTGTTTCTATCATGGAAGGCGGGAAAGCCAAGGTAATTGAAAACGCTGAGGGTGATCGCACAACCCCCTCGATCATTGCCTATACCGAAGATGGTGAAACGTTGGTGGGACAACCTGCAAAGCGTCAGGCTGTTACCAACCCTGACAACACACTATTTGCTATCAAGCGCCTGATTGGGCGTCAATTTGATGACCCGGTAGTCCAGAAAGATATCAAGATGGTTCCTTACAAGATTGTCAAGGCAGACAATGGTGATGCATGGGTACAGGTCCGCGGTGAAACCATGGCCCCACCACAGATATCTGCGCAGGTACTCAAGAAAATGAAGAAAACTGCAGAGGATTACCTGGGTGAACCGGTGACCGATGCGGTTGTTACTGTACCTGCCTATTTCAATGACTCACAGCGACAGGCAACCAAAGATGCCGGCAAAATTGCGGGCCTTGATGTTAAGCGCATCATAAACGAACCAACGGCTGCGGCGCTTGCCTATGGTATGGACAAGAAAGGTGGTGACTCCACTATTGCGGTATATGACCTCGGTGGCGGTACTTTTGATATCTCTATAATCGAAATTGCTGAAACAGATGGGGAGCATTCGTTTGAAGTACTCTCTACCAACGGTGACACATTCCTCGGCGGTGAAGATTTCGACCTGCGTCTGATTGACTTCCTGGCTGATGACTTCAAGAAAAGCTCGGGTATGGATCTGCATAATGATCCACTGGCATTACAGCGTCTGAAAGAAGCTGCCGAAAAAGCCAAGATTGAGTTGTCATCTGCCCAGTCAACCGAAGTGAATCTGCCATATATAACTGCTGACGCCAGTGGGCCAAAGCATCTTGTGGTGAAACTTACCCGTTCCAAGCTGGAATCCCTGGTGGAAGATCTGGTTGATCGTACGCTGGAGCCATTGAAGACTGCCTTGAAAGATGCAGGCCTGGGTGTTTCGGAAATCAATGATATTATTCTGGTGGGTGGTCAGACTCGCATGCCGCTGGTACAGAAAAAAGTGACCGAGTTTTTTGGCAAGGAAGCCCGCAAGGACGTAAATCCTGATGAAGCTGTCGCAATGGGCGCATCCATTCAGGCCGCTGTACTTGCCGGTGATGTGACAGATGTATTGCTGCTGGACGTTACGCCATTGTCTCTGGGTATTGAAACGCTGGGCGGTGTGGCCAGTACGTTGATCGAAAAGAACACCACCATCCCCTGCAACAAGAAGCAGACCTTTTCAACTGCCGATGATAACCAGACCGCAGTGACAATTCATGTTGTACAGGGTGAACGCAAACAGGCGGCACAGAACAAGTCGCTGGGACGTTTCGACCTCTCTGATATCCCGCCAGCACCCAGAGGCATGCCCCAGATTGAAGTCAGCTTTGACCTGAATGCCGATGGTATTCTCAATGTGTCTGCCAAAGACGTCGCTACCGGTAAGGAGCAATCCATTGTCATCAAGGCCTCCAGTGGATTGTCTGATGATGAAATCGAGAAGATGGTGCAGGACGCAGAATCTCATGCAGCTGAAGACAAAAAGTTTGAAGCACTGATCACTGCCCGCAACCAGGCAGATGGTCTGGTTCATGCCACCAAAAAGACGCTGACAGAAGCTGCCGACAAGGTGGAAGCTGAAGAGAAAGAAAAAATCGAAGCCGCTATTACCGCTTTGGAAGAAGCCCTGAAAGGGGATGACCTGACCGAGATAGAAGCCAAGACCAAAGAACTGACAGATTCTTCCAGCGGACTGGTTCAGCGTATGTACGCAGAAGCCCAGGCTTCAGCTGAAGGCGCTCAAGGGTCGACCTCTGATGCTGGTGAGTCCTCTTCCGGCAATGATGATGCTGTCGATGCCGAGTTCGAAGAAGTTAAAGAAGACGAAAAATAACGCGTCTTCATCTTCGAGCTATTTAAACTAAATGACTAAAGCTAATGTGGGCTGTAAGCTCACATTAGCTTTTTCGTGTTCGGATTTAATATGGATAAAAGAGATTACTACGAAGTTCTGGGCGTAGAACGCGGTGCGGATGGTGCTGAATTAAAGAAGGCCTATCGCCGTATTGCCATGAAACATCATCCGGATCGTAATCCAGGTAATGATGAGTCCGAAAGGCTTTTCAAGGAAGCTAACGAGGCTTATGAAGTACTCAGCGATAAAGAAAAGCGCAGTGCATATGACCAGTTCGGGCATGCCGGTGTTGGCGCTCAGGGCGGTGGTGCGGGTGCACAGGGGTTCGGTGATATCTTTGGCGATATTTTCGGGGATATTTTTGGCGGTGGCGGCCGTGGCCGCAGCCATGTTCAACGCGGTGCAGACCTCAGCTATACACTGGGCCTGAGCCTTGAAGATGCGGTCCGTGGCACAGAAGTCAAGATTCGCATTCCAACCACCACTATTTGTGAAACCTGTGACGGTAGCGGAGCCAGGAAGGGCACGACACCGGAAAACTGTGCTACCTGTAACGGCATGGGCCAGGTGCGCATGCGTCAGGGACCTTTTTCAGTTCAGCAGACCTGCCCCCGCTGCCAGGGTGCAGGCAAAACCATCAAGGAACCCTGCCATATCTGTCATGGCCGTGGAAATGTCGAGGAAACCAAGACGCTGTCTGTGAAAGTACCCGCTGGCGTTGATGATGGAGACAGGATTCGTCTCACAGGGGAGGGTGAGGCCGGCATTCACGGCGGGCCTCCTGGAGACCTGTATGTTCAGATAGCCGTCAAGGAACATCCCATCTTTGTGCGTGAC
>JAUHWU010000027.1 GCA_030427065.1 Gammaproteobacteria bacterium | reverse complement strand
ACCAGCCAGTGTTTACTGTTCATTTTGCACTTCCTGAAGGCTCTCACTGGCTGGTTGGGTGATCAGCTTGCCAGTGCTTGCCAGCGTTGAGTTTCCGGCATAGCGTTCAGGTGGGTATTAATCATATCTCTGGCGACGGTGTAGCCGATGGAGTATGTGCCGTACTCATCGATAAATTCCAGCAATGCTATGGGGCTGGAAATCATGGCTTCTCTTTCCAGCCTGAACGAGGCGGCATTAAAAATAATATCGCCGTTATAATATTCTTCGATAACAGGAACAACCGCACTGGACAGCTCGTTAACCAGGGTATGAATCTTCAGGTTGGTTTCTGCCTCGGTAGCCGACAGGCCGGCGATCGGGAAAAGCACATCCCTTTCAAATGCCAGCCTTTCAGCGAAAGGAAATACCAGATCAACGCCGGCATTGGCTGCGCCTTCACGCAGGACAGAGCCTGGTGAGCGAAGCAGTACCAGCGAATCCTCTATGGGCAGCCCTTGTACATTATCAGCGTTATCCATAAGCACAAACTGGGCGTGATGGCCGGGATACCCTTCATGGCAGGCAAGATCCACAGCGCCACTCACCAGTCCAATGGTCAGGCCATTGATTCTTAATGTGCTTTTATTGGCACCTTCATATTGATGCCAGGCGGCCTGCACATCGCGGGTCCATTCAATACTCAGTGATTCATCCGCTGGCAGTTGCCAATGATCCAGGGTCCGCTGTCGGCATTCGGCCAGGGCTGCTTCGAAAACCGCTTCGCGTTTATCGGCAGGAATCACCAGCTTGTTATTGTAAGAGGCCAGTTTGAATGCAAGTGTGCCACGGCCGGGCAAAAGGTTTTCCAGTTCAGCGAGTTTTTCCTGATACGAAGGCATTTGCTCAGGCAGCGCTAAACCATACAGTGTGTCGGTCTCCTCTCTGAAGGGAAGTTTGCCGGGCGCCTGAATTAATTCAATGACAGTAATCAGCTGCTCTACTTTCTCCAGCAAGTGCTGGGCACGAGCTTCGGTTTCGGGCACTGAACTTTCTTTAATACTGTTGGCCAGAGCACGTGCATCAGCAAGTAATTCGTCCATGGAACTGGTGCTACTCTGCGCTTTTTCCAGTAATTCAGAGGGACCAAAATAACTGTCAACCTCGCCTTCCTTTTGCTGATCAAGACCCAGCGCAAGCTCAACATAGGTTTGCGCCTGATTTTCAATGATGGCCTGCGGGCTTGAGAAAATTCCGCTTGTCCAGCTGCCCACCCCGATAAGCGCAACAGCGATGACGGCAAGCAAAGCGATATTTTTTGGCGATGAAAACATTGTTTATTTTTAACCCGTGACAAAATTATTGAACTATCAATTAAATATCAATTTAAAAAACTGGCGCTGTTGGCTTTCAGTTATGCCTGAGCCCTGGCGCAGGTTTTCTCATGCAGAAACTATCGATGCAGTTGCTCAGATGCAGAAATTATTCCGTACGCAGAGCATCAATAGGATCCAGCAGGGATGCGCGCCGTGCCGGGTAGCTGCCAAAGATCAGTCCAATAGTGGCAGCGATACCAATGGCCATGGCCATGGCGGTAAGCGACACGCTGGCAGGCCAGCCCAGTGACCAGCCGATTACTTTGGCGGACAGCAGCCCCAGGATCAGTCCGATACAGCCCCCGATAACACTCAGGGTGACGGCTTCAATCAGAAACTGCATGGCAACATCCGCTGAACGGGCACCAGTGGCCATGCGCAAGCCGATCTCCCGGGTACGCTCGGTGATGGATACCAGCATGATATTCATAATGCCGATGCCACCCACAATCAGGGAGACGCCGGCGATACTGGCCAACAGAGCGGTCATGGTATTACTGGCGCGGTCCAGCGTATTGGCCATTTCGTCAAGAGTGACTTCATCAAGTTTGGGCAGGTTAGCCAGGGCAAAGGCCGCAGCTGGGGTATAAAGCCCTTTGGTCAGCGCCTGGGCGGCCTGGGTTTCTACGGTGAAATCATCCGGCTCAACGCCACCACCGCTTTGTGCTGCCAGGAAGTTGACATCATCTCTGGACTCAATGCCGTGGCGCGCACGTAACAGCACCGACACTTCACCGGAAATTCTTGAGGTCTCGCCGGCTTTTTCGGCAGCAATAGTGATGCTGTCCAGGTGTGAGATGTCCATGCTTTGCTGCAGCGTCTGCCAGGGCACAAAAAGGATTTCCGGCTGGTCATCAATAGCGGAGTCGGTAATACCAACGATGGTGTAAGTGTTGCCGCGCAGTTCAACTTCCTGACCCACGGCATTGCCACCGAACATGGTTTGGGCAAGCGTTGAGCCAATCACGGCTTCATTGGCGGCGCCGGGTGCCAGCATACGGCCACTGGTCATATTCCATGAATAGATGTCGGAAAACTCCACCGCGATACCCAGTACCCGGGTAAATACATTTTCGCCATTGCTACTGATAAATGTGCGCAGGGAAAGGCCGGGGCTGACAGCGCGAATGCCGGCGATATTGTCGAGAATGGCATTGGCATCTGCCTCGATCAGGGTAGTGGCTGCACCGCGGCCGGCAGCGATGCCGACACTGTCACCGCCTCGGGTGTAATTACCTGATTTAACAAAAACAATATTGGTGCCGGCAGAGGCCACTTCATCCTCCACGGTACCGCGTGCCCCGGTGCCCAGGGCGACCATGGTAAGAACGGCGGCCACGCCGATAATGATACCCAGCATGGTAAGCAGGGTGCGCATGGGATTACGGCTCAGTGATCGGGTAGCAAGACGCAGGTTAACGGGGAGCATGGTAAACATGGAGGTTCCTCAACATTCTCGGGTCGAATCAAACAATTAAAATGATATTTCGGGTTATTCTGATTTCAGGGCTACCACCGGATCCAGTTGTGCAGCTCTGCGCGCAGGACCAAAGCCAAAGATGATGCCGGTGAGTGCCGCCATGGTAATAGAGAGCATGAACATGGAGGGATTAATCGCTGTCGCCCATTGCAGTCCATTGGACGCGATATAAAGGCCACCGGCTCCCAGCACCAGTCCGACAAGTCCACCCAGAGCAGCCAGGGTGACGGCTTCCACCATAAACTGCATCAGTACATCTTTCATGCGTGCGCCAAGTGCCATGCGCAATCCGATTTCCCGGGTGCGCGCTGCCACCGATACCAGCATGATATTCATTACACCAATTCCGCCTACCAGCAATGAAACGGCTGCGGCGGCGGAAAGCAGCAGGGTGAATGTGCGTCCTGCCTGACGCAGGCTTAGTGCCATTTCTTCCCAGGCTTCCTGTTCAAATTCAACAATGTTCGATTGCACGGCGCGTGCCAGTCTTGGATCCATCCCCATGCTGGGCATGGCGGAAGTGCTTTGTGATTCCACACGAAAATCATCTACCGTGTCTTCAGGTATCTGGCGTAATTCACGCAGGCCGGTTTTTATCGCATTGACCACTTCTGTGGTATTGGCAACGGAGTTACTGCGCACCTTGATTTCATCATAGTCAGTGCGACCCAATAGTGTTTGTGCCAGTGCCATGGGGATATAGAGCCTGGGCACAATAATGGAGCTACCGGTGGCTTCGCCATCTTCTATAAGGCCAACCACTTGCAGGGTGGTACCCGCAATATTCAATGTTTGTTCAAGGGCGGGTTGCTGTGGCCAGAGTCTTTCAGCGACGGCTCGCGTAATCAGCATAACCGGCGCGCCGCTTTCATGTTCAGCGGCGCTGATAAGGCGCCCATCCTGCAGCTCCCAGCTATGCATTTCCGGCCAGGCGGATTCAAAGCCGTAAATATTGGCGGTACGCATAACGATGCCGGGATTGTTGCCCATGGTGACATTGCCGGCGATGCTGCTGGCAACGGCGCGAATATTGCTGACATTGCCGATGATATAACTTCTTTCTTCTTTTCTGAGTAGCCAGGCAGGGGATCGATTTTTGGTTTGTCTGACCGCCGTGATGCGTTCACGGGCAGCCAGCAAGGCGGCATCTTCCTCGATCGCCCACTCGTTACTCAGATCATCCTCGGACATGGAACCCTCGGCCAGTTCTCCTCCGCTGTTGTCCTGTTGACCGTTAGTGGTAATCGATGGCGGACGAAAATTACCGGCCTTGACGGTAATCAGGGTAGGGCCGGCGCTTTCAATCTGTGATTCAATCTGTTGCTGGGCACCCAGGCCCAGACCGGAAACCAGCACCACCATGGCAACGCCAATACTCATACCGCTTAATGTCAGCATCGCCTGCAAACGATTTTGCAGCAGGGCTTTCAGTGCCATCCGAAGATTGATCAGCATCAGGGTTCAGGCCTCGTGTGAAGACATGGCTGGCATGGGTTCCATCATGCTGGGAAACAGTCTGGCGGGAAGTTCAAATACCACTGGCTCTCCCTGGAACACGAAGGCAACGCGGACAATGGTTTCCTTATCAGTAACCACTGCGGAATCGCCGCTCCAGTAATCACCCGCCTCACTGGCACTCATGCTTACTGTTTCCATGGCAGCGCCATCGCGCAGGATGTCTACCTGTACATCGGAAACCACCGCGGCAGGCAGAGGGGCTCTGGAGGCATCGCTGTAGTAAAGGTTAACGCCACCTTCTTCGCCGAGCACGACTTCAAAATGCAGGTCGATATACATCATCACCAAACCGCCGAAGCTGGCATCGTGACTACCATGGACCTCATCGCCATGGGCAAGCGCCCTGAGCGGAGTTAAAAAAGTGACTGCAAGCAGGACAATGGCTAGCCGGGTAATCGCTGTGATTTTCATAATCAACGCCTCATTTGCTAAAGGTTTGCTGGTAAACATTGTTGTCGGTTTTTAATAACTTTATTCAGAACGCAGTGCTCCGATCGGGTCAAGACGCGCAGCTCTCTGGGCGGGATACACCCCGGAAAGAATGCCCAGCACCATGGCCACGCCAATGGCAATCGCGGTGGACAGAATAGAAACGTCAGTGGACCACTGGAAAAACTCTTCCACACCGGAGGCGATAAAAACGCCAAGTATGGCGCCGAGGATCCCGCCAATCAGGCTCAGGGAAACCGCTTCAATAATGAACTGGGTGGCAATGTCCCGACGGCGCGCGCCCAGAGCAATACGCAGCCCGACTTCACGGGTACGCTGGGTAACTGATAACAGCAGCAGATTCATCACACCGATACCGCCCACCAGTAATGATACGGTGGCGATGCCGGCCAACAGAACCATCATGGTGCCGTTGGCGCGTTCCAGTGACTGGGAAAGTTTGGCAATAGTCAGATCATCCACACTTTCAAGATTGCCGGCCACCACTCTGGCCAGCTCAGGTGAAAGTCCTTTGCCCAACAGCTGTTCGGCCTGGGTTTTAACGGTGAAGTCATCGGCCATCATGTCGGTGATGCCATGACGCTGACGCAGCAGATCCTTGATTTGCCCGGCAATGCGTGTGGTATCTCCTGCGCTTTCGCTGGTGACGGTGATGGTGTTGAGTTTGCTGAGATTGAGCAAACGGTGAACCGTAGTTACCGGTATATAAATCGCATCAAACTGATCGTCGCCAGCCGTAGGCTGGGTTGCCCAGCTCTGGCTATCAACCATACCGACGATTTCGAAAGGCTGATTCCAAAGCAGGACGGTTTTACCAACCGGATTGTTGCCTACACCGAACAGTTTGTCGGCGGCAACGCGGCCAATCACCATAACCTGCTCACTGTTCTCTACCTGTTTGCGGCTGAGAAAATCGCCAAAGGGAAAGTACCAGCCACTGCGAATCTGCGGCAGGTCAGATTCGGTGCCATGCAGGCGGGTGAACCACTGCTTGCCTTCCTCATCGTCGACGGTAATACGGGCATTTTCATGGACGCCGGATGCGGTAAATTGGACGCCGGGAATTTGCGTGGCTATGGCGCGGGCATCATCCAGGGTTAGAGTGGCAGCTGCACCCAGTCCGGCCATGGAGTCACCAAGGCGCTCTGACGCAGTGGGATGATCGTGGGCGGCAAAAGGATCGTCTTCAAAATGTGTCTTTAAATAACGCCCCGGGTTACTGGCCGCTGAATATTCAGCGTTCTGGAAAGTTTGCCCGTTGGGATAGTAGGCCGCATTGGTAAAGCCGCCACGGTAAGTTTGTTGGGCGATCAGGTATTCTTCCAGCAATTGTTTAACGCGAGGATCATCAATACTGCCATGATCAGCCTCAACACCGCCGCCACCGCTCTGTTCCACCTCGTAGTTACCGGCAGTAACAATAATCATATTTACGCCGGCCGCCAGCAGTTGGTCACTGATCGCCTCCTGGGCGCCACGGCCCAGGGCAATACTGGTGACCAGCGCACTGACACCTACTGTGACACCAAGCATGGCGAGAATAGTCTGCACCCTGTTACGTAACAGAGATTGCAGGGCCAGCGGGAGAAAGAGGCCTATATTGGGCATAATCAGGTCCTGTTCGGGTTTCTTTCCTGTAGTTTACCGGGTGTTAAACAACTTATTCTACAGCAGCTGCAGCCACCACGGGTTCTGCCTTGTACGCTGTTCGCGTTTCATCAAAATCTTCTCGCGGTGTATTGGCTTCGTCACTGACAACCAATCCGTCGCGCATGGAAATAATCCTGGTGCCATACGCTGCTATCTCGGGCTCATGAGTAATAAGGATAATGGTAATGCCTTTTTCCTTTCGTAATTCCTGTAAAAGTTTCATCACTTCTATGCTGGTTTTCGTGTCCAGGTTGCCGGTTGGCTCATCAGCCAGAATGATCGCCGGGTTGTTTACCAGGGCGCGGGCGATGGCCACACGCTGCTGCTGACCACCGGAAAGCTGGCTGGGATGATGATCAACACGATCAGCCAGTCCCATGGAAGAAAGTGCGCTCAATGCCATGTCCTTGCGCTCGGCGCTGGTCAGCACCGGTCTTGAATAGAGTAAAGGCACTTCTACATTTTCAGTCGCAGTGGTTCTTGGCAACAGGTTGAAGCCCTGAAAAACAAAACCAATCTGACGGTTACGAATCTCGGCCAGTGCTTCCATAGGCAGCCCCGACACATCATTGCCGTTGAGCATGTATTTGCCTGACGTTGGTCTGTCCAGACAACCAAGGATGTGCATAAGCGTGGACTTGCCTGATCCGGATGGACCGGTAATGGCAACAAACTCGCCTTCTTCCACGTTCAGGGTTACATCGCGCAAGGCATTCACCGTGTTGTCACCCAGGTAATAGGTCTTCTTGATATTTTCCAGTGTAATTACAGACATAATAATTCCTGCATCCAAGGTTGTTTCTGTATATAAAAAAATAAAAATAACTACAGCAGTACTGCACATTTATGCAAAGCAGCTCCTGCATAAAAGCTTTTCCTGCATAAGAGCAGCAGTTCCTGCATTGGAGTAGCTGATCCTGCATAAAAGCTCTTCCTGCATAAAAGCCCTTCCTGCATAAAAGCAGCAATCTGCCGTTTTCACTCTTCCCCCGTCGGAGAAAGAATGAAAACGACAGGCCGGATAAACCGGCCTGCCATTGTTGTCTAGGCCTTGATTACCTGAAGTAATCTATAGCGATTATTACTGCTCCTCATTCAAGCCAAGGAAGTTATAAATAACCGTGGCGATGGATTTTTCCATTCCGGCCATACCGTAGGTGCGGCCCGCGCCTTCAATGACAAAGTACTCATTGGCAGCATGGGAGTTACCGCCACCACCAACATAGCCGCTGGCAATGGGAATGTCGTACACATCACCGGCAAACAGGTAGGCAGGCCAGTAGCCACCAAGAATAGTTTCATGCTCAATAGGTTCGTTGCTGCCAATGCCAAAAATGTCGCGCATTCTGTTGGCTGCCTGTGCCAGTGGATTGTTCTCGTCCATGCGCGCCCAGGGCACGTCACCAACGATATTGATTTCCACATCTTCATAGCCATGCTTGTCCAGATGGGCACGCAACAGATTCACAATTTCCAGGCCGTCCTGATTGGGGACATAGCGGAAGTTATGCTTTGACACGATGCGGTTTGGCAGGATGGCGCCAGAGCCACCTTCAAACATATTGCCAGCCCAGATACCGTCGAGATTCATGGACGTGCCGGCGCGTGCCATTTTCTGGATTTCGTAAGGATCTTCAGAGATGAAACGTGCGACACCCAGGTTTTTGGCAGCGACTTCCACATTCATGTTTTCCGCAGAAGCACGCAGGTATTTTTCTTCAGACTCGGTGAGTGGAACGATGTCATCATAGAAACCATCAATCATCACCTTGTTACCGGTTTCATCAACCAGTGTTGAAAGCATCTTGATATGGCGCCAGGCCGGAGCATCCACCTGGCGTTTACGACCACCGTGGATATTACTGTAGGTGGGACCACGTCCCCAGGATTCACCACTGGTAATGAGCTCGACGAAAACACAACCTTCTGAATTTCCACCACCCCACATGACGTCGACGCCTTCAAACAGTTCCGGATTATCACGCACGAATTTACGGTAACCGATGGACATGCGCTCTTCATCACCCTCGGCAACAAAAATCACATTCATGGGAAGTTTGCCGGTGACTGCTTTCATGGACATCATGGTGTTCAGGAAAGCCATCTGGCGGCCCTTGGAATTATTCGCACCACGGCCAATCAATACCTTGCTGTAAGGCGCCTGTTCAACCAGTCGACCTTCGAAAGGAGGATAGTTCCACAGGTCGGGCTGGGTGATGGGCATGGTGTCATACATCCAGTACACCACCATGGTGGTGTCAGCGCCTTCATCACAATGGGCGTAAACGACAGGATTACCCTGTTGGCCCCATTCGGTGATGCCGACATCGTAAACCTGGGATTTCTGACAGCCGAGCTGATCAAAAAAGCCTTTCACCATAAAGGCGGATTCCTGAATGCCTTCACCGGTATTGGAAATACTGGGCTGCTGTATCCACTTCTGCAGGTTGATGACATGGTCATCAATGTTTTCGTCAATGTAATCAAAAATTTCTGCCAGCTCCGGATTGTGGATCTGGCTCATGTCTATTTCGAGCTCGGTATCACCACGGGGGCGAATACCGAGTTTTGGTTCAGCTTCTGCGACGGCCATGGTGGTGCTTTCCATTGGCGCAGTTTCAGTCGCTGTCATTGTAGTTTCTGTGGATTCAGAGCAGCTTGCTGTAATACCCGCGCAACAGGCAATTGCCAGCAGCTTCAGGGTGTGAACATGATTTTTGTTAAGCATTGGTTTCTCCGATCTGTGTTTCAGTTAATGTCTTTTACAGGCGTGCGTTAGTGATAACGCACGCTACCTGTAACCGACTATTCCTCTGGTGCTTCATTAAGGCCGGCGTAGTTATAAAGCACGGTAGCGATGGATTTTTCACCACCCGCCAGGCCATAAGTGCCGCCTGCACCTTCAATAACAAAATATTCATTTGCCGCATGGGAGTTGCCGCCGGTTCCGGCGTTTCCACTGGCAATAGGAATATCCAGTACATCACCGGTAAACAGGTAGGCGGGCCAGTAACCACCAAGAATGGATTCCTGTTCCGCAATCGGATCGTTGTAGCCAATATCAAAGGCGTCAAAAGTTTTCATGACGGCTTCAGCTATTTCCGTGTCGTAACGCATCTTGGCCCAGGGCACGTCGCCGACAATATTGATTTCGACGTCTTCAAAACCATGTTTGTCCAGATGGGCGCGCAGTTTGTCAACGATATCCAGGCCGTCCTGATTGGGCACATAGCGGAAGTTATGTTTGGACACGATACGGTTAGGCAGAATGGCACCCGAGCCGCCCTCAAACATATTGCCGCCCCAGATGCCATCCAGGTTCATGGACTGACCGGCACTGGCCATCTTCACTACTTCGTAGGGATCATCAGAAATAAAACGTGCAACACCGAGGTTTCTGGCAGCGACTTCCAGATTCATGGTTTCTGCGGCTTGACGTAATTTGGCTTCCTCGATTTCGGTTAATGGTTCGATATTGTCGTAGAAGCCATCAATCATGACGGTGTTACCGGTTTCATCCACCAGCGTATTCAGCATCTTGATGTGACGCCAGGCCGGGGCATCCACCTGGCGTTTACGGCCGCCATGAATGTTGCTGTAAGTCGGACCGCGACCCCAGGATTCACCGCTGGTAATCAACTCGACAAAGACACTGCCTTCGGAACCCCCGCTGATACCGCCCTGGCGACCAAAACGGTACATGGCATCGGCGCCTTCAAATAATTCCGGATGATCACGCACAAACTTGCGGTAGCCGATGGACATTCTTTCTTCGTCACCTTCGGCAACAATAATAAGATTGACGGGCAGGGTGCCGGTAACAGCCTTGATCGACATCAGCGCGTTGAGCTGGGTCATTTGCGGGCCTTTGGAATTGTTGGCGCCACGACCAATCATGACTTTCTTGTAGGGAGGCTGTTCCACCAGGC
This sequence comes from Gammaproteobacteria bacterium, assembly GCA_030427065.1. GTDB lineage: Bacteria > Pseudomonadota > Gammaproteobacteria > Pseudomonadales > Pseudohongiellaceae > Eutrophocola. The sequence goes on along the minus strand of JAUHWU010000027.1, from coordinate 17,929 downwards.
GACCTTCAAAGGGAGGATTCTTCCACAGGTCTGGCTGAGTGACGGGCATGGTGTCGTACATCCAGTACAGCACCAGGGTTTTTTCCTTGCCTTCATCACAGTTGGCATAAACTACCGGGTTGCCCTGCTGACCCCATTCAGTGATGCCAACATCATAGACATTGGTTTCCTGACAGCCCAGCTGGTCAAAGAAGCCCTTCACCATGAAGGCCGATTCCTGAATGCCTTCACCGGTATTGGAGATGCTGGGCTGCTGAATCCAGCGCCGCAAATTCATTACATGTTCATCAATGTTTTCATCAATATAGTCAAAAATCTGTACCAGTTCCGGGTTATGGATCTGCGACATATCTATTTCGACAGTTTCATCGGCTATGGCCCTGATTCCGAGTGATTCAGTTGCAGCAGCCATTGATGATGCAGGCGCCGCTGCTACTGGTGAGCTGCCGGCGTCGATGGGTGCAGAATTATCACTGCAGGCTGAAACAAATAAGAAGCTCAAAAGTGAGGCAGGTAATAAAAGGTGCTTGATGCCAGTTGATGGTGTTTTTTTCATAGTAGATGCTATCCCCGATCTATAGCCGGCTCAGCATTGCAAAGAGTCGGCAGGTAAATTCAGTTGTCTAAACAACTTATAATGGAAATACAGGGACGCCACCTGTTAAAGAAAGTAGACACCCCGTTTTAACACGCCAGAATTCTGATGCAGAAATTGTACCAAAAAGTATAAAAGTGTGGCGTTTTATCTGGACAGTGCAAAGTTATAAATACTGTGCATGCTGTAAGAAACTATAAAGAGCTGTATTTATTGGTTTATTCTGCAAGGCCGGGCATCATGTTTGAGCTTGTTCTGCTTGCATTGGCCCCGGGATCACCTTCTCTGAAAATTGTGGGGGGCATAAAATGGAACCAAAATTGAGCAAAAATAATTATTGCTGCACTTTTTAGGAGCGAAGTAGCGAGCTTGAAAAATATTTTAAACTTATCTCTATGCTACTTTATTAAAAAAGTTTCACCGGGATAGCTGTTATGTATGTATCCTCTACTCCTGAAGCGGGCTGAAATCCTGCCTGTCAATTCGTATTTTTGCGCCCAGGTAAAATGTGTACTGCCATAGATTTAGCTTTGAATTACAGAGGTTTTTTGAAGGATTTCCGAATATAAAACAGGCAGCTTTTCTCAAATGCGGGAGACCATACAGGCTGCTAAATAAAAAGCTGGATCATGTAAACAGAGGCAATGTCGAGAAGCCCCTGCGCACCACAAACGTGCATGGCGCACCAAAAAAGAATGGCAGAAATCTTTTGGAAAAAAACCTTTTTGTTCAGTTAAAGTGCGTTTTTTTGGTGTTTTTGCAATGCTTTGGCGCACAAGAAAGGCGAATTGACCCTATTTATTTCAGGGTTAAATTAAAAAGTTTTAATTAATTTATTATTAAAAAATGCTTTTATATATGCCTGTGTTTTTGTTTTTCGTTAAAGCCTGATGGAGCTCTTAAGTCTATAAATAACAGGAATTAGCGTCATTCTGAATGAAGGGTACAGAAGCCGGTTTCAGGCTTCCATATTTGTTGCACTGCTGGCCTGGTGAAATTGTGCGACGCAGAAATATGAAAAATCTGGCACGCTAAATGCAAATAAACCTCCCGTAAGCAGATTACATTTTATTGATCGCCCTATTGCGGGGCAAAAAAAATCAGGAGAGCACAAAATGCACGTTCCTTCTTTCAAGTTAAGAACAGCTTCTACACTTGCTGCAAGTATTGCCACTGCAGTCATGTGTATCAGCACTGTTAACGCTCAGGATGCTCCTAGCGTTGAACAAATCACAGTAACCGGTTCACGAATTGCCCGAGACGGTTATGACATGCCTACTCCAGTATCTGTTCTGGGTGATGATGATATCAATGCAGAAACGCCGGCCAGTATTGCCGAGTTTGCCATGACTCTGCCTTCTATTCAGGGCAGCTCAACAGCCACGACCAACTCCGGATCACTGAGTAATGGCCAGTCCGGTATTGCTGCGCTGAATCTGCGTGCCCTGGGTACTGGTCGAACTCTGGTGCTGTTTGACGGTCAGCGCTCTGTGGCTTCTTCTTCAGTGGGTCAGGTTGACACCAACACTTTCCCGCAGTCTTTGGTTGAAAGAATTGAAGTGGTTTCCGGGGGGGCATCTTCCACCTACGGTTCCGATGCGATCGCCGGTGTTGTTAACTTCATTCTTGACAAGGATTACACCGGTGTTAAGACCGCCGTTGAATACGGTGAAGTGAACGAATATGGCGCAGCCAATGAGCGTCTTGAATTTACCATGGGTAATGACTTTGCCAATGGCCAGGGTCATTTCCTGTTTAGTACAGAATATTATAACCAGGATGGCATCCGTGATACTGATGCCGACTGGCAGCTTGACGGTGTTGTCGGTATCGTAAATCCTGATAAGAGTCCGGGTCAGCCTTATTACCTGGTGGGTGAAAACATCGGTATTGGCGCCTATACGCCAGGTGGCCTGGTAACCACTGGTCCACTTAAAGGCACCTATTTTGGTGAAGGTGGCGAAATCGGTCAGCTGGACTATGGTGTTGAGTCCGGTTTGTGGATGATTGGTGGTGACTGGCGTTATGCGCAGTCTTCCATTCTAGGTACCAACTCCCTGCAGGCAGACTCTACCCGTAAAAGTACTTTCGGCCGTGTAAGCTGGGAGCTTTCTCCGGAGATTACTGTATATGCCCAGGGTTCCTGGGCGGGTTATGAAGGGGACAGTGACTATATTCGTCCTACTGACCGTAACCGTACTATCCAGATTGATAACGCCTTTTTGCCGCAGTCTGTGCGTGATCAGATGATTGCTGAAGGTCTTACAACGTTGAGACTGAGCAGTGCGCGTCAGGACTTCCCGCTCTCGGGTGCCAACAACAAGCGTGAAACTTCGCGTTTTGTTCTGGGTGCCGAAGGTATCTTTGATTTCGCTGGCAAGGCCTGGAACTGGGACGGTTATGTCCAGAGAGGAACCACCCAGACTGATGAGCATCAGAACCCCACTTTTAACTTTGCCAACCTGAACGCTGCCGCCGATGCAGTATTCAATGCTGATGGCGATATCGTCTGTCGTTCAAATGCTGCTGGTTGTGTGCCCTTGAACGTGTTTGGTGTAGGTGTTGCCAGCCAGGATGCCCTTGACTATGTGCTGGGTCGTCCCCGTCGTGAGCAGACTTTTGAGCAGGATGTTGCCCAGTTCAATCTTACTTCCGAGCTTGATGGTTGGGCCGGTCCTATAGGTTTTGCAACTGGTGTTGAGTGGCGTCAGGACTCAATTGACGGTTTTGTTGATCCAAAATACAACAGTGGCTGGAAATATGGTAACTACAAGGTCACCACCGGCAAGCAAAATGTAAAAGAAATTTATGTTGAAGCCGTTGTGCCCTTGATGGCTGGCCTTGAGTTCAATGGTGCTGCCCGTTACACCGATTACAGTAACTCCGGTGGTGTAAACACCTGGAAAGCCGGTCTGACTTACATGCCCATTGACGACATCACCTTCCGTCTGACCCAGTCCCGCGATATTCGTTCGCCAAACCTGAGTGAGCTGTTTGATGCCGGTACTGCCCGTACCAATGGCGTTAACATTAACGGTCAGTCTGTTGACTTCGTCCAGAACCTGCAGGGTACGCCTACCGTAGGTCCTGAAGAAGCTGATGCCTTTGGTTTTGGTGTGGTACTGCAGCCAAGCTTCCTGCCGGGATTTGCTACGTCTATCGACTACTATGATATTGAAGTAAACGGCGTGATTGACTTCCTGACTGCTCAGGACGTTGCCGATGCCTGTCTGGTAAATAACGTACAAAGCTACTGTTCGCAGCTGCGTTATGATGCTAACGGTAGACTGCGGTTCATCGATCTGAAATATGAAAACCTGAACTCACTTTTGTCTGAAGGTGTTGATATTGAGGCCAGCTATGCCTTTGGTCTTGGTGAGGGCGAAATGAGCCTGCGCTTTATGACTACCCATTACATGTCTCGTGCTACAGATGACAGAATTACTGTTCGTGAAGAGGCAGGCGAAAATACCGGTAGTACGCCTGACTGGGTTTATCGTGCAACAGCCCGTTATACCATGGATGCTCTGACAGTGCAGTTGACTGCCCGTGGTCACAGTGACGGTGTGGTTGATAATCGCTGGATTGAATGTTCCACCAATTGCCCTCCATCCACCAACATCAATAACCGGACTATTAATGACAACAGCATTGATGGCGAGTGGTTCTTTGATCTCTATGGTGCTTATGCCTTGAATCTGGGTGATGGTCAGGGTGAGGTGTATATCTCAATTAAAAACATGTTTGACACAGATCCTGTGATCATGACCTATCCTCGTAACAGTGGTTCGGAAAACCGTGCTGGATACCAGCCGGCTAACCGTAACCTGAATGATGTACTGGGCAGAAACTTCCGCCTGGGTATGCGTTACGAGTTCTAGGCCATAACCCACAACTAATTTGATTAGTTTAGGAATCTTAAGGAGACCCTGAATGTTGAATCAAAAATTAGTATGCGGGTTCATGAGTGCGGCAGTTTTTACTGCCGCATTTTCATGTCCGGCATACGCAGCAGACTTAAACAACGACCAGCTAACTTCATTAAAAAGTGAGATCGTCGAGTCCGTCGACCAGAAGGCCAAGCTGGCCCAGGTCATGAATGACACCATCTTCAGTTTTAGTGAGCTGGGCTTCCAGGAATTTGAAACCTCTGCCTACCTCACCGGTATGCTGGCCGATAACGGCTTTGATATCGAAATGGGTATTGCAGGGATCCCTACCGCCTGGATGGCGACCTGGGGTGAAGGCGAACCGGTAATTGCGTTGGGTTCGGATATTGATGGTATTCCCAAGGCCTCACAAAAGCCTGGTGTTGCCTATCAGGATCCGATCGTCGCAGGGGCACCGGGTCATGGTGAGGGCCATAACTCTGGCAGCGTGGTAAATATTATTGCCGCACTGACTGTGAAAGAGTATATGGAAAAAAATAATATACCTGGCACGATCAAAATCTGGCCGGGTGTTGCTGAGGAGCAGCTGGGCACCAAAGCCTATTATGTTCGTGAAGGCTATTTCGAAGATGTGGACGCTGTGCTGTTTTCCCATGTTTCCAACTCCCTGAGCACCAGCTGGGGCGGTGGACGAGGCAACGGCCTGGTCTCCATTCGTTACGATTTCTCCGGTGAAAGTGCGCACAGTGCCGGCGCCCCATGGCGTGGCAAGAGTGCCGCTGATGCGGTCGAACTGATGAATATTGGTATCAACTATCGCCGCGAGCACCTGCGTTTGTCGCAGCGTATTCATTCCGTGGTTGTTGATGGCGGTGACCAGCCCAATGTAGTGCCCTCCAAGGCCAGCATCTGGTATTTCCTGCGGGAAACCGATTACGAGCATATCAAGGGACTTTGGGATATGGCCGACAAAATGGCTGAAGGTGCTGCCTTGATGACTCAGACCGAGTGGAGTTCCACTGTGCTGGGTACCGCATGGCCAGGTCATTTCAACAAAGCCATGGCAGAACGCAGCTTTTCATACGCCAAGCAGGTGGGTATGCCTGACTGGTCGGCAGATGATATTGCCATGGCCAAGGCAGTACAGGCTCAGCTCGGTGTGGAACAGGAAGGTCTGAATACCGAGATGGGCGAACTGTCTGATCCCCCTGATCCGGAAAGGAATACGGGTGGTGGTTCTGATGATATCGGTGATATTTCCTGGCAGTTACCTACCATTACCTTGCGCTACCCATCCAATATCCCGAATCTTCCGGGACATAACTGGTCAAACGCAATTGCCATGGCCACGCCAATTGCTCACAAGGGCATCGTGGCTGGTGCCAAGGTTCAGGCCTTGACACTGTTTGATCTGTTTACCGATGAGCAGTTACTTGTTGATGCCTGGGACTACTACGAAAACGTACAAACCAAGGATGTCACCTACGTTCCCTTGTTACGTCCCCAGGATGAGCCCGCCATTCATTTGAATGCGGAAATCATGTCAACCTGGCGTCCGGTATTGGAAGATTACTATTACGATGCGGACAAATATGACACTTACATGGAACAACTGGGTGTCGAGTATCCAACCGTAAAATAACAAGGTAAATTTTTTACGATTTCTCCTAGTCGGATTTGCACCAGAGGGACCTGGTGCAGATTCGCTCTTTTTGCTTTTGCCTGTTTAAGCAGTTTAATGACTGCACAGGTTGATAAGTGAATAGATGAATAGATGGATAGATGGATAGATGGATAGATGGATAGAAGAGGGGAGTCGTATTGATTTTTATTTGCTTAGAATTTGTCAGTGACTTGTAAAAATTGATATCTACAGGTCCGGTGAGAAAGTAAGAATTGCAAGGGGTGTGCATTCCATGTCGACCAATATCGTTCAGTCAGTTCGGGTGTTATCAGTTAAATATTTCATTGGCATCCTGTTTATCTGCCAATGTTTGCTGTCAGCAGGCATAGTGTCGGCGCAGCCGGCAGATTCTTTTGCTGATGTCACCGGGGGTGTGGAGCGGCAGGAAGGCTTTGTGCCTTTTTACTGGCACGAAAGCTCTGGTCGTGTGTTTATTGAAATTCCGGTTTTTGATCAGGATGTCCTTTATTATGTGTCTGCAGCGACCGGTAGTGGCTCGGTTGAGTTATCCGTGGATCGCGGCATTCTCGCCACCAAAGTCATTCACTTCCGACACAGTGGTTCGAAAGTATTGGTAGAAGAACAAAACCTGGATTACAGAGCCCTTGGTGGTTCCCGGGCCCGCGCTCAAAATGTTAAAGATTCCTTTGCCTCTTCTGTACTGGCTGGCCTGCCCATTGTTGCCATAGAAGATGGTCGCGTCCTGGTTGATGCCACCTCTCTTTTTATTCGTGATGCCGGCGGTATAGAGCCGCGTCTCAATGGTCGCAATCAGGGGGTTTTCCGTTTTGAGTCTTCCCTTAGCGGGTTTTATCCCCAACGCATGAAAGCCTTCCCGGACAATACCGAAATTGAAACCATTTCCACTTTCAGTATCAATAATGCCGGCGCGGTGATTCGTAATGTTCTGCCAGATGAGCGTGCGCTCACCATGCGAATTCATCATTCTTTTCTCAAGCCCCCTGAAGGCTATACTCCGCGTGTGGCTGACAGTCGCATTGGTGTTAGTAATATCGAATTTCGCAATTATGCCAACCCGGTCAATGATTCAACGGCAGCGGGCTGGGTGACGCGCTGGCGTCTGGAAAAAAAGAATCCTGATGCGGCCATGAGTGAGCCGGTTAAACCCATTATTTTTTATCTGGATCCAGCAATTCCTGATGATATTCGTGAAGCCATGCGTATTGGTACGCTGTGGTGGAATGAAGCCTATGAGGCGGCCGGCTTTATCAATGCTGTGGAAGTCCGTGAGCCGACGCCTGACATGGATCCCATGGATATCCGTTATGCCTGGGTGCAGTGGATTGAACGGGATGAGCGCGGTTTCTCCAGTGGCGGCACCTTCCGTGACCCACGCACTGGCGAAATCCTGGGTTCCAAGACACGTATGGATTCCCATCGCATCAGAACTATTGCCAACTATTGGGAAGCCTATGTTCAGGCAGACACCGGCAGCTTTGGTCTGCCCTCGGAACAGAAAGACATGGTGCTGTTGCGACAGTCCGTTCTTATCGCCCATGAGTTGGGCCATGTACTGGGCTTTGGGCATAACTGGGCCTCCAGTATCAACGATCGCGCCTCGGTGATGGAATATCCCACGCCACGGGTCAGGGTGGTGGACGGCAAACTGGATTTAAGTGAAGTCTTTGCCATGGGTATCGGTGAATATGATAAATACATGGTGCGTTACGCCTATTCGGAATTCCCGGCCGCCAGTGAAGCAGCCGAACTGGAAAATGTGATTCAGGAAATGCGTGAGCAGGGCATTCTGTTTGTTCCTTCCACTGATCCGCGCTGGGCCTGGTATGATGACCTGGAAACTCCTGAACAGTATCTGCGCGAAACCATGGCGGCCAGGGAAATAATGCTGGCCCAGTATGGCATGGATAATTTACAGGAAGGCGAACCGGTGGGTTCCCTGCGAGATCTGCGTTTCTGGATGGTGTATCTGCATCATCGCTGGGCGATTGAGGCGGGTCAGCGTTTTATTGGCGGCATGTATCATAATTTCGTTAATAAAGGCGATGATCTGGTCCCCACAGAAATCGTTCCCGGTGCGCAGCAGCGCGAAGTTCTTTCGCTGTTACTTGACGCTATTAGTCCGGAAAACATGATTTTGCGTGAAGACCTTCTGCAACTGCTGACACCCCATCCAGGCGACAATCTGGAAGACATGTCGGATGACTATGCCTTTGACCAATTGCGCGCAGCCGGTATTCTGGCGGGCATGGTTATTGATCCGCTACTGGACCCAAAGCGTACAGCAAGGATGGTCGCTTTCGCCGATCGCGATCCGAATACCCTGACCTTGCCGGAGCTGGTTCAGGCCCTGTTGGGCATCAGCTGGTATGCAGATGACAGTGACACCCCGCGCTATACTTCACTGCAGCAGGTCACTGAAGGGGTCGTGTTAAAAAGTTTGATGAAACTGGGTGCCCATGAAGACACTACGCCACAGGTCAGAGCTTATGTACTGGACCAGTTGGCGGAACTGAGAATGGCACTGGATTCTCCCAGAGAGCGTGACCCGATGCGTCTTGCCCATTACCGGCAGGCCGCCAGGGATATCGATAATTATCTGCAGGATCCACAGAGATTTGCGCCAGATTTTGTGATTCCAGCATGGGGATCCGGACCGCGTTCCAGGTATCCTTTGCCCCCCGGTCCTCCGTTATAATCGGTTGAGCGGAAAAGAAGATTAATTCTTTTAACAACATTGATAATGAGAAGTTCATGTTAAAACGTACACCTCTTTTTGATAAACACCTTGAAGCCGGCGGCAAAATGATTGATTTTGCCGGCTGGGAAATGCCCATTAATTATGGCTCTCAAATCAGTGAGCATAAACAGGTTCGAGAACATGCAGGCCTGTTTGATGTGTCACATATGACCGTCGTGGATATTAGCGGTGAGGGCACGGTGGACTATTTGCGCACCCTGCTGACCAACGATATTGCCAAGCTGGACAAGCCAGGCATGGCACTTTATACCGCCATGTTAAATGAAGAAGGCGGCGTCATTGATGATTTGATTGTCTACAGCATGAGCGGATTCTTTCGCCTGGTGGTGAACTGTGCGACTCGGGAAAAGGACCTTGCCTGGCTGAACCAGCAGGCCGCCAGCTATGATGTTGAAATTACAGAGCGACCCGAATTGGCGATACTGGCGGTGCATGGGCCTGAAGCCATTGAAAAGGTCTGTTCGCTGTTGACGCCAGAAGATGCAGAAGTCGTTATGCAACTGGGAAACTTTAAAGCCGCTGAACTGGGTGATCGTTTTATTGCCCGTACCGGTTATACCGGGGAGAAAGGGCTTGAGTTGATTATTCCGGAGCAGCAAGCCGCGACACTCTGGGATGGTTTGCTGGCAGCGGATGTGAAACCAATCGGGCTTGGCGCCAGAGATTCCCTGCGCCTAGAGGCAGGCATGAATCTCTATGGTCATGATATGGATGAAGAGACTTCGCCATTGGCAGCCAATATGGAACAGGTGATCACCTGGACCTCCGAGGGCAGGAATTTCATCGGCCGTGACGCGGTCATGAAAGACAAAGCCAAACAAATTGATGGAGACTTGCCCTATCTTACCGGACTTGTTCTGGAGAGCCGGGGGGTACTGCGTGAAGGACAGAAAGTCGTTACCGATACTGGTGAAGGCGTTATTACCAGCGGCGGCTTTTCCCCCACTCTGGGTCATTCCATTGCCCTGGTGCGAATTCCTGCCGGCAGCAAGACTTGTAAGGTCGAAATGCGCGGCGAGCTGGTAGAGGCAAGACTGGTTAAACCTAATTTTGTTCGCTTCGGCAAAAAAGTATTTGAATAAATTCTGTAATCACTTTTGATAAGCCTGACTGGTTTGTGAACTGAAATCTCAAACTAAAGATAAGAGGAAATAATTTTGAGCACTATAAAATATACGACATCCCATGAATGGATAAAGCTGGAAGATGATGGCACTGCGAGCGTTGGTATCAGTGAAAATGCCCAGGACCTGCTGGGTGATATTGTGTTTGTCGAATTACCAGATGTTGGTACTGAAATCAGTGCCAAACAGGAGGTCGCCGTGGTTGAATCTGTCAAGGCGGCCTCGGATATTTACAGCCCGGTAACAGGTGAAGTGGTTGCAGTAAACGAAGTGCTGCTGGATGCGCCGGAAACCATTAATGCGTCGCCTGAGGAAGATGGCTGGATATTTAAAATTAAAATCAGTGATGAATCAGAGCTGGATGAGCTGATGGATGCTGAAACTTACGCAGAGCATATTGAATGAATACGCAGTCTAAAATTGAAAAATCAGCAGAATTGGAAGACCTGAAATCCTTCGAAAACGCAGAAGAATTTATCGGCCGTCATATCGGTCCCGATGATGCAGAAATCGGTGAAATGCTGGGTGAACTGGGACTTGAATCCCTTGACGCCCTCGTGACATCGACAGTACCTGCCAATATTCTGCTACAGGAGAATCTCAAGCTGGGTTCCGCCATGACAGAAAATATGGCGCTCAGTGAACTGAAAACCATGATGGCAGATGATGTGCCGGGTCGTTCCTATATCGGTCTTGGTTACTATGACACCTTTACACCGACTGTCATTCTGCGCAACGTATTGGAAAATCCGGGTTGGTATACCTCCTATACGCCTTATCAGCCTGAAATATCCCAGGGCAGGCTTGAGTGTCTGCTGAACTTCCAGCAGATGGTGATGGATTTAACCGGTATGGAAATTGCCAATGCCTCACTGCTTGATGAAGCAACCGCTGCAGCTGAAGGCATGGCGCTGGCAAAAAGAGTATGCAAAAAGAAACAGTGCAACCTGTTTTTCGTGGATAAAAACTGTTTTCCGCAAACCATTGATTTGATCAAGACCCGCGCCAGTGGTTCAGGTTATGAAATCGTCATTGATAATGTCGCGAATATTGATAAGCATGATGTTTTTGGTGCAATGTTCCAGTATCCAAATATCGAAGGTACGCCAGAGGATCTTGGTAACTATATTGACAAACTGCATGAGCAACAGGCTATTGCAGTTGTCGCTGCTGACATTATGAGCCTGGTGTTATTAAAAGCACCGGGCGAAATGGGCGCGGATGTTGTGGTCGGCACGACACAACGCTTTGGTGTTCCCATGGGTTACGGTGGCCCCCATGCCGCTTACTTTGCTACCCGGGATGAGTACAAAAGAAGTATCCCCGGGCGCATGATCGGTGTCTCCATCGATGCCCGCGGCAAACCTGCCTATCGAATGGCACTGCAGACCCGTGAGCAACATATTCGTCGTGAGAAGGCCAATAGTAATATCTGTACGGCCCAGGCCTTGCTGGCTAATATTTCCGCCCTTTATGCCATGTATCACGGACCCGTTGGTCTGAAACGAATTGCTTCCAGAATTCATCGATTGACAGCCATTCTCGCCACTGCCCTCAACAAGCATGGTATCAAGATTGTAAATGACAGTTTTTTCGATACCCTGACTATTTCCCTGTCCGACAAAGCGCTTGCTGATGTAAAAAACAGGGCAGACACTGCCGGTATTAATCTGTTCATGGGTAATGCTGCAAAGGGTAGTGTGGGAATCAGTCTGGATGAATGCTGTGACCTCAAGGATGTCAGTCTGTTGATCTGGGTAATACTGGGTGAGGATGCGTCAAAACTTGATCTTGTTGCCTTGGATGGTGAAATTACTGCACAGGGTGAATCTGCATTTATTCCACAAAATCTGAAACGCGCAAGTGCATTTCTGGAACATCCGATATTCAATATTTTGCAAAGTGAAACGGAAATGTTGCGCTATCTGAAGCGCATGGAAAACAAGGATTTATCACTCACCCATTCCATGATTCCGCTGGGTTCATGCACCATGAAGCTCAATGCCACCTCGGAGATGATCCCCATCTCCTGGCCAGAGTTCAACAGCGTGCATCCTTTTGTGCCTGTCGACAAAGTGCCTGGCTATCAGAAAATGATAGCCGGACTTGAGTCAATGCTTGAAGAAATACTGGGTTTTGACGGCATAAGCAGTCAGCCAAATTCCGGTGCCCAGGGTGAGTATGCCGGCCTGCTTGCCATTCGTGGTTATCTGGACAGCAAAGGTCAGCAGGCCAGAAATGTTTGTCTGATACCAAGCTCTGCCCATGGTACCAATCCCGCAAGTGCGCAGATGGTTGGTATGAAAGTGGTCATTGTTGCCTGTGATGAACTGGGCAATATTGACCTGGAAGATTTAAAAGCCAAAGCGGCCGCGAATGCCGATGAACTTGCTGCCCTGATGATCACCTATCCTTCTACCCACGGTGTTTTTGAAGAGGCCGTGAAAGAAATTTGCCAGACCATCCATGATTTTGGTGGGCAGGTTTATATGGATGGCGCCAATCTCAATGCCCAGGTTGGTGTTACCCGTCCGGGCGATATCGGCGCTGATGTATCCCATGTCAATTTGCACAAGACTTTCTGTATCCCTCATGGTGGTGGTGGTCCCGGTATGGGGCCCATTGGTGTGAAAGCGCATTTGATTCCTTTTTTGGCCAATCATAGTGTGATCAAGCTTGAAGATCCCTTGGCAGAAAATTCAGCGGTATCAGCGGCGCCCTGGGGCAGCGCCAGCATTCTTCCCATCTCCTGGATGTATATGAAAATGATGGGTTGGCAAGGCCTCAAGAAGGCCACTGAAGTCGCCATGCTCAATGCCAATTACATTGCGCGCAAACTTGAGCCCCATTATCCCATTCTATACACGGGTAAAAATGGTCTGGTGGCACATGAGTGCATTATCGATCTGCGGCCATTGAAAGCAGCCAGTGGAATCAGTGAGGAAGATGTCGCCAAGCGCCTGATGGATTTTGGTTTTCATGCGCCAACCATGTCTTTCCCTGTGGCCGGCACTTTGATGATTGAGCCTACCGAAAGTGAGTCCAAAATAGAGCTGGATAGATTTATCGAGGCCATGATCCTGATTCGACAGGAGATTGCCGCTGTTCAATCCGGTGAAATTGACCCGGCAAACAATCCTCTGAAACATGCACCGCATACCTTGCGCGATATTGTTTTCGAGGAATGGGATCGCCCCTACAGCAAGGAGCAGGGCGCATTTCCGGCTCCCTGGCTGATCGAAGCCAAGTACTGGCCAACGGTCAATCGTGTCGACAATGTATACGGTGACCGTAACCTGATCTGTTCCTGTCCTCCGCTTGAAGACTATATGTAGAAACCGGATGCATGATGCAGGGTACAGGGAGCAGGAATAAAGCAGAATGACAATAACCAATCTGCCACTCAGTTCAGTACAATAAGTTTTTTTATAAAAGCTCGTACTGTTATAAAAACATAGAGTGATTTACAGATACTATTTATAACCCCGGAGAAAGCTGCAAAGTGAGTAACCGGGTTTATCAATTAAGCTTGGGAGAAGTGTGTGGACAGTTTTAATAATTTTTTGCTTGGCCTGGATGGTCTTCTGGGCTCGTCCCCATGGTTTCCCTTTGTTCTGCTTGGCGTAGGATTATTTTTCACTGTCTACCTGGGTTTTCCCCAGATTCGATTTTTCAAGCATGCCTGGATTGTGCTGCGTGGGAAAAATGAAAGGGAGGATCTGCCCGGTGATACCTCGCACTTTCAGGCTTTAAGTCTGGCCCTGTCCGGCACTATAGGCACCGGTAATATCGGCGGCGTTGGACTGGCTATATATATAGGTGGTCCGGCCGCATTGTTCTGGATGTGGATGACCGCTTTTCTTGGCATGGCCACCAAACTCACCGAAGTTACCCTGTCCCATAAATACCGTGTCGTGGCTGAGAATGGCACCATGGCTGGCGGGCCCATGTTCTACATGGAACGTGGCCTGAAAATGCACTGGCTGGCTATATTCTTTGCCATTGCCACTATTTTCAGTTCCTTTGGTACCGGCAATATGCCACAAATCAACAATATTGCCTTGAGTGTTCAGTCTACCTTTTCCGTTGAACCGATTATTACCGGAGGTATTCTTGCGATAATACTGGGGCTCGTGATTGTTGGTGGTATTCAGCGCATCAAAATTGTTGCAGCAACACTGGTGCCCTCAATGGCGGCACTGTACCTGGTAGGTGCGTTGGCGGTCATAGTAGCCAATTACGAGAACATTATTCCTTCATTTGGCGCGGTATTTGGCGGTGTCTTTAACGGTACGTCCGCAGTAGGCGGTTTTCTTGGCGCCAGCTTTGCCTTTGCCTTCAGCCGAGGTGTTAATCGCGGGCTGTTTTCCAACGAAGCCGGTCAGGGCTCGGCTCCTATTGCGCATGCTTCAGCCCGTGCAGACGAACCTGTATCTGAAGGTATGGTGTCTCTGCTGGAGCCTTTTATAGATACCATTGTGATCTGCACCTTGACCGGACTGGTGATACTTTCATCAGGTGCCTGGATAAACAAGTACGAGAATGAATTTCAATCCGCAGATATGGCAATCATTGAAGGTGTTTACTCTGATCAGGATGAGACAGACCAGGCTGCTTTATACAGTTACCTGACGCAGGACAGCCAGACATCAGTATCCGCATTCAATGGCGACTTGCAGGTAGTCAACGGTGCTGTAATAAACAGTGGTGATTTCACCATGCTGCATGCCAGATCAGTTGCTGAAGATATTGTTGTTACCCAAAACGGTGAGCCCTATAACGGTTCTGTACCTGTAGTTGATGGCGTTATTATTCAGGAAGGCATAACCGTGACCGGCAAATCCCTGATTCATTCCTCGGCGTTAACGACCGTTGCTTTTGGTTATGGTCTTTTTGGTGATTTCGGTCAGTACATCGTCACTTTTTCCCTGGTGCTGTTCGCATTCTCAACCGCCATCGCCTGGTCCTATTATGGTGACCGCGCAGTAATCTACCTTGTTGGCTTCAAATGGGTAATGCCATATCGACTTGTTTACTGTGCAGGCTTTTTTATCGCTTCATTTGCTGACACCACCATTGTCTGGAATTTTGCAGCGGTGTCTGTGGTAATGATGGCACTACCCAACCTGTTTGGAATATTTCTATTGCGCAAGGAAATGAAATCCCTGGTAAATGATTACGAGAAATCCCACATGAAATAGTGAAGGACTCCTGCTGTCCTTGCTGGTTTCATTAAAGAGTATTTCCTCGACACATCAAGTAATATCCTGCAAGCAACAAACACTGGTATAGAACTCCTGGCCGATTCAAGTCCTTGAGACTTGTGGCTGGCTCTGCGAAAAAGCCTCTACCACCTTTCTGCGGCCTCTCTACAAATTCCTGATTATTTCCTGCCAGCTCTCCAGTAACGCGATAGCAACTTGGTGTTGTTTGTACAGGAATATATTCTTCAAGTGGCATCGCAGTGCAGCATAAAAAACAATTTTTTAGAAAAAATAAAATAACTGTTGATCAATTTTTCAAGGTCGATTACTCTGGTTTTAGTTTCAGTTCTTGAGAATAAAAATGCACTAAGATAGAGCAAAAATACGAAACTTATTGATAAATAGTACTAATTTTCGACCTATAAATTCATTAATGCCCCTAAAGAGAGCGGAGATTGTAAAAAGAAAATGAAAAATAAAAAGTCTATTTTTGCACTCTTTTAGAACAATAAATAGAACAATAAATAGAACAATAAATAGAACAATAAATAGAACAATAAATAGAACAATAAATAGAACAGTAAACATCAATTGGAAATCGAAATCGAAACTGAAATAAAAAACAAAAAAGCAAAAACGTAAAACAAAAACAAACGAATTAAAAGCATTGATGGGGAAGAGGGGAAAGTGAGGGGGAAGAAAAAGGAATTTAAAAAAAGAGAACGGAAGCAAGTTTAAAAAAATAAGAAAAGTGCTCAACAAAAAAAGAGCAACTGGTAATAACAACTGTATATAGCCGCAAGTTCACTACTGGCTATACACCGGGATGCATTTATCGTCAGCAGATAAACAATTCAGCTGGTGATAATCCCGGAATTTTATTTTAGGGAATGCCGGCTTTGTCTGGCGAAATCATAGTTAAACCATAGTTAAACCATAGTTAAACCATAGTTAAACCATAGTTAAACCATAGTTAAAAACCACTAGCTAATCATATACAAGTGAAAGCTTGATGAGGGGGATATCATCAGTGAACACTGGAAACACCTCACCGCTGCGTTTCTGTCAGCCGTATTGTAAGTTATCCGTTTTATCTGACGTCACATTTTTTCTTTTCAGTTTTTTATGTCTTGCTATCAGTGTTGGTGTCAATGCCGGTCAGGATTTAAGAAACCTGAAGTTTGAACCAATAGCCATAGTGTTTACTGCAGAGACTCTTTCAAAGGAAGTTCCTGCATCAGAAACCAGTAACAACGGATCGACTGCTCCTTACAGTTTCAGTCTGGATTCAATGCCCGGGATTGCGTCTGGGGATAGTCGCCAGAATGTGGCAATTGTTGATCGATATAACCCGGAAGAAAATCCTGTTACAGATTTCAGTCAGTTTCTGATTGATCCCTACGCTAATAGTGAAATGGATCTGGATTACAGCGCGTTGATTGCAAAGCAGCTGGTGGAAATGGAAAGCCATATAAACAGTGAAGGCCCCTATGGACAAAGTTTACAAAAAGACCTGAATAATCTGGCGCTGCTTTATCAGGATGCCGGGGAGTTTGCTGAAGCGGGCAAAACGCTGGAACGGGTTTTACAGATCAGCAAAATTAACAAGGGTCTGTTTCATGAAGAACAGATTCCAATCGCTGAGGCCTATGTTAAAACCCTGATAGCATTGGGAGATTATGCCAGGGTAGATGAACAGCTTGATTTTCTGGTTTATCTTTATCAAAAATGTTTTGGCGCTGACAGCCCTGAAATTATCAAACCTCTGGCAGACAAGGTTGCCTGGGACATGCACCTTTATAAGCTCAGTGCCTATGAAAGCAAAGCTTCTGTTAATAGCAATGCTCTGGCAAATAATTTTTCATCAACTTCCCCTTTTCAAAGTCATGAGTTTGGTATTCTTGCGCAAACCCAGGAAACCATTGTAAAAGCGATACAGATTCTGATAAATGCCAGAGACTTTGGTAATCCGTTTCTGGTTGATTTTGAGCAGCAGTTAATCGCGACCTATTTTTACCAGGCACGTGCCAACGATATGGTTAATCATAGTCAGCATCTGGTCACCAATTTGCAGGGTTCCTATGTCAGTATTGATCCCTATGATTTCACCATGGCTAATTTCCTCAATGGGGAGCAGGCCTACCAGCGCCTGCTGGGGTATATGGAAAAGAGCGGCGAGGCCTCGTCATTTGCGTATGTTCAGGCTGCCATCGGATTGGGTGACTGGTATACCTTATTTGGGAAAAGACAAAGGGGGATTGAACAGTATCAGCAAGCCCAGGCTATTCTGGATGCCGGAAACTTTACTGCACAGGAAAAGCAAACCCTGCTGAATCCGCAAACCCCATCACCGTTACCTGCGTTTAATGATTCGAGTTTTGTTGCTGAGTCAGAAATGGTGTCTGGAGATATGGCTGATGCGTATATGGGGTATATAGATGTTGCTTTTGAGGTGGGTCGTTTTGGTTTGGTTAAAAACTTCGAAACGCTGATCAGTTCGCCGCAAACGCCACGTAATGTGATCTCTACACTGGAGTGGGACATCAGGGATACCCAGTACCGACCGCTTCTTGTTACTGAGGGTGGACCCGAGAGCAAGCAGTTTCACCTCAGGTATTACTATAATTACTGATCAGTTTTTCAGCGAATTTGAGTGGTAACTCTCAAATTCGCTGAACAGGTTTAATCAAGG
>JAUHWU010000174.1 GCA_030427065.1 Gammaproteobacteria bacterium | reverse complement strand
TCTGGGCGCCGGTGCTGACGTTGCAGCAGTACCTGTTGCGCTGTCGGCAGGTTGAGCATCTGGCTGAGCGACTGATTCGTCGTTTCCGCAAGCAACCAGAAGCATGGCAGAAAGTAAGATTAATGGTGCAAGGAATTGCTTGGTTGTGGTTCTCATGAGTCCCCCTCATTTACAGCCAGCGGCCGTGACAAATTCTTATCAGAGATATTATATAGAGTAGCGGGTAACTTTTACCACAACCGGTTTACCGCAAGCTGTTTCAGCAGCGGCTCAAAGGACTTGTTCAGACCACTTTAAACGTACGCCTGATGTAACGCAGGCCCAAAAACACAAAGGGCCAGACAATGGCGCTGGAAAGAGCTGATATCATAAATATCAGATTGGGGGCAGTATTTTGACTATTGGCGGTAAGTACCCAGAACGACAATAACTGGTGTATGCCCACCAGGATCAAAATAGTGCTGCTTTGCTGGATCGCGGTAAACATGCGCATACGCTGGTAAAGACTCAGCGCAAGATAAGCCACCAATGCCAGTGCCAGCGCATTCAGCCCCAGTAATGAGCCCTCCAGCACATCCATAAAAAAGCCCATTATCCAGGCGGTAAACAGCCCGATTCTGTCTGGCAGAGCCATCACCCAGTAAATAACCACCAGCGCAACCCATTCGGGGCGATAGGCTTCGAGCCATTCAGGCAGGGGAAGCACAGTAAACAAAGCCGCCAGCACCAAAGTACCGAGGATTATCCAGCCGCCATGATGCTTGTTAAATTTTGGTGCCATCTCTTACCGGTCCTGGATTACTTGAACAACAACAGCACATTACGACTGCGTTCCAGTTGTGCAGTGGGCTCTACAGTTACGCTGGCAAAGGGCTCTCCGGGATCATGCACAACACTACTTACTACCCCTACCGGATAGCCGGCGGGAAAACGCCCACCAAAACCTGACGTTACCAGTACATCTCCTTCCACCACATCAAAGGTATCGGAAATATTATTCAACACCAGTCTTTGCAGGCTGTCCTGGGTACCGGAAGCAATTGCCCGGTTACCATTGCGGTTGATCTGAACCGGGGTGGAATGCTGGGGATCAGTAATTAACAATACCCAGCTGGCATAGGGTTCTACATCGACGATCTGCCCCATCAGGCCAAAAGCATCTATCACCGGCTGCCCGATATATACATCATGCATGCTCCCCTTGTTGATCAATACCCGCTTGGTAAAGGGGTCCGGTGATTCACCGGTAAGTTGCGCCTGCACTACCCGCTCATCCACAATGCTTGAGGCATTGAGCAGGTCATTGAGTCTTATATTTTCTGCTTTCAGGTGCTCAAGTTTCTGCAACTCGAATTGCTGTTGCAGCAACTGCTGCTTTAGACGCTGGTTTTCAGCAATCAGGTAACTACGGCTCTGCAAATTGGTGTTTACGGAATCGGATATGGTGCGCGGGGAATCTGCCAGCCAATGCAGGGGCGTGACAAGATATGACGCATAAAAACGGACCTGTGACAGATAGCTGAAGCGACTGTCGGCCAGCATCATAATCATGGACAGCAGTGCCAGGCCCAGTAATCGATAGCCTTGGGATGCACCTTGAATAAATAGGGATTTAATAGATCAAACCTTTACTGTGTGAACACAAAAATAAAGATAAAGGATAAAGGATAAAGGGGAGAAAGTGCAGATCTGAATAAAAAAATAGCGTCTTTATTCTGGATTGTCTTTCTGATCAGCATGACAGCTTGAGGCAGGGATCTGGTGAACCCGTACCTCAGCCTGTTGCTGTGCTGGTTTTTGCGCCAATTATGGCAATCAGCCCGGCTAACTACTGTCAGCACTATTCCAGTGTTAACAAATCCAGATCATGAGCATCCATGAGTTCCATAGCCATACCGCCGCCTCTGGCGACACAGGTCAATGGATCATCTGCAACAATTACCGGCAAGCCGGTTTCTTCGCTAAGCAGTTTGTCCAGATCCCTGAGCAGTGCCCCACCACCGGTAAGTACCAGGCCACTTTCTGCAATATCGGAAGCCAGTTCAGGGGGCGACTGTTCCAGGGCACTCTTAACTGCCTGCACAATAGATGACAAGGGCTCCTGTAAGGCTTCAAGAATTTCATCACTATTAAGGGTGAAGCTGCGTGGTACACCCTCTGCAAGGTTGCGGCCGCGCACATCAATCTCGCGAACTTCGTCACTATGAAAAGCACAACCAATTTCTTTCTTGATACGTTCTGCTGTAGCGTCACCAATCAAGCTGCCATAGTTACGTCTGACATGGGTAGTGATGGCTTCATCAAAACGGTCACCACCGACGCGGACAGATTCAGAATAGACCACACCATTGAGTGAAATAATGGCAATTTCAGTGGTACCACCACCGATGTCCACTACCATGGAGCCGCTGGCCTGATCCACGGGAAGACCGGCACCAATGGCCGCGGCCATCGGTTCTTCAATAAGACGCACTTCCCTGGCCCCCGCACTCATTACCGATTCGCGAATGGCACGGCGTTCAACCTGAGTAGA
Source organism: Gammaproteobacteria bacterium (assembly GCA_030427065.1). Lineage (GTDB taxonomy): Bacteria > Pseudomonadota > Gammaproteobacteria > Pseudomonadales > Pseudohongiellaceae > Eutrophocola. The sequence goes on along the minus strand of JAUHWU010000174.1, from coordinate 2,918 downwards.
TTTACAGGGCACGCAGACCAGTACCCGTGGGCTGGGACGAATGAAGCTGTTTTCGTGTACCTTGTGAATAAAATGCTGCAGCATTTTTTCCGTTACCTGGAAATCGGCAATCACACCGTCCTTGAGGGGCCTTATTGCTGTTATGTTTCCGGGGGTTCGACCCAGCATGCGTTTGGCATCCGCGCCAACAGCCGTAACCGTCTTCTGGCCGTTATGAATACGTATCGAAACCACAGAAGGCTCATTCAGGACAATGCCCTGATCCTTGACATAAATCAGGGTATTTGCAGTTCCCAGATCGATCGACAGATCGTTCGAAAACATACCGCGTAATTTCTTCAACATGAATTTTGATTACCTTATATAAGTAATTATTAGTTATGAATGACAATTCTTTTTTAAATAGTGCGGAGGGATTGGCTCTAATAGTTATTCTTTGGTTATTCTTCCAGTATAATCAGCCGTTTTAACTCGGGCAACTCTAGCAATCACACCTACTTAGAGCAAGAATTAAATCTGAATTGTCAGATTTAAGTCACTATTTGAGCTGAATCGCGCCCATATTAAATATTTGGAGTCTGACATGTCTATTGAACTAGACGACGTGGAAAACATTGCTCACCTGGCCCGCCTCGATCTTACCGGGAAAGAGAAAGAAGAAGCGGCGAGCAGCATATCCAATATTCTAAACCTGATCGACCAGATGCAGTCTGTGAATACCGATGATGTGACCCCGCTCGCCCATGCGTTTGATGCTGTCCAGCGCCTGCGGGAAGACAAGGTCACAGAGACCAACCAGCGCGATGAACTGCAAAAGATTGCACCGGAAACTGATCAGGGCCTGTTTTTGGTTCCCAGGGTTATAGAATAAATACCTGCGGTTTGTTTTGCCTGAATACGTTTTCTTTATAAATTTTTCAATTTAACCCACTGTTCACAATCACATCATGAGCAGACCAAGCATCAGGATTATTTAAGATGATTGAACTAGGCCTGGCACCATTATCCAGAGCACTTGCCAAAGGCGAGTTTTCCAGTGTTGAACTGACGCAGGCATACCTGCAAAAGATCGCACAGGAAAACAGCGACTTGAATGCCTACGTTACTGTCTGTGAAGAACTTGCCCTGTCCCAGGCCAGGGCTGCAGATGAGGCCAGAAGCCAGGGCAATGCTGGCCCATTGACTGGCATTCCTATCGCACACAAGGATCTGTTCTGCACCAAAGGCATTCGTACTGCGTGCGGCTCAAAAATGCTCGACAATTTCATCGCACCTTATGATGCCACCGTGGTAGAAAATTTTATCAAGGCCGGAACCGTCACCCTGGGTAAAACCAACATGGATGAGTTCGCCATGGGGTCTTCCAACGAAACCAGTTTTTATGGCCCGGTAAAAAACCCCTGGAACCGCAACCTGGTACCGGGCGGTTCATCCGGCGGCTCTGCAGCAGCAGTGGCAGCGCGCCTGTGCGCTGGCGCCACCGCCACAGACACCGGTGGCTCGATCCGCCAACCTGCCTCATTTACCGGAATCACCGGTTTAAAACCCACCTACGGCAGAGTTAGCCGCTGGGGCATGGTGGCCTTTGCTTCCAGCCTCGACCAGGCTGGCACCATGACCCAGTCTGCCGAGGATGCCGCCATGATGCTTAATGTTATGGCTGGATTGGACCTCAAGGATTCCACCAGTAGTGACAGCGCCGCGGAAGATTACACCAAAGATCTGGACAAACCACTTGCAGGGCTGAAGATCGGTATTCCGACCCAGCATTTTTCCGAAGGCCTCAATGCCGACGTGGAAAAGTGCATCAGGGATGCCATCGCGGAATTTGAAAAACTCGGCGCGACAGTCAAGGAAGTGAGCCTGGACAACAGTCATCTTTCCGTGTCGGCCTACTATGTGATCGCGCCAGCCGAGGCTTCTGCCAATCTGTCGCGCTATGATGGCGTGCGTTACGGCTACCGCTGTAAAAATCCCGTCAACCTGGAAGACATGTATAAACGCACACGCAGCGAAGGCTTCGGGACTGAAGTGAAACGTCGCATCATGGTCGGCACCTACGCCCTGTCAGCCGGGTATTACGATGCCTATTACATCAAGGCACAAAAAATTCGCCGCCTGATCAAGAATGATTTCCAGAAAGCTTTTGAGGAAGTGGATGTCATCATGGGACCTACCTCCCCTCATACCGCTTTTGCCATTGGTTCAAAGAATGATGATCCTGTGACCATGTATCTGGAAGATATCTATACCATTGCGGTGAATCTGGCGGGTTTGCCTGGCATGTCGATTCCGGCCGGACTCGTCAACGGCCTGCCAGTGGGGCTGCAGATAGTGGGCAAGGATTTTGCCGAAGCACAGTTGCTGAATGTGGCTCACAAATTTCAGCAAGCCACCGACTGGCATACAAAATCACCGGTAAAATAACAATCAATTGATTTGAAAGTTGAAAGATGAAAGTTGAAAGTTATAGCTTAAAAGCGGCTGCATCGTAAAAAAAGTAAAGAGAGATAATAAATGGAATGGGAAACAGTTATAGGACTTGAAGTGCATGTGCAATTGGCCACTGCTTCCAAGTTATTTTCCGGCACCAGCACTGAATTTGGTGCACAGCCCAATACCCAGGCCAGCATCTATGATCTGGCAATGCCGGGCACGCTGCCGGTATTAAACGCCGAGGCTTTGCGCATGGCGGTAAAATTTGGCCTCGCCATTGATGCTGAAATCAGCAAGACATCGGTTTTTGACCGAAAAAACTATTTTTACCCTGATCTGCCCAAGGGTTATCAGACCTCTCAGCTGGATTTTCCGACAGTAGGCAAAGGCCAACTGGTCATCGACATGGAAGATGGCACACAGAGAACCATTGGTGTTACCCGTGCCCACATGGAAGAAGACGCCGGTAAATCCCTGCATGA
>JAUHWU010000173.1 GCA_030427065.1 Gammaproteobacteria bacterium | reverse complement strand
ATTTAATTACATTGAGCGCTTTCACAATCCTCGGATGCGACGAAGACTAGCGAAGAGTGATTTGGAGTTCTCAGCCTTTTGAGAACCGTCCGTGGAAACGGGGTAGAACCCGGAACGTAACACTGGAATCAGGATGGGGAGGGGAAGCCTCAGCTTACAAGAATGAATTTGAAGAAGGGGACAGTGTGGTCCAGTCGGATGACGGCCGGAGGCCTTATCCGACCTACGGGGTAAACCGGAGGCCGGACTTGAACCGGCACACTTTTAAGGCCACCGCGAACTTATGGAAAGTTGAATCCGGCGTGTCTACCAATTTAAGAAGCCTGTCTTCTGGGCCTGCATTGGAGCATGAGAAAACTGAGTGGTTTTATGTTCTTTTTTTCGAGTGTTTGGTACCGGAGGCCGGACTTGAACCGGCACGCTTTTAAGGGCACCGGATTTTGAATCCGGCGTGTCTACCAATTTCACCACTCCGGCACATTAAAGAGGGGGTGTTTGCATGCTGCAGACAGGGGGCATTATAACAACCTCTGGCCAGCGATGCCTATGATTTATCGAGTTTTTACATTATCCTTACGGCCTTTTGCAGCAAACCGTTCCTCTCCATGAAACTCAGTGATTTTCATTTTGATCTTCCCGAAGAATTAATCGCCCTTTATCCCCCTGCGAAGCGAACAGACAGTCGCCTGTTATGCCTGAACAAGGCTAATGGGGAAATCACTCATCGGCAGTTTCCTGATCTACTGCAACTCATTAACCCGGAAGATTTAATGGTATTTAATAATACCCGGGTAATTCCAGCGCGACTGTTCGGAAGAAAGGAAAGCGGTGGGCGTGTGGAAATTCTCCTGGAAAGGGTAACGGACGATCATTCTGCAGTTGCCCAGATTAAAGCCAGTAAGTCCCCTAAACCAGGTGGCAAAATCATTTTCGATACTGATGATGGAGACGTGACAGCGCTGGTGGTAGGGCGCGACGAAGGTTTCTTCAATCTGCGTTTTTCAGAATCTGTCATGTCACTTTCCGAAAAAGCCGGCCATATGCCCTTGCCCCCCTATATCAAGAGACAAGATGAAGTGGCTGATCGGGAGCGTTACCAGACGGTCTATGGCGAGAAAAAAGGGGCCGTAGCCGCGCCTACGGCGGGGCTGCATTTTGATGAACCTTTATTGCAAGCCATCAGGGAAAAGGGCGTGCACACCGCCATGGTTACGTTGCATGTGGGGGCGGGAACGTTTCAGCCAGTCAGGGCAGACACTATAGAAGAGCACCAGATGCATGCGGAATACCTGGAAGTCAGTGAGGAAGTCTGTGAACAGGTGCGCCAGTGTAAAAAACGGGGAGGGCGCGTTATCGCCGTGGGGACTACGTCAGTGCGATGCCTGGAAACAGCGGCTCAATCCGGCGCTATTGAACCCTATACCGGCGACACACGTATTTTTATTTATCCGGGCTACCAGTTTAATGCTGTCGATGCATTGGTCACCAATTTCCACCTGCCCGAATCCACCTTGATCATGCTGGTGTCGGCATTGGCCGGAACTGAAGAGATTCTGGCGGCTTACCAGGAGGCGGTAAAAGAGAGCTACCGTTTCTTCAGTTATGGTGATGCGATGTTTATTGCCTGATGCTCAAGCTTTGATCTTGATAAAGCTCAGGGAATATAGCGTACCTGAATACCAACACTGTCCTCATCAATTAACAGATCTGATATAACCACGACGGTATCGCCGCTTTTAAATTCCGACTTGGATTTTAATTCGGCAAAAGCGCGGCTCAGGGTTTCTTCCGGGTCCTTGCTGAACTCGATTTTGAACGGAAACAGGTTGCGATTCAGTGTCATCATGCGGCGTGTCACACCGACATTGGTAAAGGCAAAAATGGGCGTTCCCGGGTGCGCATTGGTGACATAATTCGCCATGGTGCCGTGACGGGTAACCACCACGATGCCCTTGACGCGCATGTCATCGGCCAGCTCAGCAGCATTGCCAGCCAGATGTTCCTTGTCACTATTCTTGATGAGTTGGTCCGTAAAACGCAGACCGCGTTTGCGTTCAGACGCCAGCGCTATATCGTTCATATACTTAACACAACGAACCGGATGCTTGCCAACGGTAGTTTCACCGGACAGCATGATGGCATCGGCTTCTTCAAACACGGCATTGGCCACATCAGTGACCTCCGCGCGGGTAGGGATGGGATTTTCAATCATCGATTCGAGTAAATGGGTGGCGACTATGACCCGGCGACCATGTTCTGCACACAGGCGTACAATACGGCGCTGTACATTAGGCAGCTCTGCAAGATCTATTTCCACCCCCAGGTCACCCCTGGCGACCATGATGCCGTCGGATACTTGAATAATTTCTTCCAGGTTTTTAACACCCTGTTGATCTTCAATTTTGGCAATGACTTTCATGGAAGCGGCCCTTTCAGGGTTGGCCTTTTCCATTAACGCTCTTAACTCAAGAACGTCCTTGGCTTCGCGTACAAATGACAGGGCGATAAAGTCCACTTCCCGTTCCATGGCAAAGAGAATGTCTTCTTTATCTTTCGCTGTCATGGCTGGCAGGTTGACTCGAATGCCTGGCAGGTTCACATGTTTTTTGCTGCCCAGGACACCGCCATCAATAACCTTGCAGCGCATAATGGGCGGATTTTTGGCCAGTACCTCGAGATTGATCAGGCCGTTATCCACGGTGATTTTGTCACCCACATTAACCGCGTCAATTAACTCGTCATAATTGATACGGAAGGAGGATTCTTCGACGTCTACACCATCACGAACAGAGATGGAGATTACATCCCCCTGTTTCAGGTTCAGATCATTTTCCAGCACACTTGTACGTATTTCTGGCCCTTGAGTATCGAGAAGGATACCAACCGGGTAGCTTGTATGTTTGTTGAGCTCGACAATGTGCTCAATCATCCGGTCAACCCACTTATGAGTCGCATGGGACATATTAAGCCGAATGATATTCATGCCGGCATCATACATCTCCTGAAGTTTTTCATAATTGCTGGTGGCGGGCCCCAGGGTGCAAATAATCTTGGTTTTACGCATGGAAAATCCTGAAATGAAATCGACGGCAATAATAGCATTATAGGAGCGGGAGTCGTATTCAAATTAAGAAAATTGAGCGCGGGAGACAAACAAGAGGAAAAAAGATAAAGGATAAAGGAAAAAGGTGACAAGTTATGTTTGCCTGATATTGAACCTGATAAGTTTTGCCATTAATCACTGTCCTGGGTAAAAGTAAAAGTTACGGTTTTAGCTTTATCTCACCTTTTTCTATTTTCCTTTATCCTTTATCTCCTCGACTTTTCCCGATTTTAGCCTGCGTGAGATTGATTTTTCTTGTTATAATCCCGCGCCTTAAAATCTTCAAATCACTCCATTAACATTTTTACAGGAACAAATACCATGAAATCACCCGTCAGAGTTGCTGTCACCGGTGCAGCAGGTCAAATCAGTTACTCGCTTCTGTTCAGAATTGCTGCGGGTGAAATGCTGGGCAAGGATCAGCCAGTTATCCTGCAGTTACTTGAAATTACGCCAGCCCTGGAAGCCCTGAAGGGCGTTTCCATGGAAATTGAGGACTGCGCTTTCCCCCTGGTACATGGCATTGTGCAGACTGACGACCCCAATGTGGCCTTCAAGGATGCTGATTACTGCCTGCTGGTCGGTGCCAGGCCTCGTGGTCCGGGGATGGAGCGTAAGGATTTGCTGGAAGCCAATGCTGCCATCTTCTCTGTGCAGGGCAAGGCTATTAATGATCATGCCAGTCGTGATGTTAAAGTTATCGTGGTCGGCAACCCGGCCAATACCAATGCCCTGATTGCCTATCGTAATGCACCGGACCTGGATGCCGGTCAGTTTACCGCCATGACCCGGCTTGACCACAACCGCGCCATGGCGCAGCTGGCAGGAAAAACCGGCAAGCACACCACCGATGTTGAAAGCATGATTATCTGGGGCAATCACTCCTCGACCCAGTATCCCGACATTCATCACTGCCAGGTTGCCGGTGCAGACGCCACTTCCCTGGTAGATCAGGACTGGATGGAGAATGATTTTATTCCGACCGTACAGCAACGTGGTGCAGCCATCATCAAGGCGCGTGGCTTGTCCAGTGCGGCTTCTGCAGCCAATGCAGCCATCGAGCATATGCGCGATTGGGCGCTGGGCACTGACGGCAAGATTGTCAGTATGGCAATTCCTTCCGATGGCAGTTACGGCATTGCAGAAGGTCTGGTTTATTCCTATCCGGTGAGTTGTGCCGATGGCAAGTACAACATCGTGCAGGGGCTTGAAATCAGTGATTTCAGTCGCGATCTGATGGATAAATCGGCTGCCGAGCTTTCTGAAGAGCGGGATGCGGTAGCGGCTCTTCTTCCTTAACAAAGTCTCAAGTTACAAGTTTCAAGTCACAAGTGGAGTATTCAGGCTATTTAGTGCTGACACTTGTGACTTGATGCCGTGACAACTCCTGGCCTTCCAAACTATGAAATATGAACTTCTCAACACTGAGGCCCTGTCACGCCGTGGTCGACTTTCCTTTGACCGGGGTTCTGTTGATACCCCAGCCTTTATGCCAGTGGGTACCTATGGCTCAGTAAAAGGTTTGTTGCCGGAGCAGGTAGCGGCCAGTGGTGCCCAGATCCTGTTGGGAAATACCTTTCATCTTATGCTGCGCCCGGGCACGGATATCATCAATGCTCACGGAGATTTGCATGACTTCATGGCCTGGGATAAGCCGATCCTGACGGATTCCGGTGGCTTCCAGGTATTCAGCCTGGGAGATCTGCGCAAAATTTCCGAACAGGGTGTTGAATTCAGATCGCCACTTGATGGCGCCAAAGTTTTCTTAAGTCCGGAAAAAGCCATTGAAGTTCAGCATGCTCTGGGCTCTGACATCATTATGGTATTTGATGAATGTACCCCGTATCCGGCATCGGAAACTGAGGCGCGCGAATCCATGGAGTTATCCATGCGTTGGGCAAAACGCTGCAAAGATGCCCATCAAGACAAGCCGGGAGCGCTCTTTGGTATTGTCCAGGGGGGTATGTATCCGGCGTTAAGGCTGGAATCCCTGCAGGCTCTGACCGACATCGGCTTTGATGGCTATGCCATTGGCGGTATGTCTGTAGGCGAGCCCAAGGAGGAAATGTGGGAAGTGCTGGAGGTTCTGTTACCGCAAATGCCGGCAGACAAGCCCCGCTATTTGATGGGGGTAGGTACACCTGCGGACCTGGTACAGGCAGTCCAATACGGGGTAGATATGTTTGATTGTGTCATGCCTACCCGTAATGCCCGCAACGCGTACCTGTTTACTTCAAAAGGCCTGTTGAAGTTGAGAAACAGCCGTTATCGGGATGATTTGGCTCCGATTGATGAAAATTGTGACTGTTATACTTGTAAAACCTTTAGTCGGTCTTATCTTCATCACATGGACAAGTGCA
>JAUHWU010000172.1 GCA_030427065.1 Gammaproteobacteria bacterium | reverse complement strand
CATGCCCGTGCAGCAGCCAAACTTGTAGAAACCATTTCAGGTTTTAGCAGTACTGTTGAACTGCGCAATGGCACTAAAACTGTCGATGGTAAAAGCATTCTTTCAGTAATGATGCTGGCGGCCTCTCCCGGGACACAGCTGACACTAATTGTTGATGGCGATGATGAAAATGAAGTCGTTACTGCAATCACCAGACTGGTGGACAATAATTTTGGAGAAGATGATCACGTTTAACGACTTCAACCATCAACCTTAATCTTCCTGGAACAGTCAGGCTGTTATACTAAGAAGCAAATACTGGAAGGCTGTATCCATGCTGGATAACAAAGACAAAAGCATTCAAACACAGGAACAGCTTGAAGAGTTGGGATCAGCTCTTGAGAGCGGTGCCTTTGTGCGTGTCAGACGCATGCTGAACGCTCTTCCTGCCGCCACCATTGCCCATCTGCTTGAATCCTCCCCCCATAATGCCCGTGAAGTACTCTGGCAGCTGGTAGAAAAAGACAACGAAGGGGAAGTACTTAATTATCTTAATGAGGATATACAGGCCGATATTCTTGGCAAGCTAAGTCCTGAAGAAGTTGCCTCTCTCACCGAGGGACTGGAAACCGATGACATAGCAGATATTCTTCAACAGCTCCCTGAAGCGGTGATACAACAGGTACTGCTGGCCATGGACGAGCAGGACCGTAATCGTCTGGAAGCGGTTTTATCCTACCAGGAAGATACGGCCGGCGGCCTGCTTAATACCGACACCATCACAGTTCGACGCTTTCACACTCTGGATGTGGTTCTGCGGTATTTGCGACGCCATAACGAAATTCCGCACATGACCGACAAGATACTGGTGGTCAGCAGAGATGATCATCTGGTTGGCACTTTGCCCCTGCGCACCTTGCTGGTTTCTGATCCGAATGCCATGGTCGATGAAGTGATGAACACAGATTACCAGGCAATCCCGGTCAGCATGAGCGCCAAAGAAGTCGCTCAACTGTTTGAACGTATGGACCTGGTATCAGCCCCTGTTATAGATGAGGATGGCAAGCTACTCGGCCGAATTACTATTGATGACGTGGTCGATGTGATACGTGATGATGCTGATCACTCGCTGATGGGTATGGTTGGTCTCGACGAAGAGGATGATACCTTCGCTCCGGTAATGAAGACCAGTAAACGTCGCGCACTCTGGCTGGGCATCAACCTCATCACAGCATTTATTGCCGCCACGGTTATTAGCCAGTTTTCCGCTACCATTGATCAGGTGGTTGCCCTGGCAGTACTGATGACCATTGTCGCCAGTATGGGCGGCGTCGCCGGTAACCAGACACTCACCCTGGTCATTCGCAGTATGGCATTGGGCCAGATAGGAAAAACCAATGCCCGCTGGCTGATGAACCGGGAATTAAAAGTGGCTTTTCTGAATGGCATTTTGTGGGCCGTGGTTGCTGCTATTGTCGCTGCAATCTGGTTCTCCGATATGACTCTTGGCTATATTTTTGCCGGGGCCATGATCATCAACCTGATGACAGCAGCACTGGCCGGTGCCTTTCTGCCGATGATGCTGAAATCCATGAAAATTGATCCGGCACTGGCTGGCGGCGTTGCACTTACCACCATTACTGATGTGGTTGGATTCATGTCCTTTCTTGGCCTTGCGGCAATTTTCTATTAATCAATAATGACTTAAAAAGACTGATGAGCGAAGAACAAGAATATTGGGATGATTCAGATGACGATCTGGTCAGCAAAACCCAACGCAAGAAAGAAATGCTGGCGCTACAGGAGCTTGGTGAAAAACTCACTGAAGCGGCTCCCTCCCTGCTCCAAAAATGCCAGCTTCCAGATGAGCTGTTGCATGCCATCAATGAATTCAAGCGTATTCCCAACAGGCGAGGTGCCCGCAAAAGACAATTGCAATATATCGGCAGGGTGATGCGTGATGTCGATGTAACAAAGATCAGGCTGGTACTTGATGAAGATGGGCAGCAGGCACTTAAAGAGAATATGCGTTTTCAGCGCCTGGAAAAAATTCGTGAAAGACTGCTGGAGGGCGATCAGCTAATGCTGGATGAATTAATTGCCAAGAGCCCTGATCTGGATATTCAGTATATTCGTCAGCTGGTCCGGCAGGCTGCCAGAGAATCCAGCAATGGAAAACCACCCGCCTCATCAAGAAAGCTTTTTACCTACCTGAAACAATTACCCAATATCTGAACATACTTTGCTGTGACTCTCAGTGCCAGACCATTGACCACATAAATCTCAATCGTCACTGATCGAGATATTCGGCACACTTTTAGCGGCAGCGGTATCAACTAATTGTTGTGCTACCCTGGTGGCAATCTGCAGATAAATTTCAGACACCTTGCTGGTGGGATCACTCGCCACAGCGGGTATGCCTTCGTCACATTGCTGGCGAATATCGCGATCCAGCGGTAGTTCACCCAACAATGGCACATCATAGTTATCCGCTATTCTACTGGCACCGCCATCACCAAAAATATGTTCACTGTGACCACATTCGCTGCACACATGGATACTCATGTTCTCCACTATGCCCAGAATCGGAACTTCCACTTTGCGAAACATTTCAATACCTCGCTTGGCATCGAGCAGCGCTACATCCTGAGGCGTAGTAACAATGACTGCGCCGGTAACCGGCACTGATTGAGCCAGACTAAGCTGGATATCACCGGTGCCCGGAGGCATATCCACAATCAGAAAATCAAGGTCACCCCAGAGCGTGTCATTGAGAATCTGGTTGAAGGCACCCACCACCATTGGTCCTCTCCAAACCATTGCCTGATTTTCATCAACCAGCAAGCCTACCGAGTTGGCTTTGATGCCATGGGCTTCAACTGGCTGCATAAACTTGCCATCCACAATTTCCGGCCGCGTTCCCGGTGCTATACCAAGCATCATTGGTTGGCTCGGACCATATATATCCGCATCAAACAGGCCAACACTATGCCCCTGTCTGGCAAGTGCAAGAGCAAGGTTAACCGCAGTTGTAGACTTCCCTACCCCGCCCTTGCCGGAGGCTACGACAACAATATTTTTTACCTGGCTTAAATTGGAACCGGGTTTCGGGTGAATTGCCTGTCCATTACTCATAAGATTTTCCAACTGGGCTGTTAATTGAACTTGATGATGTCTACTGTTGTTCGTCTGTTGTACAAAAAAAGATTAATTAAAAAAGGGGGCCTAGCCCCCTTTTTTGTGTAGCTGGGAAGAATCATTCCTAGCCAAGCAGAATGCCACCATAGTTTACAAAGAATGGGGCAAATACGAGGCTGAGGATAGCAGACAGCTTGATCAGGATATTCAGCGAAGGACCAGATGTGTCTTTCAGCGGATCACCTACAGTATCACCTACCACAGCAGCTTTATGCTCTTCTGAACCTTTGCCACCCAGGTTGCCGGCTTCAATATATTTCTTGGCATTATCCCAGGCGCCACCGGAGTTGGAAGACGCAATTGCCAATACACCGCCAGTCACCAGAGAGCCCGCCAGAATGCCGGCAACTGCCTGCACACCGAAGAGGAATCCCACTACCAGAGGAGTACCCATAATCAAGACACCAGGTGCGATCATTTCACGCAGTGCAGCCTTGGTGGAAATCGCCACACACTGACCATACTGTGGACGTCCCTGGCCTTCCATAATGCCTGGAATCTCTCTGAACTGTCGACGTACTTCTTCAATCATGTCAAAGGCCGCAGCACCCACAGATTTCATGGTCATGGCAGAGAACAGGAAAGGCAGTGTAGCGCCAAGGAACAGACTGGTGAAGACAATGGGATCCAGCAGCGTAATGTCATTTACCAGGACATAGCTTGCACCAAACTCCGGCAATTCACGCATCAGGTTCTGTGAGTGAGCCAGGAAGGCACCAAACAGGGCCAGAGAGGTCAGGATTGCCGCACCAATGGCAAAGCCTTTACCGATTGCAGCAGTAGTGTTGCCTGCTGAATCCAGAATATCAGTACGTCGACGCACTTCTTTGTCCAGGCCAACCATTTCTGCTATACCACCGGCGTTATCAGCAACCGGGCCGTAGGCATCAATGGAAAGCGCGATAACCAGAGTACCGAGCATACCCAGAGAGGCGATAGCAATACCGTACATATCGGCCAACTGCCAGGAAACAAAGATACTAATGGCTATGGCGATATAGGGTAATACTGTGCTCTTGTAACCCAGAGCCAGACCAAAAATGATATTAGTGGCAGCACCGGTTTCACAGGATTTGGCGATGTCTTTTACTGGCTGATACTGATCAGAGGTGTAGTACTCAGTCAGCAGGCCAACTGCCAGGCCGGAAATCAGCCCGGACAGGAAGCACCAGTACACGCCCATGGATGTGTATTCATTTTCATTGATGATGAAAGTGTCAGGAATCATGGCTGCAGTAACAAAATACATGGCAACGGCCATCAGGGCACTGGAAATCATTAACAATCTTTTCAGTGCCGGAGCAACCTGCTCTTCGGTATGTACATTAACCAGTACCTTGGTCAGCAGACTGATGGGAATACCAACAGCGGTAATCATGATTGGATAAAGCATGCCATTGATATCACCGGCAAAGGCCAGAGCACTGATTACCAGTGCTGCACAGGTACTCTCTGCACAGGAACCGAAAAGGTCGGCACCCATCCCAGCTACATCACCCACATTATCACCCACGTTATCTGCAATTACTGCCGGGTTACGCGGATCATCTTCAGGAATGCCTTTTTCAACTTTACCAACCAGGTCGGCGCCAACATCAGCAGCTTTGGTAAAGATACCGCCGCCAACACGGGCAAACAGCGCGATGGAAGAACCGCCCAGACCAAAGCCGGCAATAATTTCCATCAATACATTATTGGGAAGATTTTCAGGCAGGATTGCGCTCATCACCAGAAAAATGACGATCAGTCCGAGGGACGCAAGTCCCACCAGGGAAAAGCCCATCACGGCACCGGAGTTCAAGGCCACCCGGAAAGCATCACCAATATTGTTGCGCGCAGACACAGTGGTACGCGCATTCCCGGCAGTAGCGACTTTCATGCCTATATAGCCGGAAACAATAGATATCAGTGCACCAAACAGGAATGCAGCTGCAGTGTAGATGCCCTCACTGACATTTTCAGTATGATGATCATCAATCAACAGGGCAATGACAACGGCAAAACCTATCATGAAGATAGCCAGCACTTTGTATTCCTGCTTCAGGAATGCCATCGCGCCTTCGGCAATTGCGCCATGAATGGCTTTTAATTTGTCACTTTCTTCTTTTTCCAATCCCAGATCAATAGGGATGTCCATCACCTTTTTCATATAGAAAAAAGCAACACCAATTCCAAACAAGGACAGCAGGATTATTATAAGCACGGCACCAGGCATTCGGGTCTCTCCCTTAACGTTTACTGGTTAAGATTATTTTCGTTGTAAGTAATTTTAATTATTTCTTGGGGTATAAAAAACCGCGCACTTTACCACAACGCTGAACACAAACAAAGGGACTTGGGGCGGGAATTGGGAGGGAATTGCGGGGGAAATGAGAGGCTTTT
>JAUHWU010000171.1 GCA_030427065.1 Gammaproteobacteria bacterium | reverse complement strand
TCATCAGTGATTGAAGTGGCTATCGATCCTGCCAGTATCGACTCAAATCATGAAGCCCGGGACACCCACCTGAAAAGCGGTGATTTCCTGGACGTCGAAAGCCATCCTGTTGCTAAATTTGTTAGTACATCTGTAGAAGACCTCGGTAATGGTCGTATCAGGGTCAACGGCACTTTTAGTCTGCATGGCATCACTAAAGATATCAGCTTTGAAGCTGTTCGCACGGGCGAAGGCGAAACCCCTTTTGGTGATTACCGTGTTGGCTTTGAAGGTGAAATGGCCCTGGATACAACGGCATACGGTATTAATGCCGGGACTCTTTCCCTGATTTTGGCTATCGAAGGTGTTCGTCAGTAATTTTACGCCCTTACAGGCTTGATCGCTTTTTATGACCCTTCTGCTTTGGGTGTCACTTTTTCTGGTTTTAAAGGTGTTTTTTAATAACCGGGGAGGGTGGCCCAACAGCAGGCTTGACGGATAAGAAGCCCGCCGATAAACGCTTTATTTTTCAGCTATCCTTTCCAGAATTTCTTCAATTGTGGGTTCATGGCCGGCGTCTTTAAACGACTTTTGCCGTTCATAAACCCGGGCTGCGGCAATAAAGAATTCGTGGGGTAGTCCTGCGGCTTCCATGGTCGCTGCAATTTCTTCCATTTCCCCCTTGAAGCGCCATGCTTTCCTGGCAACCTGGCGGATACGTGCCTGGCTTGTTTCGGTGAACTCAGGGTTATAAATTGCCCACTGTTTTTCCAGAGCATCCCTGACCCCCATGGCTTCAGCAGTACCCAGAATAGCAGTGTGCAGAGCTGCGGTGCCTTTGCTGTTGGCGGCAAAGCACATTTTCAAGCCTGAGGCTTTGCCTATTTCAGGGCCTAATACGCTGGTTTCCAGCGGCCCTTTGCTGAAGCACGAGGCGACTTTATCGGCATGATTGCCAGACAGATAAAGCCATGTGGTCCCGGGCTGTGTGGCAGGCATTCCGATAATTCCGCCGTCCACGAAATCAATGCCTGCCTCGGTCATGGACTGGCCGATAGACTTGACGCTTGTCGGGGCAATAGCATTTACGTCAGCGTAAACTCCCCGGTAATTACAGGCAATGACCTCGTCGGCCACCGCCACGGCGGCATGGGGAGGGCAAACTGAAATCAGTATTTCGCAGGCATTGCAAAGATCCTGCAGGGTAGGTAAGGGCTTGATGCCAAGATTACTGGCGCGCTGCTGGCTGGCGCTGCTTCTGCCAGCCGGACACCAGTAGACATCCAGCCCCGAGTTCTGCGCGGTCGCGGCCAGGGAAATCCCCATTTCGCCGGGATGTAATATGCCTATAGACCTTGCCATGATGCTTACTCTGTCACCAGGCTACCCTGGTTGTAAAGGGCACAAAGGAACTTCAGGCAATCTTCATTGCGCTGAAATTTTCTTAAATCCAGTACGCTTCCTTGCGCGCTTTGCAATTCATCATTGAGTGCAGAAAGTTTTTCGCTTACATCCGGTATAAACAGTGATTCACCGTTGACAAAAAAATACAGGGCCTGTGCATGGTGGTGACAGGCAAAACGACTCGCCGGGTGAGGGAACAACTGAATTCCTTTTTGTAACATCACAGCCATCTTTTCGGGACTGATTTCTTCAGCAGGCGGATCAAATAGTTCGGCGTGACGTGGTTCGCTCATTAGTCGCCCAAAGCTGTGTATCAGCAGGTCAGGATTGGCAAGGGCATCCTGCATCAGTGTTCTTGCCTGTTGCAGGGCGCTATTACTGATATTGCCTGGCTTCTGCCCGGGGTCTATGTCGCTGTCGCGATAACGGATATCGGCGGACAGGGTCTCTTCTGCCTGCAGGCTGATGGCAGACAATAATTCGGTTACGTCCGGTGCCCTGAAGCCGATGGAGTAGCAAAGCCCGGCTTCCAATGCTGTCCCCCAGTGAGACAGGCCTGCGGGAATATACAATACATCGCCGGGATGTAGTTCTTCGCTGTGTTGGACGGAGAAGTTTTCCAGGATTTTCAGGCCGGATTCCGTGTTGAGCACACTGCTGCTGTCGCACGCTTCACCGAGCTGCCAGCGCCGGACGCCCTGTCCCTGGACCAGGAATACATCGTAATAATCAAAATGTGGACCAACACTGCCATTGGCTACGGCATAACTGATCATGACGTCATCAAGCCGCCAGGATGGAATGAAACTGACTTCCCGCAACAGGTGTTTTATTTCAGGTAGCCAGTGATCTACCGACTGAACCAGAAGCGTCCAGTCATGCTCGGGGAGAAAGGTAAAGTCGCGCTCTGAAAACGGGCCATGCTTGAGTTGCCAGGAATTGTTGTTACTGAAAACCAGGCGTGATTCCACCTCGTCTTCACAGGCCAGTCCTGCCAATTCTTCGGGACTTAAAAAGTCTGTGAAATCAGGCAGGGCGCCTTTAATCAGTAAAGGCTTCTTTTGCCAGTATTCGGAAAGAAAGACATTGATATCGATGCTGTCATGCCGATCAAGGAACATCAGATTTGTTTTGCCTGGGCAGCGGCATTTCCCAGGTAGGTTTCAGGTCTCAGTTGTTTCAGTTCTTCGCGCACAGCATTTGGCAACTCCAGGGTATCAAGGAAATCGGCCAATATTTCGGGAGAAATTGCCTGACCCCGGGTCAGCGCCTTGAGCTTTTCATAGGGCTCGTCAATACCATAGCGCCGCATGACGGTCTGGATCGCTTCTGCCAGCACCTCCCAGCTGTTATCCAGGTCAGCCAGCATTTTGGCTTCATCAACCAGTAATTTACTGATTCCTTTCAGGGAAGCCTGATAAGCAATAATGCTATGGGCCAGGCCGACCCCAATCGTTCTTAGCACTGTCGAGTCGGTGAGATCGCGTTGCCAACGGGAAATCGGTAGTTTCTGTGCCAGATGTTGCATCAGGGCATTCGCTACCCCCAGATTGCCCTCTGAATTTTCGAAATCAATTGGATTGACCTTGTGCGGCATGGTTGACGATCCCACTTCGCCGGCAACGGTTTGCTGGCGGAAGTAACCCAGTGAAATATAACCCCACAGGTCCCTGTCGAAATCAATGAGGATGGTGTTGAATCGGCATACGCTGTCAAAATACTCGGCGATGTAATCGTGAGGTTCGATCTGGGTAGTGTAGGGATTCCATGTCAGCCCCAATTGAGTAACAAACTGCCTGGCATTGGCTTCCCAGTCTATTTCCGGATAGGTCGTAATATGGGCATTATAGTTGCCCACGGCACCGTTAATTTTCCCGAGGAATTCAGTGTTTTTAATGAGCTTTATCTGTCTTTGCAGGCGCGCGACGGTATTGGCAAACTCTTTTCCCATGGTGCTGGGGGTTGCAGTCTGTCCATGGGTGCGCGAGAGCAGGGGAGTATCCGCATAGTCATGGGCTTTTACACGAATAGCTGTAATGACCTCATCCATCATGGGGGCAACAACGGCCTCCATGCTCTCCTTGAGCATAAGCGCATAGGAAAGATTATTGATGTCCTCTGACGTGCAGGCGAAATGCACAAATTCCATGATCTCAGCCAGTTCTTTCTGGGTTGCCAGTTTTTCTTTCAGATAATATTCAACGGCTTTCACGTCATGATTGGTGACCGCTTCCTTTTTCTTTACCAGGGCAGCTTCGTTTTCATCAAAGTTGGTAATCAGCCCTTCCAGGAAAATATTGGCAGCCTCTGAAAGTGCGGGGACTTCCTCAATACCCGGATTGCTGGCGAGTCGCTGCAGCCAACGGATTTCGACGATTACCCGATAGCGTATCAGGCCATATTCGCTGAAATAGGGTTGCAGAGTACTGGTTTTGGTGTGATAGCGGCCATCAACAGGGGAAATGGCGTTGAGTGAAGTCAGAATCATAGGGAGTATGCTGTTGCTGTTTTAAAACCGCATTATATGTGAAAACAAGCCTGAATAGCAGGTTCCCGGCCTCATTAAATCTCATTTTTTAGTGTCTTTATTGGTCTTCGGTCAGGCATGTATATGCTTGACATATTACAGCGCTGTTCTGTACTCTGAATGGGCAACTCCGGGGGCAGCCGTTCATTCTGGTCAGGGTGTCAGAGCATCCGCGCTATTGCGGTGAATGTTGCAGTGAAGCTGTGCCATCTAGCGTTACCAGGGGATTATCCCGGCAGGTGACAAGGAACATGAGGTAAGTCATGAGCACCAAGGCAAAATTATTTATCAATGGCCGCAGTCAGGCCGTGCGTATTCCAAAGGAACTGGCATTTAGCGGGATAGACGCAGTGAATGTGGAAAAACGGGGAAATGCCATTATTCTGACCCCGGCCAGAAAGACCTGGGAATCTTTTACCGATTTAAAACCTGCCGAAGACGACTTTATGATTATCAGGCCACGCATGGTGAAATCATGATTATCATGCTGTCCTCGGATCTGTGCCGGGGGGTTCTTCGCGATCAACCACCTGAGTTGTTAAGTCGCCTTCAACACTGGTCAGTTAACGGTGATGAAGTGGTTATCTCCGCGATTACCTATGCGGAATTGATTGCCGGCGCATTGCTGACCCAGAGTCGCTCTGAGCATGTCGCACTGGTTCAGGAATTTTGTGAACGTCTGGAAGATATAGTACCGTGGAATCGGGCAGCGGTGGACAGTTACACCGCTATTCAGTTACAGGCAATGCATCAGGGGCAATCCCTGAATATGAATGACGCCATGGTAGCGGCTCATGCCTTAAGCCTGAAGGCCAGGCTGCTGGCCCATAAGAGTAAAGCCTTTGCCGCGATACCTGGCCTGGATCTGGAAACGTTACCTGTTTAATTAATTCCCGGAACGTGAGCGTACTAGTGTATTTCGTGCACTTTGTTCATCAGCAGCAACAGATTACGCTCAATTTTTTTTCGGCCAACCAGCAAGTGCCAGCGTCTTCCTTCCGACTGATACCACAGAACGGCAGAACGAACTCCTGCCAGCAATACGGCGCGAATCTTGTCTGCCAACTCCTCATTCTTCAGAAAATTCGCTTCACCTGTGACCTGTATACGAAAAGGCAAGGTACTCAGTGTGGCCTTGTAGACACCCGAAAGTTCCCTGATCAGGTCGGGATTGGCCAGATCAGGATCGTCAAGCGGCAGGTGTTGCACCCTGTCAAGACGCTGGCCTAATTCAGTGAGCATCCCTTTTTTGGCTGACAACTTACGCTCCAGATGCAACAGACCAAGAAAGTAGCGCAATACGTCGGGAGACTTCAGGGAACCTTCTTCATTCCTGACGATTTCCTGAAGCACCTGCATGCCAAGATTTAAGCGGCTTACGGAGCCATAGACTTCTTCAGCTGTACCAGGCCTGGTAATAAACAAACTGCGGATCATGGTGTTCAGCTTGTCCTGTCCCACCATGCCATGTTGGGCAAGCTGTCTGACCATATAGGCTGACTGGGCGACACCGGAGAGGGCAAGGCACTGTCGCATTTTCTTTTCCATGGTTGGCTTACTTTTTCCGCTAATTGTTAAGGAACCTCTGATTAAGTCTAGTGTGTCTCTGGCCTTCAGGCAGTGCGCGAGACAAGGCGAACTTTCGCAGGCATGTCGACCACCTGTCAAGAAAGGTCAACGCAGTAGCGCGTGCTG
>JAUHWU010000170.1 GCA_030427065.1 Gammaproteobacteria bacterium | reverse complement strand
ACTTTCCCTAAGACGACAGCTAAAGCCCGGAGAATCGCTGATTACTCGGGAAGGTATCTGGTTGGGGCCATCATGGTTGCGACTGGCCAAAGATTTTGATGAAAAAGCCGGGGTAATCCAGCGTCAACATGAAATCGAAGACCTTGAAAGCAGAATCTCCAGCACTGAAAAACATATTCAGCAAGCCTTGGAAAACCTTAATAGTGAAGAGTCGCTGCTGCAGACGCTGGAGCAGGATCGTGATGGCTTACTGAAAGAATTGACTGAAGTTAATCGTCAGTTGTCAGAAACCAGTTCAGACAAGTCAGCTCAATTAACCAAAATTGAACAGGCAGAGGAACGTCGTGTGCGGTTGACGGCGGAAATTGCAGACCTTGAAAAACAACAGGATGTTGAAAAAGCCAATATTCGTCAGTCCCGTGAAAATCTGGAGCAAATTCTTGATCGCATGGAGCAGCACACGGTGCGACGCGAAGTCCTAACTGAAGCCAGGGACGAGCGCAGAAACACTCTTGATGAGTCTCGCGCACGAGCAGCCAAAGACAAGGACCGATCTCACCAGCTTGCCCTGCAGCATCAAACGGTATCAGCCCAGCTGGAATCGCTGAAACATAACATGGCAAGGCTCTCCAATCAGGTTGAGTCCTATCAGGGGCGAGAGAAACAACTGGAAGAATATCTGCAACAGGCCGATGTTCCCATACCTGCTCTAAAGGAAGAGCTGGAACAGAAACTGGCCTCCCGGGTATCCATTGAAAATAACTTATCTCTGGCTAAAGCGCGAGTAGATGAAATCGATCATCAACAGCGTGAACTGGACAGCGCGAGAAATCAGTCCCAGGAAGAATCCCAGCGTATTCGCGATGAGC
The DNA here is from genome assembly GCA_030427065.1 of Gammaproteobacteria bacterium. Taxonomy (GTDB): domain Bacteria; phylum Pseudomonadota; class Gammaproteobacteria; order Pseudomonadales; family Pseudohongiellaceae; genus Eutrophocola. The sequence goes on along the minus strand of JAUHWU010000170.1, from coordinate 4,745 downwards.
TCGTCAATAAACGGCTTGGCATTGAGGGCGATACTGTCAAGAGAGCGGCTCTTGAACAGCAAATGTCAGAAAATGGCTACGATAAGCAAAAAGTGCTTGCCAATATGCTGGAAGAAACCAATGAACAAGGTTGTGAAGAAGAGCTGGAAAAACTGGCAAACCGAATAAACCGACTTGGCCCGATAAACCTGGCTGCCATTGATGAATACGATACCCAGTCTGAGCGAAAAGTATATCTGGACGAACAAAATGACGATCTCGAACGCGCACTGACAACCCTGCAAAATGCAATTCGTAAAATTGACAAGGAAACCCGAACACGTTTCAAGGAAACCTTTGACAAGATTAATAGCGGATTACAGGAGTTATTCCCCAAGGTTTTTGGTGGCGGGCATGCCTACCTGAATATGGTCGGTGAAGATTTGCTTGATACCGGTGTCGAGATTATGGCCAGACCGCCAGGTAAAAAGAACAGCACAATCCATCTCTTGTCAGGTGGAGAAAAAGCCATGACGGCAATAGCACTGGTTTTCTCAATTTTCCGCCTTAATCCATCACCGTTCTGTATGCTTGATGAGGTTGATGCACCTCTGGATGATGCCAACGTAGGGCGTTATATTGATATGGTGAAGGAAATGTCATCAATTGTTCAGTTTATTTTTATAACCCATAATCGAATCACAATGGAGCAGGCGCATCAGCTGATGGGTGTCACCATGCATGAACCGGGTGTCTCAAGACTGGTGGCAGTTGATGTAGATGAGGCGGTAGAAATGGTGGCAGTATAAATTTCTATTTATATCGCTAAAACAGTATTCAAGTCCGCTTCTGACTTGGTTGAACGGTCAGGGCTAATAGAAAGAGAAGAATAAACACAACAAAACAGTAAAAAAAATTATAACGCTTGGTAATAGTAGTCGGATTGTAATATCACTAATATTAGAAATAACAGGGACAAAGACTAGAGCAGACTTATGGGTATCAGAGACATGTTAGCCATTATAGTCATTATTTTTATCGTGCTGATTCTGCTTGATGGTTTCAGGCGCAAGTGGCTCGAGCGCAAAAAACGTATTGTTTTAAAAATTGATAAAAATATTCCAACAGCTGATGAATCCGATGACGACGCTCCTGACCCTCTGATTCGCTCAGAGCTTCCCAATGGTGGCGCGCGAACGATTCGCAGAGCCAATGGCAGTTTCTATGAACAACAAGCCAATGAAGACGTTCCGGTATTAATGGAGTCCGTTGATCTTAACGATGATGAATTTGAAGAATATGTTTCAGATGATTTGGAGTCGGAAGATACGGAAGCCGGAGATTGGCAGGAAAGCCAGGAAGATGATTGGCGGGATGACCTGTCCAACGATGACTCTCCGGCTATCAGCGCTGATGATATCGACGAAGCAGAGCCCGAAGATGATGTCTGGAGCGCTGAAGACCGTCAAGAGAACACTGATTTTGATGATGAACCGCACGATTCAGATGATGAATTTGAAGATGAAGATGATCTCGAGTCGAAACTGATCGATTATGAGGATGATGCCGAACCTGAACCCGTGCCGCCGAAAAAAGGCATGCTTGGTAGTCGCCCTAGAAACGAAGATAGAATTGAGCCTACCTTTGGTGATCAGGATCTGACTTTCAGCAGGGATGATCAAGGTGAGCTGGATCTGGAGCATAATGATTTAATCGATTCTGACATTGAAGATGAAGACGACGATGATGATGTGGAACACGTCGAAGAGGTTATTATCATTAACGTCATGGCAAAACCGGGCGCTACCATTGAAGGTAAAAAACTGTTAGCGGTTCTGCTAAAAAATGGTATGCGACTGGGTGATATGAGTATCTTTCATCGTCATGCGGATAGCAGTGGCAAGGGACCGGTGATGTTCAGCATGGCCAATATGCTAAAACCCGGAACCTTTTCCATGAGCGATATGGAAGAATTTGAAACACTTGGCGTCAGCTTCTTTATGCAGTTACCAAACAAGCTGGGCAATATGAAGTGTTTTGAACAAATGCTGAAAACTGCCGAATCTCTTAAAAATGAATTGGATGTTATTTTAAAAGACGAAAATCGTAGCGTCTTCACCAGACAAACCATCGAACATAGCCGTCAGCGCATTCGGGATTTTGAGCTCGAGATGCTGGCTAGAAAATAGCTCTACCCCGGTACAATGGTGGAGCTATTGTTCGTATATTCACTAAATTTCTCTTTGAACATTTACCTCAGGTGATGCAGACATGGCAGCACCCCCCGACGAACTAAAAACGGAGCTCACAGAGCTGCGTCATAAAATAGAACACCACAACATACTCTACTACCGTCATGATGCGCCGGAAATAACTGATCAGGAATATGACCAGTTATTTGATCGCTTGCTGGAAATTGAAAAAGCCTGGCCAGAACTCATAACACCGGATTCACCAAGCCAGCGTGTCGGTAGCGAGCCGCTATCAGGCTTTACCCAGGTTACTCATGAAATCCCCATGCTTTCCCTGGACAAGGTTACTGATGAAGACGCCTTGCAGAGATTCGAAAAGCGTATTCACAAACGTTTCGATAGTGACAAGGCAATTGAATACAGTTGTGAACCAAAAATTGACGGTGTTGCCGTGAGTCTGCTTTATGAAAATGGCTTGCTGATACGGGCGGCCACTCGTGGCGACGGTACAACGGGTGAAGATATTACGCACAATGCCAGGACTATTAATGACATACCATTAAGGCTTGCAGGCAGACATATTCCCGACATCCTGGAGGTTCGTGGTGAGATATACATGACTAAATCCGGATTCGCACAGATGAATGCCCAGGCAGAAGAGGCGGGTGAGAAAGTGTTCGTTAACCCGCGAAATGCTGCTGCCGGTACCATCAGACAACTGGATTCAAGGGTTGCCGCAAAACGCCCATTAACCATGTTCTGCTACAGCTATGGTTTGGTATCCCCGGGTTACTTGCCAGATACACTGAGCGCAGTATTCGAACGCTTTGATGATTGGGGATTGCCGGTTAATCCGCAACGCAAAACCTGTACAGGGATAGAGTCCAGTTATGCCTATTGCCTGGATTTACTGGCCAGGCGTAATGATCTTGATTATGAAATAGATGGTGTGGTGATCAAGGTCAATCATGTCGATCTTCAAAACAGGCTGGGCATGAATGCCCGGACCCCACGCTGGGCAATGGCCTATAAATTCCCTGCTGAGGAAGTCTCTACAATTTTAAAAGACGTAGAGTTCCAGGTAGGGCGTACAGGCACAATTACCCCGGTTGCTCGGCTGGAACCTGTTTTTGTTGGTGGCGTGACAGTCAGCAATGCGACGCTACACAACATGGATGAAATCCAGCGCCTTGGCGTCAAAATTGGGGATACGGTAATCATCAGACGAGCGGGGGATGTTATACCGAAGATTGTTTCTGTTATAGAAAACCGACGCCCTGATAATGCAAAGTCTATCGTGCCACCAAAGACCTGTCCAGTTTGTGACTCCGAGATTGAGCACATCGAAAACGAAGTATTAATGCGCTGTACCGGGGGGCTTTTTTGTCGTGCACAACGCACCCAGTCGATCATTCACTTCGCCTCAAGGGCGGCGATGGATATTGATGGCCTGGGGAGCAAATTAATTTTCCAATTGGTAGAAAAACAGATGCTGACCTCTGTTGCCGATATCTATTCCCTTGAGCGAGACAGTCTGCTGGCACTGGAAAGAATGGGAGAAAAGTCGGTCGACAATTTGCTGGCAGCCATTGAAAACAGCAAACAGGTTAGCCTGGCTCGATTACTCTTTGCCCTGGGCATAAGGGAAGTAGGCGAAGCTACAGCCCAGTCTCTAAGCACCCATTTTGGTAACTTACAGGCCATCATTGATTCCAGTGAAGAGGAACTGCTTAGCATTCCTGATATCGGCACTATTGTTGCCCACCACATTCGTGCTTTTTTCGATGAAACGCATAATCTTGATGTCATTTCCGCGCTCCTTAAAGCCGGTGTATGTCCTGCGGAAACAACGCCGGTGAATACAGATGAACTGCCATTATCAGGCCAGACTTTTGTTGTTACAGGTACTCTGGACTCCATGGGACGCAGTGAAGCAAAGGAAAAACTGCAGAAACTCGGCGCAAAAGTCGCAGGCAGTGTATCTGCCAAGACTAGCTGCGTTGTGGCTGGTCCCGGTGCAGGATCAAAATTGTCCAAAGCCGAGTCCCTGGGCGTCAAGGTAATCGATGAAAGTGAGTTCTTGTCACTGCTTGAACAGCATGACAAATAGTCCCTAAAAAAGTAAAGTAGCCTTTCCAGTGCGTTGAGATGCATAAAATCCTGTTTGCGCAGATTATTGTCTCAAAAAAGACAGAATTGGCTGGCACAGTGCCCGTTGAAAAATCGGCTGAAGGCTGGCTGATAGTTAGGTGATAGTTAGGTGATAGTTGGGTGATCGTTGATTAATAATTGAGCAAGAGTTAATTGTAAGTTGGGTAAAAAGATAAGCGAAATGGAAGCAATTAAAGGCATTCTTGTCAGTATGCTGCTGTTGATGCTGGTCTCCTGTGCGTCTTCGCCACCTCAGAATACCACTAACATTTGCAGTATGTTTGAAGAGAGACGGAACTGGTACAAGGCAGCGGTTAAATCCGAGCGTCGCTGGAAGACTCCGGTTTATGTCTCAATGGCGATCATTCACCAGGAATCCTCCTTTGATGCCAAGGCGAAACCGGAGCGCATGAAATTACTGGG
>JAUHWU010000169.1 GCA_030427065.1 Gammaproteobacteria bacterium | reverse complement strand
CAATCTTTATTATACACATCTGTTTCACAATGAATATGTTGATACAGAATACCGTGGAAAATGGGAAACCAGAGATACACTTGAAGACAATGAGCCAGTAATTAATGGTAGTACTTTTTCCTATGCTACCAGCCGCTTTGATACTGAAACACGCTGGCGTCCCGAGAAAAGAGAGATCAGTGCCGGTCAGATTGGGACCGAATTACAGCTCGACAATGGTAGTAATATCAAGCTGGAAGTGTTTGGGTCCCGTGCGGAGCAGGATGACACCACCAAATACGCCGCCATTTATCGAAGTGAAGAACTGAATATTCCATTGACCTACGATAATTCGAATCCAAGACAGCCGGTACTTTCCTATCCTCAGGAGTTTCTTAATCCCGGTATTTTTAGTCTGAATGTGTTGGAGCATGAAATTGCCCTGACCACGGATCGTGATGTTGGTGCCAAATTTGATATGACATGGGCGCTGAATACTGATACCGAATTACAGTATGGTGCTAAATACCGTCAGCGTGAAAAACGCAACAATTTCAATTTCTGCGCGTATGAGCCGATAGATGATATTTTTCTGACAACAGAAAATACCCGTGCAATTTCACCCTATCTCAATACCGTCCATGGTCCTGCTCCCTCAACAGCCCATGTGCAGTCTCTTGCAGGTATGCGCGGTACGGGACTAACAGCGTTGAGTGATGGCACTACCTGTCCCTCCGTGGGGTCACTATTTGAATTCAGTGGTGATGAAGAGGAAGAATCCATTGCTGCAGACTGGAATACCAATGAGGATATTTTGTCTGCCTACATGATGGCGACAACTATTACGGGCAATACAACCTGGATCTATGGGCTGCGCTATGAAAATACCAGCGCAACTTATTCCGGAAAAACATTTGATGGTAATGCTTTTGCCGGTAACGTCAGTTTTGATAATGATTATTCCTTTTTGGCACCGTCACTGAATGTGAAATTTGATCTGAACGATAACCAGGTTGCACGTTTAGGCGTTTTTCGTTCACTGGTACGTCCCGGGTTTCAGGAATCCAGAGCTGGAGCGCTGATTAATCTGGACGATCGGGAAATTGAAGGTGGCAATCCCCAGCTTGATCCTACCCAGGCATGGAATTTTGACCTGACGTGGGAACTTTATCTGGGCGAAGAAACTTTCCTGGGACTGGGAATGTTTTATAAACAGATACAGGATTCCATTGTTGCAGTTGAGCAGCAGGATGTGGTGCTTCGTGGTCAGACCTGGCAGGAGGCCAGCACATTCGTGAATGCAGATGACAGCAGCATTGTCGGATTCGAATTCTCTTACCAGACAGCCTGGGAAAATGGCCTACTTTTTGTCCTCAACTATACCCATGCTGATGGTGAAACCGAGCTGCCTGCGGATGCGGCCAATGGACAGCGTACCATTCCTTATTTCAAGCAGGCGGAAAATACTGCAAACCTGGTGCTGGGTTATGACAAGAATGCCTGGGACGTTCGCCTGGCAACCAATTTTCGTGATGATTACCTAGATGATGTCGGTGATAGTGCCCTTACTGATCGTTATACCAGCAGTCATATGCAGGTGGATCTGACCATCAAATATCAGGTGAATGAGAATCTGCTGATTAATGCATCAGCCCTCAACCTTAATGACCGCCCGGAATATTATTTCTTTGGTAATAACTCCCGCTTGTCACAGTATGATGAATATGGATCCACTTATCTTCTGGGGATGAGATACCAGTTCTGATTACACAGGCTAACTTTCGTAAAAAAATCTTGCAGGTATTCAGGGCTCTCCCCCTTGAGCTCTCAATGCCTGCAGGACTTATTTGTTTATTATTCAGATCAGGAGTAGCAATGCGTACCAAGAGTTTTGTAGCTGTTATGTTAATCACGATACTGGTGAGCGCCTGTGTTGATCCCTATGTAATCCGTGAAGGTGCGGTGGCTGTTTATCCCGTCATGGAAACTACTCCGGTTAACAGCAATGAAGATGCGGCTGATGATCCTGCAATCTGGTTAAACCCCGATGATCCCGTGAAAAGTCTTATCCTTGGTACAGATAAAAAGAGAGGACTAGCCGTCTATAATTTGCAGGGTGAGCAGGTACAGTTTATTGAAAGAGGGCGACTGAATAATGTCGACTTGCGTAAAGGCGTAAAAATAGGTCGTGATGAGATGACTTTGGCCGTAGCAACAAACCGTACCGATATCGCGCTGGATATTTTTTCAATAGCCGACAACGGTAAGGTCAGCACAATGATGAGTATTCCTCTTTCGATGGAAGATCCCTATGGTGTATGTATGGGACTGGATGTTGAGCATGGTGCTCATGTTTTTGTAAATAGTCGCGAGTTTGAATATGAACACTGGCACCTCAATCCTGGTAATACCTTGGCGCCTGAATTAATCGCTTCCTGGCATCTGGATTCGGGGCCTGAAGGTTGTGCGGTGGATGATGTCACACAAATGCTATACATAGGCGAGGAAGACTATGGTATCTGGCAGATGCCTGCTGATGGCAGACGTGCAGATGAAATTGCTTTGCTTGAAGCCAACGCAGTGGGAAACCTTACAGCTGATGTAGAAGGTATGGATGTTTACCGCAGCGATGACGGAGCCCTGTACCTGATTGTGTCCAGCCAGGGTGATAATAGTTATGCGATATATGATCTGAATGACAACAACATTTACAAAGGCTCATTTTATATTGCGGACAGGGTTGATGGCACGATGGATGGTGTTCAGGAAACGGATGGGCTGTCGGTAACATCGGCTTTTCTTGGTCCCTTATATCCTCAAGGAATGCTGGTAGTTCAGGATGGGTATAACGATTTGCCGACTGAGAATCAAAATTTCAAATTGGTTTCATGGGCCGACATCAAGCAGGCATTGGGGTTATAAAGTTAACTATAATTATTGATTCAAATGTCTGGATTTCAGAGCTGAATATAATTCCCGACAAGTGTTGAGGTGTTGTTGCTGGTGCTTGCTAATCAGACTATATAATTTTTGATATAGCTGGAGTGTGTAGGCACGAGTACAAAGCAGCTGCTGTTGTTTTAAATAATTTTCCAGAAGTTTCAGATCGTTGATTTTACCCAGTTCATCACCAAGACCTTCAAGGGTCTCAACTATTTTTAGTTCTGCAGGCGTCTGATTTCTGATCATCTTAAACTGGTACATTAACTTTTTGGTTTGTTTGCGCCAGTCATGCAACTCCTCCCAATCCGTTGTACTCGAGAAGAGGAGGGCTTCGCCTGTTTTGCATATTTCCAACAGGCGTATTTCCAGCACAGCTTTGACGTCATTTTCCGCAGGCTCCTGATTGAGAAGTTCGCGGGTTTTCTTTTTAATATCTCTGGTCAGGTCCAGCACATGCTGCAGCTCTGATGGCGGAAGTCGCTTGTCGGCCAATTTATTTTTTAGTCCGGTCATCAATGCGACCAGTTCCTGGTCATCAGTTTCCGTAATCAGGTCCTGCAGTAACGAATACAGGACATCAGCATCTCGCTGAACGGAGAGCATCTTTGCCAGTTTCTTGACGGAGGCTCTTAAACGTTCAGTTTCCTTTTGCTGACCTTCAAGTTGTCGTAGTAGGTGCAGGTGAGCTCTGAGTTGCTTTGTGCCTTTTCGAAGCTGATGGACTGTTTCCTTATCGAGACTGTTTTTAGCGGAATTAAGTGACTCGAAGTAAGTTATTGGGGTTTCCATAGTATCCCTTCATCACCAACAAAATGTATTGCTGCCTGTAAAGCTGTATTAATAGTAATCCCCGGCCCAGGTTATGCCAACAGGTCTTACCAATAAATCGTACTGATAGTCGATAGAAACAGTGAATACAAACAGATCGGGTAATTCTTATAGTTCTAAAGGGCTTACTTGAACCTTAACCCGCCCAGTCAACCCAGCGACCATGATAATCTGCCCGGCCCAGAATCTGCTCCTGTCCATCAGGCCACATGGTCAGGGTAATAGCAGCGCCGGGATCCTTGCCGTCAGGCTCAAGTCGCAGCCAGGCCAGCGGGGATGTATCAGTTGCCTGGCTGCCAGCCTTTTCGATGAGAGCGCGATTAGCGATTTTTGCGTCTTCCTGCTGATATCCCCAGACGATAGTGTGATAAATAACATGAACCCGGCCTTCTGTGGGGCGATTAAGTCTTTTGGGAAGCCAGCTTGAGATATCTTCAGCATCGACCTGATAGTCAAGTTTTTCCAGTAAAGCAAGGGCATGTTCAGTGAGCTCAAAGCGACTTTCCTGATCTGCCCATATATAGGAAAGCAGTCTCATTTTTTCAGCCGGATCCCTGAAATTAACGGGCTTCAAGTCGCAGGCGGCTCTCTCGGCAACTTCGATGTTAACGGGCTCTGGAGGGGGATTGCCCAACCATTGCGGCGACAGAACTATGCCATTAGCTGGCTCTCCCCAATGCTGTCCATTCAATTGGTAGGCAAAACTGTCCCAGCACTGATTAATGCCCGCACTGGCGCCGAGTTCGGAAACCGTAAAAGGGTAGCTGGTTTTTTCAGCAATGGTCAGGAAGCCCGGTAACAACACTGCGCAACGTCTGACTTCATTTGTCTGTGGCGCATGGGCAAGAAATGGAAGGATGAAGTCCGCATGTTCATCCATGGCATGATTGACTGCCTGCCATAGATCAGAATCACTTACGGTCAGATGATGGGGTGGATATACACGTCTGAGCTTTTCACATTGCCCTTTTAAAACAAGTGCATGCAGTGCTCCTGCTATTCTTAACGGAAGCGCTACGTTCCAGAATTCCTGGGTATCTGCCATGTTGAGAAGATTTTCACTAACACTATTGCCCGGCTCCAGGTGTTCGGCAAACAGCGTGCATAACCTGACCATGAAAGGCGAGTCCAGTTCATGGCAATATTTGGCCTGGGTCAGGAAAATATTGGCTAATTGTTCCAGTGATTCCTGATCTTGAGACAATGGCTTAATTCACTTTTCTAGTGTGCATGAGGTGATTCTAGCAGACCTTTGTCTTGATCATAGTGATTGATAGTTTTGCTTTTGCTGATCCGGAAATACAAAATACTTGCGGCACATATCTCAGGCTTTGATCCAGTAAATACCATTAATGGCAGTAAACGACACCAGCGCAAAAAGAAAGACAAAACCTCCCCAATGATAATCGCTGATATTAAAAAAGAGATTGGCAGCAAAATCCGACATGGCAGAGGTCACACTATTGCCCAGTTGATTGAGTACCGAGCTATTGGTGGACTCAAAGGAGCTTCTCAGGGTTGGGTAAAGCAGAACTCCCCAGACACCTATGGGAGAAAGAATAGCCAGTCTCTTCCTGCCATAGAGAATAAACCCCGGTGCAGCCATGGTGAGCACAATAACCAGCCATGCTTCTACTTCAGCAATACGATAGTAACTGGCATCTCCATATACCGGAAAACTGGCGAGCGGCAGAAATACACTGCCAGACAAGAGGATGGCAGACAGATAAATGAAAAACTGCAGTTTGTGTTTGGGCATCATAAGTGCTTTTGGTATCAGACTGGTCCTGGCAGCGTCATGCTGCAAGTATCAATAAAGTAATGCTGTTCAGCAAAGCGGAATACAGCCAAAGGACGATTCATGTAGGGATTTATTCTCATCTATGTCGAGAATGACGGG
>JAUHWU010000026.1 GCA_030427065.1 Gammaproteobacteria bacterium | reverse complement strand
TGATGGTAATACACTGAGTCCGCCAGCTATCCGCGAAAATGCGCGAGGAGTGAACGCTAAAGAAGATTACCAATCCTGCAATTAACCAGATCATTTATTACTCCGGAGTAATAGTTAGTTGTCTAGAAGAAGAATTGAACCAGTGTACGTCATCGCCCTTTGTTTTGGTTACTCTTTTTGTAAACACAAAAAAAAGTAACCAAAACGCGACAGTATTTATGAAGACCTATTTGGGGTTTTGTTCCTTGTCCCAGTCAGTCTTGCCTTCATCCTGACCTGCCACTGAATACAGTACCTGGGCATTTCTGGTTTTCTGGAAATCATCAAGAGATTCACCACGCATGGCCGCATAAATATGCAGATTGGTGGTGCCTACAACAGCGCCAAGCTTTTCCAGCATGAAGAAAATCACGCCATAGTGAATCATGGAGCGCCAGTCGAGATTGCGCACCATGTCTTTTTCTTCATCCGTCAGGCCGGCTTGCTGAAAAGCAGCTTCCGGGTCCTCCAGAAAAAGCTTGCGATGTTCCGGAATGATCAGTTCGTGAAGGAAGTTGTTGAGTCGATAGGCTTTGACACTGCTACCGATGGTAGTGGGGTAGGTGCCTTCCAGTTTTTCAATGCCTGCCAGTTGATGGTTGATACGCTTCATATAATCTTCCTGACTTTCGTCGGAGACTTCATCAGAGCGTTCTTCCAGAATCATGCTGGCAATTGGGGTCATTGAGGGCAGGTAATAGGTCTTGTGGGTAGCTTCCACTTCTTTTGATAATGCGCCACGCATGATCAGCCACATAATGACTTCAGCGCCTTCCATACCACCAAGTTCTGCGTATTCGGCAATGGTGATATCGGTGAGGCCTTCAGGGTCTTTTTCAAGACGCTCCATGAATTCCATATCCCAGGGCGTGTTATTAAAGCCACAGCGTTCGCCATGAACCTGGTGGGAAAGCCCGCCCGTACCGGCGATAGCCACCTTGATATCTTCAGGATAGCTCTGGATGGCTTTACGCAACGAGCGGCCAATGTTGTAGCAGCGCTTTGCAGTCGGGGTGGGTGACTGCAATACGCCTATCTGAAACGGCAGTACCTTGCAGGGCCATTCGACTTCATGGTCAAGCAGCAGTGACAGCGGAGAGAAACAGCCGTGATCCAGTGCTTTTTCCTGGAAATACGACAAATCGAATTCATCGGCGACCAGCCCCTTGGCAATATGTTCAGCCAGCGCCGGATGACCTTTCAATGGCGGCAGGTTACGGGGACCGCCGCCTTCGTCGGCGACAGGAAAGTTCTCTCCCACACCCAGTGAAAAGTGTGAATAGTGGTCAATGAAGAAAGAGGTCATGTGGTCATTGAAAATATAGAAAATGACATCCGGGGCCTGATCTTTCAGCCACTGCTGTACCGGCTCATAGCCTTTGAAAATGGGCGCCCAGACAGGATCTTCCTGTTTATGTGCATCCAGGGCAAAACCAATGGTGGGGGTATGGGAAGTGGCGATACCGCCGACTATCTTGGCCATAAATAACTCCTGCTATAGGGTGTTTCTACTGTTTTCAATTAACGAAGGGCGCTCATTATAGCGAAACATGGCAATGAAAGCGGGAAAATTTTAGCTGGTTTATTTTCCTTTGATTAGGGTCAATAGTGTAGACGGTGCGCCACAGGATTGGTCTGAACCCGGGGCGCGGTGATCTTATGCGTCAAGAAAGCGAAATCTGAAGGCATCCTTCTGTGCTTCAACAAAACCCAGGGAAGGAGAGGGAAAATGGGCCGTCAGGATCAGGTTGTTGGTTTCACTGTGGGTTTCCAGAAACTGTTTGCGGGTTTGCACGGCCTGTTGCGGGTCAAAATCAATCCAGTATTTCCAGTGCGGGTAAAGGCATTGCAGGGGGCTGTGAATCAGATCGCCGCACAGCACGGCGCGTTGTCCTTTTGATTGCAGGTGTACGGACACATGGCCGGGGGTATGACCCAGTGCGGGTTCCAGCCAGACCTGGTCATTCAGGGTATAAGCGTTGTCTACCGCCATGACCTGGCCGGATTCAATACAGGGCAACACACTTTCCTGGTAGGCGGGCGTGTTTTCATTGGCGACATGGTTTAGTTCATCTTTGGCGATGATGTATTTGGCGTTGGGAAAGGTAGGCACCCAGCGCCCGTCGATCAAACGGGTATTCCAGCCACAGTGATCGCCATGCAGGTGAGTACAAAACACATAATCCACCTCGGCCGGATCTATGCCTTTGGCCAACAGGGCCTGATACCAGTGCGTATCGCTTCGCTGATGCCAGTCCCTGAAATAGTGATTGGTTTTATCGCAGCCCAGGCAGGTATCCACCAGAATCAGGTGTTGCCGGGTGCGGATAATCCAGGTCTGGATGGCAATGATCAGCATGCCGGTCTCGGGGCACAAAGCGGGAGGTTCGAGCCAGTGCCGGTGCTTTTCAATGGCTTCAGCGACAGGGGTGTGAGGAAAAGCATCGGCGGGTAACAGGAAAGGGACTTCCATTTCCAATACACGATCAATCAGAATGTCGCCGACCTGAATATTCATACTCTGGCAGCCATCCCTGAAGCAAACATTGGCCTTACCTGCCTATGGTTCGCTGCAGAAAAGCCAGCGCATTGCCCAGGTGTTCCTCATCAAAAAACTGCGGCCCGCCATGCACGGCGCCGTGCACCGGATCAAAGGTGACATCCAGTCCTGCGGCCTTGTAGGCGCCAAACATCTGCAGGCTCTGGTTGATGGGCATCTGCGGATCACGATCACCGTGCAGCAATAACAGCGGCGGGTCATTGGCGTCTACCAGTGTCACCGGGCTGGCCAGTCTGGCCAGGGTCTCATTGTCCTGTGGCAGTGAATCCAGCAGTAATTCCAGGGAGGGTTCCCTGACACTGAGACCAAACGGGGTCGATTGTGAAAGGATGGTGGTCAGGTCGGCAGCAGCGAAATAGCTGAGGATTGCCTGTACTGCCGAAGACGTGTCCAGGTGATCGCCCAGGCTTCCTTCCAGTTCAGGATGACCGGTGCTGACACCTACCAGCAGAGCCAGGTGAGCGCCTGATGAGGCGCCGGTAATGGCTATCTTCGAAGCATCATAGCCATAATCAGAGGCATTGGCGCGCAGAAAACGAATTGCCGCCTTGATGTCATGGATCATGGCGGGAAAAGGCGCATCGGTGGACTGACGAAAATCCAGGCTGGCCACTGCATAGCCATGCTCAACGAACTGCAAGGGCACGCCACCGGACTTGTCGCCAAAGCGCCAGGCGCCGCCATGGACCTGAACGATTAGGGGCGGGGCATTGGCTGTGTCGGGCACATAGATATCCAGTCCCAGCTCATGACCCTCGGGACTGGCATAGATGATGTCTTTATAGTCAGTGGTTTGTGCCATCAAGGGCAGTGTACTGAATGAAAGGATAAATAGCATGGCTGCTATTAGCGTGTTGTGTTTCATGTTTTTTTTGTACCGGTTTTCATGATTCCCCCGTTGCCAGATTGCTCATTATTATTGTTCAGGCAATTTTTATATAAGCACAACTGGCATGAAAAGGACAAGCGTGAAGCGTCAGGAGAAAACGACAAATAGCCGCAATAAAAGATGTGTATGCAGCCCATAGCGCAGGCAAACAGATTTCTAGACGGTACTTGCCCCATAGCTCACCATGAGCAGAATCAAAAACATAAAGATGCTGGTCATGATTACCGTATCCAATACGCCCATGGTGTGGTCTTCTTCCAAAAGCGAGGACAAGGTATAAAACGTGGGAAACAGGAAGATCAGCAGAAAAATATTGGACAGGGAAAAGCCGATGGGAAAGTCCGGATGGGCCGGATTAATCCAGCTCTGATAGACGGCGATACTCAGCAGGGTAAAAGGAAACACCATAAACATTACCTGGGTAATGCCACCAAAAGCATTGGCCAGGGCGATGCCGTATTCTTTTTTCTGGTGCGATTGCCATAGAATGACGTATTCACTCATGCCGGCAAATACGGCGAGAATCAGCGCCGTCAGGATTGGATTCACATCCAGTTCCCTTACCATGGCTCGCGCAAATTCAGACACCTGCTCACCACCAATCAAGGCACCCAAAATACCAATCAGTAACAAGCCGGCAATACTTGCTATGGAATTTTCTGTCACATCTTCATAGACAATGGCCAGGCGTTTTTCAATATCTTTACCGGTCATGCCAAGGCTCTCCCTGACTTCATCTTCTTCCTGTGCATAGCCAGTGATCAGTTTGTGGGTATAGAAAATAAAGATGGTGAGCAGAAACGCACTGATGGTGAATAAATCCACGGGCAGAAAACTGTTTTTGGTGGGTGAGTCTGAAGTAAACGCCATCATCACCAGTCCGAGGATAAGTCCCATGGCACCCCCGCCAATTAATATCTGGGTACCGGCTTCGGTGATCGGCAAGGGCATCAGGAATTTTCCATATTTATCCTTGGGCAGGAAAAAAGAATAAAAGCTGAACACCAGGGCGTTGTTATAGATGGTGATGAGGGTGATGATAAAGGCGATCAGGGGACTGACCGGAATAACGAAGGCGATAACCACCAGTTCGGGCGCAGTTGAAAGAATTTCCGCCACCGTGCCGGCGACATAATGATTCCAGTGCAGTCGCGCTGCCAGTTTTTCCGAGGCTTTTAACAAGGCCTGGCAAGCCACCTGCAAAATAACGAGTCCGATTACAAGGGACAGCACGGCATGAATAAAACTTTCGGGTAAAAAATCGGCTATCTCCAGGGCAAGGGAAATAACCCACAGCACCAGACCAACAATCAAGCGCTTGACCCATGGCCTGGGCCCGGATGCATGAGCCTTCTGTCCGAACTTGAAAATTGAAAGCCGGTCAGGATCTATGCCGGCCTGCCTTAATGGCTCTTCAATGCCCGAGTCAGCACCGGGTAAACCAGCCTGGGCAATATCGCTGTTTT
Organism: Gammaproteobacteria bacterium; assembly: GCA_030427065.1. Classification (GTDB taxonomy): domain Bacteria; phylum Pseudomonadota; class Gammaproteobacteria; order Pseudomonadales; family Pseudohongiellaceae; genus Eutrophocola. The sequence continues at coordinate 25,045 of JAUHWU010000026.1, read as the reverse complement.
GCTTTGCATGATGCTTCTTCATTATTTTTTTCAGGCCTGGTCAGGATGCCTGACTCGCAGGGCCGATAAGGCTCCCCGGAATGAAGCGTTCGTCCAGCTCCTGCAACAGTTGCAGGTGTGGTTCAGCAACAGGTTTGCCGGTCGCTGCTATCGTGTAGCGGGTCAAAACCTCGTCAGGATTTGCCGGCACAACGTCACTCAAGGTTGCCGTAAATTCCTCACCTTCACGGCTGATCACCATGATACTGGCTCCCTGTCTGGCCGGATAATCAGTGGTGAGTGCTTCATCAACGGCTACCTTGATAAGTCCGGCTAAGGCGAGAACATTTTCATTGGCGAAATCCTGATAATGACTGTCATCAAAATTTCCATGGTAAAGCGCGCTGGCCACATTGAAATGAATACTCATCCTGGCTTGCAGGATACTTTCAAAAGGCCCCGGGTAATCACAGCCAGGGTAGTGGGCGGCGGCATAGGGAACCTTGATGGTAATCTGGCGAATGGAATCCAAAGGCAGCGTATTGTGTGTTTTTACCTGAAGCGCCACCTGCGCGGCAGTCTGGGCATAATTGCAGGCAGGAACCTGCTTGAAAAATACCTGCAGAATTTCCTCATTATGTTCAGCAAAAGGAAGGGCAGCAGGAGTGGGAACCCCCTTGGCAAAGGCGGCAAACAGGCCTGCCTTGCCATCCAGCGAGCCTTTTGCTGCCAGCGCGCCGGCCTGGGCAAGTTGCGCTGCCATCAGCCCGTTCCTCGCAGAGATACCTGGGTGAAAATACATATCGTCACTGCCCCAGGCTGCCCACTCATTCAGCCCGGTAATGTAGTTACTGGCAAAGCCCAGGGCATTGGCGCTTGACTGTGCATCAAGGCCCATCAGTTTCGCTGCCGTTGCTGCAGCAGCAAAGGCACCTATAAGCCCGGTGGGACGAAAAGTTCGGGCTGTCTCTACATCCATCAGCATGGCGCCCAGTTTGCCACCGGCTTCGTAACCACAGATGATGGCTTCCAGAAACAGTGTGGCACCGACCTTGTTTTGTTCTGCCAATGCCAGAGCAACGGGCATGACTGCGACGCCAAGGTGGGACACGCTGCCCAGATGCATATCATCGCGTACCAGGGAATGCCCTGCTACCGAATTGACGAATACCGCATCGTGCACCGATACCCGTTGCGTCGTACCGATGATTGCCGCTCCCCTGTGGTTAGCAACATCATCTGGCTGAACTGATTTAATGCCAGAATTGTTGATGGCCACTTGACGTGCCTGTTCAACCCAGGGGAAATGGTGAGTGGCATAGGCGCAGGACAGGAAATCCAGCACACAGTAAGCGGCTTTTGTCAGGGCGGCCCCGGAATAGCGGTGGTAGCCAATCAGTGCGTCTGCGAATTGCTGGCAAAGCATGGGTTCGGCTTTAGCGCCGCAGGCCTTACTCAAAGTCTAGATAACCGATACGATTATTGGTGGGGTCGGTAAACCAGAGCCTGTCGACAAGACGATCAGGCGGCTGACGATCACTGCCTGCACTCAGGCCCACCGCTCTGGCGGGGCCGTCGGCAATGGCAAATTCCGTCATTTGTCCTGAGGGAGTCACTCTGCCCAGGGTATTGTTTTTGGTGTACCAGATATTCCTGTCCGGGCCTACAGCGATATTGATCGGGGTAGAGCCTTCACTGGGGATCATGAATTCAGTAATGTCTGCGTCCATGGTGATGCGAGCGACGCGATTGCCATCGACAGGCGTGTTATCCATATTGCCATTGAGCTCAAGAAACCACATATTGCCATCGGCGCCGGCAGTAATATCCCCTGGTCCGGTGTTGGGTCGCGGCAGGCTAAATTCAGTGATTTCCCCTTGCGGGGTAATGCGGCCGATTTTGCCGGCCTTGAATTCTGAAAACCAGATATTGCCATCGGGACCGGCAGCCAGTGCGCGTGGACCGCTATCCGGGGTAGGAATAGTAAATTCGGTGACTTCTCCCCTGGGGGTGATGCGGGCAATTTTGCTGGCAGCAAACAGGCCTGCCCAGATATTGCCATCACTGCCCAGCGCGATAGCGCGCGGTTGACTGTTTTCGCTTGGCAAGGGAAATTCTGTAATTTGGCCGTCTGGCGTAATTTTGCCGATCTTGTTGCCTTCATGTTCCGAGAACCACATATTGCCATCAGCACCCAGAGCGATAATGCGGGGAGAACTGCCCGGGGTCGGGATCGGATATTCAATCAGTCCGGAGCCATCAGGGCGCATTGTGCCGATAGCATTGGCAGCGCTCAGGGTAAACCAGATATCCCCGTCCGGCGCGATTGAGACAGTGGTCGGGCCGGCATTTTCTGACAGCATGTTAAATGCGGTGACGGCGCCGTTGGCTTGCAGGGAAGGAGGGATATTGACCGAAATGGTATCGGTAATTTCGCTGGAGTTGTCTTCCGGCATCTGCTCACTGCAGGCTGATAGAAGACAGGCACCAATTAGAAAAAAGCCAGGAAATAGTATTCGAGTCATCAAGTTTTCCTTCCACTATGGTATAGACAATTATGGCATGGTTAATCTGGTTTGAATCAATGATAGCCGTGCCGGCAAGATGCAGATTGCCTGTAATTCGGGCAAACCTGTGTTATATATTTTTTGCTGGTTCCTGAATACAAACCGGGCAATTGAGACTAGCAGGGAGTGTGGCTGAATTCAACGACGGCTGGCATGCTGTAACCTGCATGATTGACGCAATAACGGCTTGTTCTGCTATTTGTTCTTAGGTATCTTCCCCTCTCCCCGGAATAAGCTCTTATTGAGTTTTTAACCGGGCCTAAATCATAATTAACGCGCTTTTAAAGTTGTCAGAAAATGTCCGATCCGAATCATCCCGAAAACAGATCAGCCAGGAATAAAATCGGCCTGGGTATCGACTTTGGTACCTCCAACAGTACCGCTGCCATCTTTGATGGCGAGAAAGTGTCCATGGTGATGCTGGAGCCTGACAACCCGATCATGCCCTCGGCCAGTTATATCGACAGGGATTTTGTCACCTGTACCGGACAGCAAGCCATTGATACCTATATAGCCCAGAACCAGGGACGAAAAGTCGAAATGAGCCTTGAGGTGCTTGGCGAAGCCAGAACCAGTACCGGTCAAATGGATATGTCGACACAGCTTCCGTCCGAGCCGGATACCCAACTGGTCTATGGACAGGCATTCAACGATGGCAGTCTGCCGGGCAGGTTATTCCGGGGCACCAAGCGGCTGCTTGGCAGTGTCGATACCCACCGGGTCATGGTATTTAACCGGCCTTTCAGACTGGTGGCCCTGATCACGCCTATTTTGTTGCGCATCAAACGCAGTGTTGAAAAATATGTGCAGCAGTTGCCGGTTTCAGGTATCCAGGTAAACCAGGCCTGTATTGGTCATCCGGTAAACTTTGAAGGCCGGGATAATGACCATAACAGGGTGGCTATGGAGCGCCTGAGTGAGTCCTATCAACATGCAGGTATCACTCACCAGTCATTTTATCCTGAGCCAACAGCGGCAGCCATGAGTTATCTGCAAAGTAACCCGGCTGAGCAAAGTGATGTCATTCTCACTGTCGACTTTGGTGGAGGTACGCTGGACTTATGTATTCTGCGTCGTAATGAACAGCATTTTGATGTCGCGGCCATCCATGGAATCGGCCTGGGCGGAGATCATATCGACCAGTGCATGTTTCGTGAAATTCTGTTCCCCTTACTGGGTAAAGGTGAGCGCTGGAAAAGGGAGGTGGAAGGCAAAACTGTTGAAACCCTGTTTCCCTTTGACGCCTATGCCGATTTACTGATTAACTGGACCGTCAGTTATATCCTGAACCAAAACGAATACACCACACCGGTGATTGACAAGATGCAGCAGGGCGGGGAGTCGGCAGTAAAGTTTGAGCGCCTTTATGAATTGATTACCCAGAACTATTCCTACCAGGTATTTCAGGCCATCAAGGACTGTAAAGCCGCGTTATCTGACCGTGAGGAGTGTGTGCTGGACATTCCTGAAATAGATGTGGAAGTGATCATCACCAGGGCTGAATTTGAGCGCATGATTGCGCCATTATTATTGCGCTTTGAACAGGCGGTCGATGACACCCTGAAAAAAGCCGGCCTGGAAAGACATGACATACAGCTGGTGTTGAGAACAGGCGGTTCCTGCCTGATCCCCGCAGTAACCGATATCCTGGAACAACGTTTTCCCGGCAAAGTGGTTGAACATGATCCTTTTACGAGTGTGGCGGCGGGGTTGGCGTTGGCGGATTATTATGGGTATGGGACGACGTTGGATAAAGGATAGATAAAGGAAAAAGGAAAAAGGAAAAAGGAAAAAGGAAAAAAGATAAAGGATAAAGGGTAAAGCGTAAAGGTGGGCGGTGCAGGGAGGCGGCAGGGACTATAAAAAAAGAGACAAGAGGCAAGAGGCAAGAGGCAAGAGGCAAGAGGCAAGAGGCAAGAGACGAGCAACCATACTTTCAGGCTTCAATGGTTTTCTGGTGGTCGGATAAGGACCGCAGGGACGCATCCGACAAGGCGATCTTTGATCGCCTTTTTTTGTGATTCGTGATTTGTGATTTATGACTTGGCGTCGCTAACTAATCACGCCCTGCGTTACGGTGGTGATATTTTTCTTTTCCGCGACCTGGTGCAGCATGTAGCGGTAATAATTTTCGTAGCCGGTGTTTTGCTGAATGAGTTTGCAGAACTGGTGATCCGCTTCGGTAAAGTTTTTTTCGTAATAACACTTCAGTGCAAGATTGTGTTGCACAAGAGTTTTTCTCATGGCGTCGGATATTTCTGATTTAAGCCCCAGCGGGTGGAAAATTTTGGAGATTATTTTCTTGCCCCTGACATGAACTGTGTCCAGTTCCATGAATTCAACATCGCTTGCGGCCACTGCGGTTTCTTCTCCGCAGATGGTATTGAGATGGTAAACCCGGGTCATGGTCTGAAGTCTTGACGAGAGATTCACAGCATCGCCAATGACCGTGTAAGCGAGTCGATAGCGCGAGCCCATGTTTCCAACATTCATCATGCCTGAGTTGATGCCAATTCCCATGGTTTGTGAAGGCCAGCCCTTTTGAACATAACTATTGGATAATTTTCTGACCGCTTGCTGCATTTCAAAGCTGGCCAGTACTGCCCGGCTGGCATGGTCTTCCTGCGTCACCGGCGCGCTCCAGAAGGTCATAATGGAGTCGCCAATATACTTGTCGATGGTGGCACCATGTTTATAGAGAATCTGGGTCAGTTCGTTGAAGTAGTCATTGAGCATTTTAACAAGCTCTTTCGGTGTCAGCTGCTCTGAAATTCCGGAGAAATTATGCAGGTCGCAGAACAGCACCGTCATATATTTCGACTCTCCCTCCAGGTTGATGCTTTCGCTTTGCATGCTTAATTCAGTCACAATTTCAGGGGGAACATACTGTCCGAACATATCCAGTAGTCTTTGTTTTTTCTGTGTTTCGGTAAAGTAATTCAACAGTATATTCATGCCAAACAGGACAAGAATGACCAACAGGCTGTACTGCATGGGAATAACCGTTTCACGAAACGGGTAGACAACTCCCAAAGTCGTTGGAGGAATTGAAAAGATGAAAATAAGGATGGAGGCGGCTATTGGTTTCAGGATGGGCAAGGTAATGCCCAGAATGATGCCGGACACCAGCATCAACAGGAACTCTGCAGAGTGGAAGACTGTCGGCAGCATAATCTCCCCGGTTGGAGATATGAGTAGATCCGTTTTTAAATCAAAGCCTGGAAAGGAATCCAGGTCGATATCAAGTAAACCGGTAGAATTTAAAACAAAGAAAAATACCAGTAATAATAAAAATGCAGACTGCGACCATTCAGTTTTTAGGGATGCCTGGGTGATGTGTAAAGTAGGCAAATTCATGAACGCTGGAAAACCTTCTCGGCACTGGATTTTAACTATAAACGAGCATTTTTATAAAAAACGAGTAATTATTATACGCATACCCTTTGCCTCGGTATATCGTCACTTAGCGGGATATTTTCCTGATTACCTGTGAGTGAATCTGCATGTTTTTTTGTATTAAGTGATGTTATTTCAGAAAAATATACAAAAAAAAAAGCCCCGAATTATCGGGGCTTTTAAATTCTGAAAATCAGATTATTGCCTGGCTTTAGATTCTATAGCAAACGGTATATGAAGAATCTTCTGAATAAGCAGTCGCCGCCGCAGCAGCAGGCGGAAGATTTGGCGTGGCACTAAGAGATGACCTGAACCTGCCAGAATCGGGGCTACCATCATCCAGTTGTGTATCCAGGGCAATAGCTGCTGACCCACCAACTGTTCCCATGCACACCTTCAGTCCATTCAACCCAACTGCTGGAGTACCGCCGGTTAACACACTATCTGTCGCAATAGTTGTCAGACCGCCAAAAGAATTTTGTGGTAATGACTGAGCGCCTGTAGTTATAGAGGGGTCACCCGCAATGAAGCCAGCTGAGCGCAAATGACTAAAAAAGGGAGCTATTTCACCTGTTGCTGTGAAAGCAGTAGCAGCGGCTGCTTCTATTACTCCGTTGCCTGCTGTAGCTGGAGCTGCAGCAAGAGCCCACGACGCGCCGCGCGCGGTAATTGCACCGGGGTCATCGCCTGGTAGTCTGCCGTAACGATCCTGATAAGAGAAAACTGCCGCCGCGATACCATTAAAATCATTGGTAGCCGCTTTTACACGGGAATTTTCTATCAACTGTTGTCCCTGCAATACACCACCCAGAAGCAGGCCAATGATAACCAGTACGATGGCAATTTCAATCAAGGTGAAACCGCTTTCGTTCTTGCGGGATTTAATATTTATCCTGTTCATGACCTGTTCTCCTAACATGGTACAAGTGTTTCTTTTTAAAATAACGTTTTATAAAACTTTAGCTAAATAGCTTTAGTCGTTTCCAATTCAGGGTCTGCTTACCCCCTGAAAATTGGAATAACTCCAACTTGTACTACTGACTGGATACGGACTATAGGGAGATATCAACCATAAAACAATATGTAGGTTTTTTTTACAAAAAACAGTAGTTTAGAGCGGAAACTTGTAAAAAATATTTACATGTAAATACCGGGGATATATTAAATACATCATAAAATACAATAGGTTATAGCTGCTGGGTAAAAACCCCAGTTTTTCAGACCACCGGCAGAGAAAGAATAAAACACAGGGGTTTATCCGCCATCGCCTCTGCCGTAAGGGTTCCGCCTGCCGCCATGGCTTGTTGGCGCGCCTGATACAGACCAATACCCAGGCCTGATCCGTGTTCACTCCAGAATGGTTCAAAAAGTCTTTCTGGCCAAAGACAGGGTTCTCCATTGTAGTCCGTAATACGTGCGACTACCCGTTTTCCGTTATTTTCCAGATCGATTTGCAGGTCCAGAACAGGCTGGTTATGTTTTTTGGTCTGGCGGGAATAATTACCCAGTAAATTATCGATGATGCTTTGCAGGGTATCTTTTTGCACATTAACTGAAGCGCTGCCAGAGATGGCAACGGGCAATTCATAAGCACTGGCGGTTTGTTGCAGCACCTGCTCCAGTTGTTGTTCGGATTCCTTGCTGTTGTTATCAGGAATTTTCATCAAGGCATTTAACATGTGCTGGGCACGGTCCCTGACTGCAGGGATGGCTGTTCTGAGACTTTCCAGAACTTTGTCTTCCTGACCAGCAACAGGGTTTTCCAGCTGGTCAGCAGAAAGACTGATTAACTGCGCCATATTCTTCACATCATGCTGAAGGAAAACAGTCATTCTGGCTGACTGATCGAAAGCGCCTTTTACGGTGCCCAGTTTGATCCACAGGTTCATACGCACCAGAAGAAAAAAGTTATCGGCCAGAGTATTGCTGAAATAGCGTTGTTCCCAGCCACTTTTTCCCAGATAAAGAGAAATAATCAGGGAAATTTCCTGCACCTCGAATTTCTTTTCAATAACCGCTCCTTCCAGACGACCATTGCTTCCCGAGACATTGGTACCAAACCAGTCCAGGTGCCATTTAATGCCGGTAAAGCCTCCTTTCTGGAGTGACTGCCAGCATTGGCGGAGAAAATCCGGCAGGTCATATTCAAGCTCTTCATTGAGGCGAATAAGTTCCTGACTGCGCAGGGCCTGCATACGATATTGATAAAGTAGCCAGCCGGCACCGGCAAGAATGGAGGTCCCTACAAGAATGAGATAGGGGTATAAATCAACTGTCGTCACGATTGATTCCGAACTTCTTCATGAAATAATAGATACTCTCGCGTTTGATCCCCAGTTTCTCGGCACTTCGATAAATATTGAAACCGGTTTCCTTGAGTACCTGCCGCACCAGTTTTTCTTCAGCTTCCTCGCGCACGGCTTTCAGGCCGTCAGCTACCTTCGCATTCAGCTGCAGGCGCGTCATGCCGTCAGCGGACAAATCCTTTTCCTTGGAATGAAACAGAATAGCGCGGTTAACTGCGGTCAGAATATCTTCCGATCTTGCCGGCTTGGAGAGAAAATCAAAGGCGCCTTCGCGAATAGCATCAAGCGCAGATTTTTCTTCATCCTGGCCGGTCAGTACAACAATTTTAGTGGCATGCATTGCCGAGGTAGTCTGGACAATAACATCCAGTCCTTCTTCTGTGGTATGGGCCTTGGGAGGGAGCCCAAGGTCGAGAATCATGGCATGGATGGTATTGCTGTCATCGCCCAGAATGGCCATGGCACCGATCTTTGAGTCTGTCTCCATGACATTAAAGCCCTGGATTTCGAGCATACTTTTCAGGATGGCGCGCAAGGGGGGATCATCTTCCACCAGCAAAATAGTGAAATGACCGTTTTTCAATTTCTTCTTTTCGGCATAAACCATAGCCATGCTTTCTTCGGAATTATTACTCATGGTAATTTGCCTGCAGTGATTAATTTGCTGAACAGGAGATGCGGTGATATCCATATCACCAGGTCGTCAAAGTTTTCTTCGCTGTAGCCGGTTAAGACAAAGATAGGTGTATTGGTTACCGAATAAGTGCCGCCAAGGGGTGCGCCCCCGCTACCATTTTCCTGTTCATTAGCCGAAGCGGTAGCGATTTCCGGCCAGTTTTTGCCCATGGAGAGGACCACGGCAGGGGTGATGGCCGACAGGATAACCCCTGAACAATCATCACTATCGCATACATTCAAAAACCCCAGTGCAGTGCCAATCTGAGGGGGGAGTGGTATAGGTGGATCATAGATATTTGGTATTCCTGTACTCCCTGTATATCTAAAACCATCTCGCGTCGTGTTGGCTACAGAATAACGGTAGGGATTACCCCAGGGGTCTTCAAGCAGGCCATCGCCATTTACCGCACCGGAAAGACCAAGAGTGGCGTTGGGCAATAATCCATTGTAGAGGTTACAGGCTCCAGTAGTGACACTGGCGACATTCTCAAGGCCATTGGTATCGGAGTCTGCAGGGCAGGGAAGTCGTCCCTGCACCTGGGCAAAACCGTAAAGCGCCTCTTCAATCTCCCGTAACTTGTTTCTGGCTTCCAGGCGATTGGTATTTTCTGCACTTTGGGCAATGGCAGTCATTAAGCCGCCCATCATCATGCCGATGATAAAGAGTACAAAGGCCAGTTCCAGCAAGGTAAAGCCCCTGTTTCTTGATGCTATTGAAAAATAATTCATCATGTCAGCAGGTAGAACCAAGGCTATAATTATTGTTGGGAAAGGCTGTAAAAAAGAAGTAAGCCATTCCGGGGCAGCCATCCAGAGTGTAACTTAGATTCGGCTGAAAGCTGGGCCAGGCGTTGAGCGTATAATCATTAAAACTGCTATTCATATAACCCTCGTCGACAAACCAGCCAGCGCCTTTGTTTTTAGCATAGGTATTAGCTGTGTTTACATCGGCTGGGAGAAAGCCGTTGTCATTAAAATAATCCCTGTAGGTCACCCGGGCCAGGTTGATAATAGTAATAAGATTGCCATCAAGATTGCGGATGTCATCAAGCATTAATTCAGAGGCTTTTATGCCTATGACTTGATCATTAAACGCATCAGGATTGGCAGGATGGGAATTGACAAAGGCTGTGCCCGCCAGATTTCCCTGTTCCAGATAATTGGCGGCTGTCGTTGGTGAAGCGGCTCGGTTCTGACCTGGCAAGGCTTCGCCGGGATAAATAATAACAGCGACATAAGGATCAGGGTCACCGTCGATAAACAAATCACCCACAGTATCATTGTTGACTTCCGCCGATGAGATTTCCTGAAAGGCTGGCGAGACCACATACCAGAACTGTTGATCGAGCCCATCAAAATAATCATTCTGGATAAAGTTGGAAACATTTCCGGCTTCAGAGGTCACTCGCAGTGGCAGGCGCCCCCTTACATAATCTGTACACACATTGGCGACCGGGACAACGAGGTCCGGATCGAAGTTTGAATCAGAGATGCCGTTATTATTGACATCGGGACACAGTAATCTGCCGGGTCCCTCATCATTGGTAAAGCCATCACCATCGTTGTCAAAGCCGTATTTATGGTAATTCATGGCATACGCTATCAATGCAGATTTTGCTTTTTCCATGCCTGCACGAACATTCTGAAACTGGCGTACCTGGACTGAGGTCGTATTAACCGAGCTAAAAAAAACTGTCGCACCTGCCGCAAAAAGCACAAAGAAAAACGCAAGCAATATCACGCCTTGCTGTTTTTTCATTGTTGCGGAACGGTGAATCATTTCAATACTCTTTTAAACGGGGCTTATTGACCGGTCGATTCCATTACCTGCTGGATTGGATCCCCGGTGCCGGTGTTCTCTGCGTTTAATTGATCCAGAATACTGCGTGGATCGGCCGGAACTTCTTCGGCGGCCACAACAGTTTCCTGTGAGTCTTCGGCAGTGTTGTTTTGCAGGTTTTCTGTAGCTGCCGGGGGCGCGGCGACAGGCTGATTCGAACTTTGATAAGAGTCTGTCACAAGGCCGGATTGCATGTTGATACTTTGCCCCGGTTTTAGCTGAAATCTTCGACCCTCTGAATTAATGTTCAGTAGGGGCCCCATGTTGCTGTTCACCAGGAAAAAATTAGGCGGCAGATTATTCTCGGCAATCTGTTTGCCATTCAGCCAAACCATTTTGTTACCGTTAATACGTGTCATGATGCCGCCAAACTTATAGGTGATGATCTCCGGGGCGGCTTCCTCTGTAACAACTGCATCAGGGATATCGGGAATAACATCTTCATCTATATCAAAGGTGGCTAACTGGCTCCTGGCAACAAAGTCATCACGTAAATAATCCAGATAGTCGCGTTCTTCCGGTGAAGTAAAGACCTTGCCAAATACTTGTGCATGCGCAGTTAATGGGAAGAAAGATATGCCAAGGATCAACGTTATAGCTTTGAAAAGCTGCAGCATGCTGTCTCGTTTCTTTGTGAATAGTGTTTTCATCATTTTATTGTTTAATCTGTATTGTCTGACTTTTCTGATGTGAACCCTGTATTAATAACCAAATGCCGGTGGAGGCGATGGATCCAGGTCAAAGGAGTACCACAATATTTCACAACTGGCGGAGAAATGCTGTGACAGAACTATAAATTTACGCGCGTTCTGTCTTTGCCCAGTGATATTACATTGCTTGGTTTGAAACAGCCCCGGACTGTCCAGAAGGCCATTAATTAGTCGTGTCAGGTCTTCTTCATGCAACAGGGGTAAAGTGAGTTTGATAATGCTTGAGTTAAGGGAAACGGGGTCGCCGGGCTCCCTCAGTCCGGCAGGGTAGCTTAGATTTTGCGTCGCTTGCTGCGCAATGTTCAGACCCACAGGGAATAAATTATTTTCTGCACGGATCTGCGCTATCAATTCGTACATCAGCAAGCGGTCTTCATCTTCCATTAATCCGTCAGCTTCCAGTATCTGGTAGCGTTCAATATATTCAATAACCGTAGCTTCTTCTTCTTCAATCAACTCAACTCTGGAGCGAGAATCGTCAAATTCCCTCTGAGCAGTGCGAAGGTCGTTTAGTGAATTAGTAGCCAGGGATTCGGCGCCAACATAAATACCTGTCGCCAGGAAAATACCGACCAAGGCAAAGGCAATTTGCCCTTTGATCTGCAGGTAGTCTTCCTTGTTAAGAATGGAAAATATATTCATTGCACAGGCTCCAACTGCATTTCAATAGTAAATGGAGCCCTCAAGGCATTATTGTCTACAAGAGTAGCAATGTCGGCATCAACACGAACATCGGTAGGCATTATGCTGTCGATAACATTAATACCGGGGAAGTCTTCCAGAGCATTCAGCAAGGATAACACCTGATTGTTGGCTTCAAGATAGCTTTGGGGTGAGGTGGCAATGCCTTCAATAATGATGTTTATCTGGATCTGTTCCTGCAGGGTAGCGTTCTGTATTTCCAGTCCCGGGTTCTGGTTTTGTGTTGGCGCACCAAATGAACCGTAGGAAGCAAATTGGTTTTCATCCTGACTGACTTCACGTTTTGCCATCTGCCAGTCAATGCTGGTGAGTTGTAACTCTGGCGCGACGCTCAGGGCTCTGCTAATTAAGGAGAGGGCTTGTTCCAGCCGATAGGAGTTTTGCGTGATTTTCTCTGTGGTCTCTACTACCAGTGCCATTTCTGCTGAAGGGATCGGGGTTTCAGGAAAACTTTGAGTCAGTTGGTCATATTGGCGGTTGAGCGGCGCAGCAAGGCTTTCAAGCCTGGAAACCTGGTCCCAGTTACTCATGGTATCCACAAGACTGATGAGTTTGAGCAGGATAGTCAGTGCAACCAGGCCAATGCCCAGAGCGCTCAAACCGCTAGCCAGATTTTTTAAATGGAAGTATTTTCTGATATTAAGCGGGGCATAAACATTTCGCAGTTTTGCCTTTTGTAAAACTCTGCCCAGGAAAAGGGTCGTAGGACCTTGCTCCAGGCCGTCGATGCTGAGCGCGAAAGAATTGGCCAGTTCGCCGATATCAAACACGCGAAAAACATTTAACTCGTTGTTTTTTGATTCCATAACCTCTTCATCGATCTGGAATGGCGAGAACACATGAATCAGCATCTGGCTATCAAAGGGCAGCAGTTTTATTCGTTCCAGATATTGTCTGATCTGCAATGATTCATGGTTGATTGCATCGGGCAGGGATGCTGATTCCTTGGTGGTCAGGGAAGTCAGTCGACTGAACTGAATCTTGCCGTTGCGCAGGAATGTTTGTCTTAGCTCTGACCCTTCTTCTATGCTGACAATCATCATGTTCTTGTCGTTCAGTCCGGCTTTGTTGCTGTAGTCCTGCATCAGGTAGGCCACAGAGGTAACCGACTGGATCTGCATCTTGGTTTCCAGCAGGACTTTGACCCAGGGTTCGATCATTTCCGGTTTGGTCAGCGCACTGAGCAGGATTTTGTCATCCTTGCGCCCTTCGGCTTCGCGCCCGACGACAGAGGCTGCCCGGTAAGAGGTATTGCGGAAGGAGTAATTGAGTTTTCTTTCCAGTAACGCGGTTTTATCCAGTCCGCTTACATGTACACCGGTATCGTGGCGGAAACTTTCCTCCAGAAAATCTGTGATGATAATGACAGGATAAGTGGAGTACTGGTCGAACAATTCCCTGGCAGCATCGTCGGGATCCTTGCCAAAATCACCCGCCAGTTCCAGAGATTTTTCTGTCCATATATACAGGTGCACCTTGTTGAAATACATCAGCAGGATGAGGGATTTTTTCTGACTGAAAATATTTACTGATTTCAGCATAAGACCCCTGGTGTGCTATATGTTTTTTTAATAATCATTTGCAACAGCTAACCTTTTACATCTGGATATTACTGATGGCGTTGTAAACCGGACCCAGTACAGAGATCATTACCCAGCCAAGTATTGAGCCCACCACCACCGTCATGGCTGGTTGAATCATCCCTTGCAGTTTATCAATGGAATCCTTGATATCGCGATCATAAAAGTAACTGACATTGAGCAGGGCTTTATCAAGCCCGCCGGTGGTTTCTCCAATCTTCAACATTCTCACCACGAGGGGAGGGAACATACCGGTGTGTTCGAAACTCTGGGAGATTGGCTCGCCCTGTTCAATATCTTCGCGCGCCTGTTCCAGAGCGGACTTGATCACCAGATTGTCTGTAATGGCTTCTGCAATTTCCAGACTGCGTAAAATTGGGATGCCGGCTGTGTACATCATCGCAAAGAAATTGGCGAAACGTGAAAGGATGATTTTTTGAGTGACCGGCCCAATTTTCCAGATGTTTAGTTTGAAATTATCCATTCGAAATCGGAACCTTGGACTGGTCTTCATAAGTATTTTGACAATGATGAAAGCAATGATTGGCGTGGGCAACCAGATAAACCAGAAATTAATCATAAAGTCTGAGGTGGCGATCAGGGCTCTGGTATGCAGTGGTAGCTCTTCACCCATATTGGCAATAAAGCCGATCAACTGCGGCACCAGGTAAACCATTAGAAAAACGGTTACGCCAAGCACAACCGAGCCGACAACCAGCGGCTGCATCAGTAGTTTCTTGGTGGTTTTGTTTAATTCATCCTGCCACTTGATCATGTCCGCCAGGTTGTCAAAAATCTCGGACAGTTGCCCGCTCGCTTCGCCCGCTTTAACCAGATTGACAAACAGATTGTCAAAAATCTGCGGATATTCTTCCAGCGCCTCGGAAAGGTTTTTACCACCTTCAATGATTTCTATCAGATTGCCTACCACTTCCTTGAAGCGGGGATGATCAAGACTGTCGCGCAAATCGGTCAGCCCGCCAATGATTGGTACACCGGCACTGGTTAGCTGTCCCATGTGTAAACAAAAAACGATGAGATCGTTGCGTTCGACTTTGCGCTGACCCAGCGGGCTTCTTTTTTCTTCTGTTACTGTTGCCTTGACCAGATCCAGCTTCATGTTCAGCAGACGCTGTTCCAGATCGGCCTCGTTGACGGCATCAAGGTTGCCGTGGCGGACCTTGCCATCTCGGGTCACTGACTTGTATTTGTACTGAGGCATAAACAGCGCTTAACTCAATTAATCCACAAGGCGGTTGGTCAGATCCACAACACGGGAAATCTCTTCCATACTGGTAGTGCCATCCAGAACGCGGCGGCAGGCGTCATCAGCCAGAGGCCGGAATCCCTGTGTTAGGGCTACTTTAAGAATTTCCTGGGTGCTGGCTCTGCGCGAGATCAGGTCGTCCAGTTCATTACTGATTTTTAGAATTTCAATGATCGAGGTTCTTCCTTTGTAACCCTGGCCGTCACACTCTGAACAACCGGAATGCTGATATATTTTTAATGGCCCGGTGTGCTTGGAAACCCCAAGTAGTTTGCGATCAAGATCTGTCGCTTCGATTTCTTTCTTACAGCGGCTGCATAGCTTGCGCAGCAGACGCTGGGAAATAACGCCAATCAGGTTGCCGGCAATAAGATCAGGAACAATACCAATATCCAGCAGGCGGGGAATTGAGCCAATGGCTGAATTGGTATGCAGGGTAGAGTAGACCTGGTGACCGGTCATGGCCGCCCTGAAAGACATCTCAGCGGTAATTTCATCCCTTATTTCACCGATTAGAATGATATCCGGGTCCTGGCGCATCATGGAACGGATGCCTTCACCAAAGCCCATCTTTACGGATTCATTCACGGAAGACTGGCGAATCATCGGAAGCGGATATTCAACCGGGTCTTCCATGGTCATGATATTTACTTCTTCGGTATTCATGTGGTTGAGGACCGAATAAAGCGTGGTTGTTTTACCACTACCGGTGGGACCCGTAACCAGAATGATTCCTTCAGGACGTGAAAGGCAGATTTGTAACAGGGACAGGTTGTCGCGGCTAAGTCCCAGGTTTTCCATGGGGACGATGCCTTTTTTACGGTCCAGAATACGCAGCACAACGTTTTCACCATGAGTGGTGGGTTGCGCTGCTACCCTGAAATCAATACTGCGTCCTACCAGTGACAGGGAAATACGACCATCCTGGGGCAGGCGGGATTCGGCAATATCCATCCCGCTGATCACTTTCAGTCGCACAACCATGGCAGGCCAATAGCTCTTGTGGAGGCTTCGTACCTGACGTAGCACGCCATCAATTCTGTACCTGATGCGCAGAAAAGCTTCTTCCGGTTCAAAGTGAATATCAGAAGCTCCCTGTTGCACAGCATCAGCCAGCAAGGCATTGACCAGACGGACCATTGGGTGACTGTAGCCTTTGTCCTCTGACTGCAGACTCTCAAAGTCCAGTTCACCGGTTTCAATTTCGTGGAGAATGCCGTCTATGGATAAATCAAAACCATAGACCTGTTCGATAACACTGAGGATTTCGTCTTCACTGGCGAGAATAGGAGTGATTTGCAGATTGCCGCCAATTTTTGCCCTGATCTGGTCAAGCACAATAATGTTAAACGTGTCCGCCATGGCCAGGGTCAGGTGGTTTTTATCCTTTTCATAGGAAAGCGGTAACACGATATGGCGACGCGCCAGATCCTGGGGCACAATCTGTATGGATTCAGCATCCAGAACCGCCTGCGACAGGTCGACACTTTTTTGTCCGGTATTCTGACTTAGTGCATCCCGAATAATCGAGTCTGTAACAAAGCCCATGTCGGTAAGAATCTGCCCGATAAGCAGGTCGGGCGTATTTTTTTGCTCTCGCAGGGCAATACGCAACTGATCTTCAGTGATTGAACCTTCGCGCAACAGGAGCTGCCCAAGTTTCTGTTTTTTCGGGTTGGGGGTGATGATGGTGTCAGTCGTTGCTGTAGTGACTTTCCTGTTCATGGTACTTGCTGCTCAAGGTAATTCAGTCGTTGGGTCAGCACTTGCGGATTAAAGCCCGGCGCAGCAAAACGGGATAGCTCCTCTGCTTCCCGATAATAATCCAGGGCGGCACGTAACTGATTCACGCGCTCGAGGCTGACAGCCAGGTTATATGCATAGTCGGGGCTGATTGGACCCACGTCGGACGACTTCGCGGCCAGCAGGGCATTAAAATAAGAGTTTTGTGCTTCGGACCATCTGTTTTGGGAAGCATACAGGTTCCCCAGGGCAAAAGATAAGGGGGCTACGCGCGGATAAGCGGCAGTTAACGATAGCAGTTCGCTTTCCTGACCTGCGGGGTCATCGCGCATGCTCAGGTCCAGCAAGCCCGCCAGTGCCAGCGGGTCTCTGGGATTGAGCTCCAGCAATCTGGCATAGAGATTACGGGAGAACGCGAGATTGTTTTGCTTCAGGTATACCGAGGCCAGGCCGAGCATGGCATCACGGTTATTTGGCTTGCTGTTCAGAACCAGTTGGTAGAATCTGCCGGCAGCCTCGTAATCGCCTTGTTGATAGCTGGCATAGGCTGCATTCAGGTTTGGGTCCAGCACATCATCAGCTTCAGCCCTGATGAAATTCAGTGCTGGTGGAGTGGCCGGAGCAGGATTGTTCTGATTGGCAAATTGTTGCTGCGGGTTTTGTGCGGGTTGTTGCGTCGCAGTTGTCTGTTGAGCAATGAGCGGATTTTCATCAGCTGCTGCTGTGCCGCTTGTCCGGGCAGTTGAAACCGGGGATGCCTGTTCGGGTGATTTTTGATTGATGACCGGTTCCTGTTCAGGAATTTGAGCAAGGCCAGTCAGTCCGTCAGCGTCCGGTGAAGCAGGTGTGTCAGCTGTGCTGGCCACGCTCAGTTCACTTGTGGAATCGCTCTGTGCCGGTGGTTGTATCGGGGCGCTGTCGAGCCCGGCTTCATCATTTACCGATACAGTGGTGGCTACGTCCTCTGCCGGAGGGGGATCAAGGATAAGAAATTCTCCTCGATTAGCCTGACTGCTTTGGGCAGGCATCGTAATTTGCATGCCCGATGGGGCATTGAACGATGAATATAACCAATAGGAAATGCCTGCTACCGGAATGACCAACAAGACAGCGGCTATAGCCCTGATTTTTTTGGTCTGGTGTTTTTGCGAGGCCTGCTTGGCAAGAAACAGCGCATTGGCAGAATCACGCTTTTGTTTTTCCTGCAGCTTATCCTGCTTGCTCTGCACTTTTCTGGCCGCGGGATTAGCTGCAACGGCAGGGGCCGCCTCAGGGCTGTCATTGTTAACATTATCCTGCGACGCGATATTTTCTTCGCCTGGTGGTGTTTCAGTCAAAGTCTCTGAAAGCTCTGCAGAGCCCGTTTCATGAGTGGCAGGCCCAGCAGTTAAAGAATCATCAGGGTTGGCTGTTGGTGCAGGAGTTTCCGGGCTGACTGTGGCTTGGGTCTGTGCAGAAACTTCGCCAGGAGTGGCCTCATCAGGGCCTGGTTCACTATTAAATTCAAAATCTTCAGGCTCGAAGTCAATGAAGTTGGACCTGCCGGCTTTCTTGGTGCGGGTAAAGTAACTGCTTTGAAGTAATGACAGGTCATCATTATCTTCATCCCCGGGTTCATTTTCTGCCAATGGGGGAGGAGATGTATCAGGCGTATTATTTTCTTTTTTAGTCGTCTGTGTGATGAATTCGATTTTCTCCAGATCATCCAGCAGATCACTCAGCGGGTCTTCTTCATCCGATTCTTTTGCCGATGCAGCGGGATCTGGAGAATCCTGTGCTGTTTCTGAAAAATGTGAAGCCAGTGTCTCTTCTTCATCAGGGTCGGGATTGATGATGACAGGGCCATTGGGTGATTGCGCATCCAAATGCAGCTCATCCATTTCATCCGGAGCGGGTTGCGGCTGAGCAGAGGAGACGGGGCTTTCCATTGAGGATGCCTCAGTGCTGTCAAACAGGGAGTCTTCACTGGCGCTATTCTCGCTCTCGTCCTTTTTGGCTTTACTCTTGGCTTCTTCTGCTTTGCGCAAAGCCTCCATCAGTAAACTCATGTCCCATCATCCCCTTAAGCGCTGCATTAGCGATTTTGGCCGCTCAAAATACTGCTGAAATCGGGCGGAGTATTAATGGGGAGGCCTTCACCAGGGAGAAAGTTACGAAACTGCCGCAAGTCTCCATCCAGTGAGGGCTGCCGAATAATAGTCGGTCGAATAAAAACAATAAGTTCGGTCTTTCTGGCGGAATCATTTCTGTAACTGAACAGATTTCTGATGCCCGGCATGCGCGAAAGGCCAGGAAGACCCTGGGTTTCTTCCTGCAATGAGTCCTGCATCAGTCCACCCAGAACGGCGACCTGGCCACTAAATATTTTCAGTACCGATTCCATTTCCCTGACCTGAATCTCGGGAATTGCATTTACCACGCCGGCATCGGCCAGCACAGGATTCGGGTCATTTACAAAGCGCACAATGCGCGAGATAGTGGGGCGCACATTGAGGGTAATCTGGTCGTTATCACCTATTTGCGGGGTAACAGTCATAACAAAACCAACCGGAACGGTACGAACTTCGGTGGTAAACACAGCAGGGGTAGATACCCCTTGAGCGACAACTCCCGGTGTTACATCAACGTTGAAGTAGACTTTGTTATCGACTACACGCAACATCCCGACCTGGTTATTCAGTGTCATCAGCCTGGGACTGGAGAGCACACGTAAATCACCAAACTGGGACAACATGGTAATGGTGGTCGAGACGGCATCATTATTATCGGAATCCGATATGGTCAGAATACTGGTCGGATTGTTACCAAGATCCGGGCTGGTCACTTCCTGGATGTAGTTGATGTTGAAGGAGTCGCTGCGCAGGGCATTCCAGTCAACTCCGGATTGATAACTATCATTAAGATCGACTTCAACGACAGTGGCTTCGATCATCACCTGATGCAGCGAGCGTGTCTGTACAAAATTGAGAAATGACTGTATTTCAGCATGTTTTTTTGAAGTAGCTCGAATAGAAATAAGTCCACTTTCCGGATTTATCACCAGCGCATCATTGATTGTCGCATTGGCGGCTTGTTGCCCCTCCGGATTGTCTTCTGCCAGCAGGTTAGTCAGGTTTGCAGCAATGGTTTCCCAGAAGTTATTGTTTGAACTTTGGGTCAGGGATGCTGAGCTGGAATTATTGCCGCTATTGCCACCACCCCCACCGTCGCCGACATTCCCCAGCCCGGTGGTGATTGATGCCTGTGTATTCGAGGTGCGGTCAATATTTACATAATCAAGCCGGTAGTTATCCCAATAGGGGAAATCCGGTTCAACCAGAAGATTGTTGTTGGCATCGAAACTCCAGCGCATGTCTATCTGGTGAGAAACTCTCTCCAGAATTTGTGGAATAGTCTGGTTGATAGCATTGATACTGATTTGGCCGGTAATGCTTGGATGGATGTCGATGTTGATGTTTGCATCACGTCCCATGACAAATAAAAACTCACTCACCGGAATGTCCTGCCCAACAAACGAGTACAGGGCAGGCGCTTCCTGCAGTCTTGGCTGAGTAACCAGGGGCAGGGGGTTCACCACATCGGGAATATCACTGGTGTCCACCGCGTCAGGCATTTCGATATGGCGATTATCCTCGGTGACAGAATCCTGAGGCAAACTGGTAGAACAAGCTGCCAGTGAAAACAGTCCCGCGCAAAAAATAAATCTGACCAGACAGTCTCTTGTTAGCATAAATTGCCCTTTACTGTATTGTGTTGCTGCATTGGCTGTTCATTTTTTTTATCAAGCGATTGACCCAGTGCTGCCGGCATAACCAGAGACAGATTTTTCCCTGACTCGGTTATGCTGCCAGGATGCTGATTCCAGGCTGTTTTTTGCTGGATCAGTTGATGCTGAACCAGTTGTTGCTGAACCAGAAGCAGTCCTGTGCATAAGAGTATTACTGCAGCTGTAGAACCAAATGCCCTGAACCATGAAAACAGGGGCATACTGTAACCGCTGTCCTTGATGGCTGCTTTCACATGCCGGGTGGTGACAGTGGGTTTTAACAGGTGGTCCAGACTACGCTGTCTTGTTGTTGTCGCTGACTCTGCATAGGCAGCCAGCATGGCTTTATCAGCCAGTATATTAATTCTTCGCGTCAAACCCTGCGAGGCTTTTGCAATCAGTTTTTCAGCACCATCTGTAAAAACCTGGGGACAGGGGCAGCCAGCAGCCTGCAAGCGATGGCGGATATAGGCCACGGTGTCTTCCCGATCCAATGGGCGCAGATTAAAACTGTGGGTGATTCTTTCCTTTAACTGGCGAATATTTCTGTTTTCCAGGTTTTTATCGAGCTCAGGTTGTCCAAATAACAAGACCTGCATCAGTTTGTGCACATGAGTTTCCAGGTTACTCAGCAGGCGAATTTCCTCAAGCGTTGCAATTGGCATGCTCTGCGCTTCTTCGACGATAACGAGAACGGTCCTGTTACGTGCATGTTGATCCAGTAAATAATTTTGCAGTTTGTGCAAGATTTCCAGGCGTTCCGTCTCATGCTCGACATCCAGCCTCAGTTCAAAGGTAATCGCATAAAGTATATCGTGGGGCGTAAGATTGGGATTGGCCAGATAAACGATTTCGACGGATTCGGGCAAACGCTCTTCAAGCATACGGCATAACATGGTCTTGCCACTGCCCACTTCACCGACTACCTTGAGAATTCCCTCACCGGAATTAATGGCATAAAGCAAGGCTTCCAGCACGACTCCCCGACCTCGTGCACCGCCAGTGAAGAAAAGACTGGGATCCGGGGTGATTCGGAAAGGTGGCCTATTCAGTGAATAGTAATCTAGATACATTAAAAAAACCTTTCCTGCTAGTAAGTTAGGCGAACATCTTCAACTAACAAGTTAATCTAACAGTGGATTCCGGTTCATGGCAAGTAAGTATTGCATAAAATGGCACTTTTTTGCCGAAAACACGCCGGTTTTTCAGTGATTTGGGAAAAACTCCCTACAACTCCCCCAATGCATAAGAACTGCGACGTTTCAGAGACTTATCTGTATTTTATCAATGCAGGGCCAGGTATTCAGGGGGGGGGGAGTAAGGAGCGAAATTCAGACGGCTTCTGAACGCTCAAGATAATGCAGCAGATTTGAGCTGGTGTCACGCAGGCGTTCGGAGAGCAGGGTGACCAGTTTAATGAGAATTTTTGCGCCCAGCGCCGCTTCTTCCATGATTATTCTGACCATAGAGTCCCGCGAAAGCACGCAGAATGTGGTGTTTTCAAGCGCAATACAGGAAGCAAATCGGGGTTCGCCATCAATCATGGACATTTCACCCAGAATGGAACCGGGGCCCACTATTGTCATGGGGCGGCGCTCGCCATGGGAATCGGTTTTAACAATATTTACCCGACCTTCAATAATAAAAAGCATGTAGTCATCCACATCGCCTTCGCGGATGATCATTTCCCCGGGTTCTGCCTGATATACCTGCATAAAAGCAGTCATTTTCTGAATATTGTCCCGGGTGAAATCCGAAAAGAAACGGGAATGCCCTATCATCAGGAAAATCTGCTCAACCATGGTGCTGGCATCACCAAGACACTTTACGGTGTGCAACAGGGAGTTTTGTGGTGTTTTTCCCTTATTTTCGAATTGAATATCCACGGAAGTAATGTTCTACCTGGTTAGCAAATTGTAAGCGAACAGGAGAATAAACCCCCTAATTGGCTAAGTCTACAATAACCACTGGGGTTTTACCCCTATTCTTGAGGTTTTTAAGCTTAAACTATCAGGCCGGGGAAAGTCAGTATACTCAATCACCTAATTGCAAGGTTAGCCATTGGCATGGGGTGAAGATAGTGCAATGATAGAGTCTCTGTTCGATCTTGATTGGCTGTCATTTTGTGGCGCTTTTTTTAGGCTTTGATCAAGCCAGCCAGAAAATCCGCAGCCTGTAAGCGGCTTCTTAGAGGCGCAAAAAATCGAAACAGACGAGTAAAACAGCAGGAAAATGTCGCTAATTCGAAACCTTGCAAGTTCAAGAACAAGAGCCCTGTGTCAGTGTTAACAAGTATTGTTAAGAAATTAGTATAAATTATGTATCTGGATTATTTCTCACTTGATCGACACCCTTTTCGCATAACACCCGATCCGTCACTCTTTTTTCCCGGTGGGCAGGATGGACGCGGCGTTATTCTGAATGCTCTGATCTATGGCATTCAGTCTGGCGAGGGAATTCTCAAGGTCGTCGGTGAAGTCGGCAGCGGCAAGACCATGTTATGTCGAATGCTGGAGGAAGAGCTGCCGGATCACGTCGAAATTGTTTATATCGCGAATCCCAGCCTGTCTGCCCGGGAAATTCTCTATGCCATAGCTATCGAATTAAAGCTCGAGGTCAACTCATCAACTGAACGACTGAAAGTCCTGCACATGATTCAGGATTATCTGCTTAACAAGCATGCAGAGGGTGGAACGGTTGTTGTGTTTGTAGAAGAAGCGCAAAGCATGCCGCTGGAAACCCTTGAGGAAATACGACTTTTAAACAATCTGGAAACGCACCAGCACAAGTTGATGCAGATCGTGCTGTTCGGCCAGCCTGAGCTGGATAAAATTCTAGCACAGAAAAACATCCGCCAGTTGCGCGAGCGAATAACTCACAGCTTTCGCCTTGAACCTCTGTCGACAGAAGCGACCAGTGAGTATATTCGTTATCGCTTGAATGCTGCAGGCTGCACCAGGGATGGAATTTTTTCTCCTCGGGCTGAAAAAATGATCGCAAAGGCATCATCCGGTCTGACCAGGCGGATTAATATACTGGCTGATAAATCGTTGCTGGCTGCCTATGCAGACTCGCCTTCCAGGCAGCCAACCCAGACCGGTAATGAACCGCTGGTATTACCGCGGCATGTGAATGCAGCCATCAGGGATTCGGATTACAAAAAAGTGGGCTTGAGTCCGTGGCTGTTTGGCACATTGAGCTTTGCTGTGGCTATAGTGCTTTTTGCCTATATTCTTTTATCGCAACTCTGGCCAACAGCGTTGGAGCGTTTTTCTGAACAATCAGCCACTGTTCAGATTAGTAATAATGCCTCCGATAGTGTTTCTCCCGGCTCCACAGCAGCAGTTAATGGTGCGGGTAACGATCTTCAGAGAGGTGATATGTTGGCAGGTGCTGCGACTAATAATGCCGGGGCGCAGCTTGCCAGGGCTGAAGGGGCTTCGGGCAATCTGCCAGGAGAGCCAATAGAAGGCGTTATTCTGCGTGAACCTCTGGCACTTGAAACTGATATCACCGCGTTGGCGCCAGGCAATAATTCAAGCCAGAATATTGCGCCAGCGGACAATAGCGACATTTCTGCCCTGAACGATTCACAGCCAGTTGCATCAGCTGTGCCGCTAGAGCAGGAAACAATAGCTGCCCGCCAAAGCGTCGCAGTAAATGATACTGATGCCCAGATAGGCACTGCTGCCGGGAACGGGCGTTCTTCTTCAGGGCCTGCAACAGCAGACACGTCTGCCAGTGCGAGTACAGTAGCAACAAGCACTGCAGCGAGTGCTACAACACATGAAAGTCCTGCTGTGCAGGAAAGTCCCTCGCTACAGGAGAGTTCCGTAACAGGGATAAATGAGCCGCAGCTGGCTGCTTCGGGAAATACAGGTTTTTCCGGGTCTGAGTCTGAAGCAGAGACTGATGCGCCTGTCTCGCAAAACGCTGCACTAACAGCTGCGTCAGAATCTGCGGAGTCTCAGTCGGCGCGAGTTGATCGGGAATCTCTGCCGGTCACTGTGTTAAGACAGGAACAGCCAGCAGAGTCTGACCCTGTTCTGGAATCACCGGTCGCTATGGTGCCGTCAGGGCTGGCAGAATTACGTATGCAGCCAACTGCTGACTGGTTAAGAGCGCTGGATGACAAAAATGGCTATACCATACAGCTTTTTTCTGTGCCCTCAACCAATCCCAACGGGCTGGAGGAATATCTGCAGTTTTTACAGTTGGTATCACTGCTCGATGATACTTATATCTGTTTTATGCCTATAAGCTCACAGAGTAGTGGTCGATGGCAGGTTATGCATAAGGAGTTCGGTGGGGTTACGCGGGCCAGGCAGTTTATCGACAGCCTGCCTTTTTACATTCAGCAATACGATCCCTATGTGAGAAATCTCAACGGTGTAGAGTGCAGTTATCCTGTTGAAAGAGGGCGTCGCCGCTAAAGTGCATGAGCAGTCTGTCACTGCCTGTTTGATAAACCTTGCATAAATGCCAAAGACTGCTCAGGGTGACCAGGGGTA
>JAUHWU010000025.1 GCA_030427065.1 Gammaproteobacteria bacterium | reverse complement strand
GGTTGGTCTGCCGGAAGGGCAGATGGGAAATTCGGAAGTGGGCCACATGAATCTGGGCGCAGGCCGGGTTGTCTACCAAAGCCTCACTCGCATCGACAAGGATATTGCCGATGGTGACTTCTATAACAATCCTGTGCTATGTCGGGCAACCGATGAGGTCATTGCCAACGATTCAGCGCTGCATATTATTGGCCTGCTCTCGCCTGGCGGCATTCACAGTCACGAAAACCAGATTGAAGCAATGATCGATCTGGCCAATCAACGCGGCTGCCGGAAAATTTTCCTGCATGCACTGCTGGATGGACGCGACACTCCTCCGCGCAGCGCAGCCTCCTCCATAAAAAAATTCGAGGATAAATTTGCGGCATTGGATTGTGGTCAATTCGCGTCTGTAAGCGGACGTTTTTTTGCCATGGATCGTGATAAAAACTGGTACCGTGTAAAGAAAGCCTTTGATGCCATTTGCCATGGTCATGCTGAACATGAATATTTATCGGCCAGCGTTGCTCTTGAAGCAGCCTATGCGCGTGATGAAAATGATGAATTTGTTCAGCCTTCGTGTATTCCTTCAGACCAGGGAGCTGTTTCCATTAACGACAAAGATGCTGTTGTGTTTATGAACTTTCGCGCCGATCGCGCCCGTGAACTGACGCGTGTTTTTACAGAAAGGGATTTCCAGGAATTTGATCGCGGCAACATGCCGACTCTCAGTCGCTTCGTCACGCTGACTGAATATGCTGAGGACATTGAAGCCGAGTGCGCCTACCCGCCACAAAAACTCGATAATGTGCTGGGAGAATATCTTGCCAGCATGAAGAAAACCCAGCTGCGTATAGCCGAGACCGAAAAATATGCTCATGTCACATTCTTTTTTAGCGGCGGCAGGGAAAAAGAATACGATGGAGAAACACGAATACTGATACCTTCACCCAAAGTTGATACCTACGATCTGAAACCGGAAATGAGCGCCCCGGAAGTGACTGACAAGCTCGTGAAAGCCATAAAAAACAGGGAGTTCGATGTCATCATCTGCAATTATGCCAATGGCGATATGGTCGGCCATACCGGAGTATGGGAAGCCGCACTGAAAGCTGCTGAAGTTGTCGATGGCTGTCTGAAAAAAATCGTTGATGCAGTGCTTGAAGTAAATGGTAACTGCCTGATTACTGCCGATCACGGCAATCTGGAACAAATGGTTGATGAAGCTACCGGGCAGCCACTGACCTCTCACACCAACGGGCCAGTGCCACTGATTTATGTCGGAAAGCAAAACCTTACATTAAAAGATGGCGGTTCATTATGCGATATAGCCCCCTCTATACTCACCTTAACAGGGCTACCGCAACCAGAAGAAATGACCGGCACCACACTGATTCAATCAAGCTAATGCATCGCTATCTTTTATTGAAAAGCATTTTATTTAGTATTTTCGCCATCTTTTGCTCTGCTGCTTTAAGCGCACAGAATTCAAGCCTGGAGCAACCTTCAGCCGAAACCCTGGCGATGATTAACAAGGCAATTACTGATGTTCAGAATGAAATTGCCAGGCGTAATTCAGAGCGCGCCTCGGCTTACCAACTTCTGGAAAGCACTGAAAAAGAAATGCTTTCTCTGACCAATGAAATATCTCTTATTGAAGCCGACATCAGGCAAAACACCTCTGAAGTTGAAAAGCTGCAGGCTCAAAGAAATGATTTATTATTAAAAAAAGACAGCCAGCAGGATCTCATTGGAAATATTTACGCAGCGCCTACCAATCCGGTCAGGAAGAATATTTCAAATTATTGCTTAATCAGGAAGACCCGGTACTGCTTTCACGAACGCTTCGCTATTATCAATATTTCAATGAGGCACGCAGTCAAAAGATAGATGAATACGGCGCCATTATCGAAGAAATAAGTGATGTCGAAAAAGACATCCAGAACAGAACGCTCATACTCAGCGACAAACGTGCCCTGCTAAGCACCCAGCAGTCTTCGATGCAGGAAAAAATTCTGGAGCGCCAGAAGTTGCTCCATGAACTCGATACCATGCTGACAAGTAGTAGCAGAAAACTGGAAGCGCTGGAGTCAAAGAAAGTTGAAATGGAACTGCTGGTAGAGGAGCTGCGGCGCTCTATTGCCAACCTTAGACTTGGCGATCAGGAGCAGCCGTTTGCCAGCATGAAAGGCAAGTTGCCCAGGCCGGTCGAGGGTCAATTCAAAAACCGCTGGGGCAGCAGTTATGGCCTGGGTGACCTGAATTGGGAAGGCGTCACTATCGAGGCTGGGGCAGGCAACGAAATCCGTGCCATACACCGCGGGCGCGTAGTCTTTTCAGACTGGTTTTCCAGCTCTGGCCTGCTCTTGATAATTGACCATGGGGATGGTTATATGAGCCTTTATGCCCATAATCAGGAACTTTACAAAGAAGTGGGTGAGTGGGTAGTTGGTGGTGATATTATTGCGACTGTTGGCAATACCGGTGGTGAAGCAAGTTACGGCTTATATTTTGAAATTCGCCATAACGGAGACTCGGTAAATCCCTCTACCTGGTTTCAAGCCAGGAATTGACGTCAACACGGCGTCGTAGATGAACCCCGGATTAGCCCGAAATTTATTACACGTTTTCAATTTTTTTTTGTAACAAGCCTTGCAACTAAATGATATTTTTCCCTGTCATATGCGTAAGGATTACTCTAGCAACATCTTCAATAGCCATATCGTCACAAGAATCCATATTATGAATACACACAGATCGCCATATTTTTTAACCTGCCTGCGCACTGGCATTGCCATCCTTTTGTCGCTTTGTCTGCTGCCTTTTTTTACTGCCCAGACCTTTGCCCAGCTGGAAAATGAGAATGAGACAGAACTTCTTTTACCGCTGGATGAAGTGCGCCTTTTCACCGAAGTGCTTAATCGTATTCGAAGTGCCTATGTTGAACCCATAGATGACAAGACGCTGCTGGAAAATGCCATCAAGGGTATGCTGGCAGGCATAGACCCCCACTCAACCTATCTTGCTGCAGATGATTATGAACAACTCCAGGAAAGTACTACCGGAGAGTTTGGTGGTCTTGGCGTAGAAGTAGGAATCGAAGATGGTTTTATCAAGGTAATCTCACCCATGGATGGCTCGCCAGCTGATCGCGCAGGTGTGCAGGCGGGTGATCTGATCATCAAGCTGGATGACACTCCAGCCAGAGAAGTGACTCTTGGCGATACCGTCGACCTGATGCGCGGAGAACCCGGCACTGACATCGTTCTCACCATTTTACGTGAAGGCGTGAGCGATGCATTTGAAATTACTGTGACCCGGGAAATTATCCAGGCCCGCAGTGTTCGCTCGCGAATTATTGAACCAGGCTATGGTTATATCCGTGTGGCTTCATTCTCCGTAGATACCGGCGAAGAAGTAAAAACTGCCCTTACCAATTTTCATGAAGAAACCGAACTGAAAGGCGTCGTCCTTGATCTGCGCAACAACCCCGGCGGTGTATTGCAATCGGCAGTGGGTGTAGTCGATGCATTCATTACCGACGGCCTGATCGTCTATACCGAAGGTCGGGTTGAAAATGCCGAAATGCGCTTTGAAGCTTCAACTGAAGATCAAAGCCGGGGCGTTCCCCTGGTTGTGCTAATTAATTCTGGTTCTGCCTCAGCATCAGAAATCGTTGCCGGTGCCCTTCAGGATCATCAGCGCGCCATCATTATGGGAACAGCGAGTTTTGGCAAGGGCTCAGTACAAACGGTACTCCCGCTGACCAATGACCGCGCCATCAAACTCACAACAGCGCTGTATTTCACGCCCAAAGGTCGTTCAATCCAGGCCCTGGGAATAACCCCTGACATCATTGTCGACCGAGGTCAGGTAACGCGTATTCCGGATAGTCTGATTTCATATCGTGAAGCAGACCTGGTAGGCCACCTGGCAAATGCTAACGATGAAGAGAATGGAGAGGATAAAAACACCGAGCAAAGCGAGGAAGAAGCGGTTATTGCCGCTGAAATTCCACCACAGGAACCACTCGAAGTCATCGTGCGCGATTATCAACTCAATGAAGCCATCAATGTGCTGAAAGGGCTCAACATCATTCGCCCCCGTGTGATGGCAGAATCAGAAACAAAATTGCTGGAAGACATCGAAGGCACTAGCGCGAGATAAGTCGTAATAAAGGCGATCAAAGATCGCCTTGTCGGATGCGTCCCTGCGGTCCTTATCCGACCTGTTTATCCTCAAAAGTATCCTACATTTTAGGTTCTGCAGTGTCGGTGGATATTTGCCTGAAAGTATTTACGGAATAGTACCCTGTCGGAAGGCGCTACGCTTATCCGACCTACGAAAATCTCTTGCCTCTTGTCTCTTGAGACTGAACTACCGAACAACAATCCCCTTCCCCGCCATATACTCCTTCGCTTCAGGAATGGAGTATTCGCCGAAGTGAAAAATACTGGCGGCCAGCACAGCATCAGCCTTGCCTTCAGTAATGCCATCAACCAGGTGTTGCAGATTCCCTACTCCGCCCGAAGCGATTAAGGGCACAGAGACCGCTTCGCTGATTGCCCGGTTCAGTGCCAGGTCAAAGCCATCCTTGGTGCCATCACGATCCATACTGGTCAGCAGAATTTCACCGGCGCCATTGGCAACCATTTTTTTAGCCCACTCAACCGCATCGAGCCCGGTGGGATTACGACCTCCATGAGTGAAGATTTCCCATTTATTCGGCTCTCCTTCAGCTGAGACTTTCTTGGCATCAATGGCGACAACAATACATTGGGAGCCAAATTTGTCAGCAGCTTCTCTCACAAAATCAGGATTTTTCACAGCGCTGGTATTGATGGCGACCTTGTCCGCGCCAGCATTAAGCATGTCGCGAATATCCTGCAACGTGCGAATCCCACCGCCAACCGTTAATGGAATAAAGACCTGACCGGCAATATCGCGCACCGTATCAATAGTTGTCTGCCGACCTTCATGGCTCGCGGTGATATCCAGAAAGGTAATTTCGTCAGCACCCTGATCACAATAGCGCTTGGAAATCTCAACCGGATCCCCGGCATCACGGATATCGACAAACTTAACACCTTTTACAACACGTCCGTTTTCACAGTCGAGGCAGGGGATGATGCGTTTGGCTAAAGTCATTACTTAAAATAATTCCTGCGTAATTCCAATGTAGGTCGGATAAGCGCAGCGCCATCCGACATGTTCCTGTTCAATATATCCTAACGTCCATGTCGGATGACGGCCTGACCGGCCTTATCCGACCTACACGACAATCAGGTTCCACCATCCCAGTTGAGAAAATTCTTATAAAGCTGCAATCCCACCGTCTGACTTTTCTCCGGATGAAACTGCACCGCAAATACATTCTGTTTTGCCAGCGCCGCAGTGAACATTTCAGGATAGGCACTCTCACCAACAACATCGTGATGATTGGCCGGTGTGACAAAATAGGAATGCACAAAGTAAAAACGACTTTTGTCGGGAATACTTTTCCACATTGGATGGGCACTGGTTTGCTTGACTTCGTTCCAGCCCATATGGGGAACCTTCAGACGCTCACCGTCTTCACCCGACATGTCTTCGGCAAAACGATTTACATTGCCTTCGAACAAGCCAATACAGTCAACACCACCATTTTCCTGGCTGTGCTGCATCAAGGCCTGCATGCCAACACAGATACCGAACACCGGCCGGTCTTCAACCAGACGACGCAGCATGTCATCAATGCCCAGACGTTTGATTTCACCCATGCAATCGCGCATGGCACCAACACCGGGAAAGATTATGCGATCAGCATTGAGAAGGGTTTTTTCGTCAGCGGTAACAGAAACCTGCAGGTTATCCCCTACATGCTCCACCGCTTTCGCGACGGAGTGCAGGTTCCCCATGCCATAATCAATAACAGCAACACGGTTCATCAAAGTTCTGCCCTGGTTTTCTGAAGAGTTATCTAAAGTGTTGTCTTGAGAATTATCCTGAGAGTTATCTCAAGGGCTATTTGGACAGTGTGCCCTTGGTAGAAGGAACCACTCCCTGCATCCGCGGATCGGCTTCAATCGCCATACGCACCGCACGACCAAAGGCCTTGAACACCGTTTCTATCTGGTGATGGGCATTGTTGCCGCGCAGGTTATCAATGTGCAGGGTGACCTTGGCGCTATTCACAAAGCCCTGAAAGAATTCGTAAAACAGATCCACGTCAAAACCGCCCACCGAGCCACGCTTGAAGGGAATATTGTATTCAAGTCCGGGACGTCCGGAAAAATCGATCACCACCCGTGACAGCGCTTCATCCAGCGGCACATAGGCATGGCCATAGCGGCGGATGCCGGTTTTATCCAGCGCCTTGTCAAAGGCCTGTCCCAGCGTGATGCCCAGATCTTCTACCGTGTGATGCGCATCAATCTCCAGATCGCCATCTGCCTTGATGTCCATATCAATCAGACCATGGCGGGCCACCTGCTCAAGCATATGCTCCAGAAACGGCAGACCGGATGAAATTTTATAATCACCGGTGCCGTCCAGATTGATACTGACGGAAATTTGAGTCTCTTTGGTATTGCGTTCTACTGACGCCGTTCGGGCTGTCATAGCATCCCCTGGGGCCGCCTGTTAATGGCGAGCGTTTCAGAAAAAACGCGATTATACGCCCATTCCCTGCCCAAGTGAAAAAGGAAACTGGAAAAATCCTTATATTTCATTGTCCTGGGAATCGGCCATGGAATTCTTACCAAGCACGCGCCTTACAGGTAAACTACTCGCGCACTATAAACACTTGGCAGGGCGAGTAAGCGCAGCGTCATTTGCCATTATCACTTATGATTCATCATCCGGAAATTTCTATTGTCGACAACTAACAACTTGTTCAGCCAGCAAATACTGGCCTGGTTCGAGCAACATGGCCGTCATCATCTGCCCTGGCAACAGGATAAAACACCCTACAAGGTCTGGGTTAGTGAAATCATGTTGCAGCAAACGCAGGTCTCCACGGTGATTCCCTACTTTGAGCGCTTTATGAGCCGGTTTCCCGATGTAAAGTCGCTGGCAACGGCAAATGAGGACGATGTGCTGCATTTATGGACCGGACTGGGTTACTACGCCCGGGCGCGCAACCTGCATAAAGCCGCGAAAATAATTCATCAGCAATATAAGGATATTTTTCCCGACACAGTTGAAGCACTGAGTGAGTTACCCGGTATCGGCCGTTCCACCGCCGGCGCTATCATTGCAGCGTCCATGAACAAGCGCGCAGTGATTCTGGATGGCAATGTCAAACGGGTGCTGTGCCGCTATCACTGCGTGGAAGGCTGGCCGGATCAAACCAGCACCAATAAACAACTCTGGGAAATAGCCGAGCGCTATACCCCCGATGAAAACTGCGGCGACTATAACCAGGCCATGATGGATCTGGGCGCCTCCTTATGCAGCCGCAGTAAACCGGCCTGTGACCTGTGCCCGCTGCAGGACAGTTGCCAGGCCTATCAAACTCAGCGCACAGATAGTTTCCCCCGGAAAAAACCGAAGAAAACCCTGCGCGTTAAAACTACCGCTATGCTGATTCTGCAAAGCCCTGACGCCAGAAAAGTGCTGCTGGAGAAACGTCCCTCCCAGGGCATCTGGGGTGGACTGTGGAGCTTTCCGGAAATCCCGGTTGATGCGGCGCCCGATTCCTATCTGCTGGCCAATGGCCTGAAACCCGCTGGCGAGATCCGTAAATGGCAACCGATGCGCCACACCTTCAGCCACTTTCATCTTGATATGACTCCGGTGCTTATTTCATTGAACAAGCCGCAGGACAACGTTCTGGAGAGCAGCCGCTGGCATTGGTATGATCTTGAAAACCCGGGCAAGCTGGGACTGGCCGCGCCAGTTAAAAACCTGCTGGGCACCCTGAAAAACAATCTTGAAAGTAATCTATAAAGAAATTTTCCGGCACATCATCTACAGTGCTGTTAAAAAAAGTAGGGACACAATGGCGCATAAAAAGAATAATTTCTTTCAATTTATAACCCTTATCTGCCTGACCGCACTAAGCTTAAGCGGCTTTCAGTACTACCAATCAGGCCAGGTTAACTGGTACCGGGACCCATTAAATTCAGCTCGGGATTTAATGGCTGGCCTGGACGAGTCAGCTCCTGACACTGCAGGTAGCCTCACAACAGGTATCGAAATACAGGGTCAGGTAAGCAGTATCACTGATGGTGATACCCTGCGAATCAATAACATAAAAGGCAGATCTGACATCATTCGCCTCTATGGCATCGATGCGCCGGAAAGGGATCAACCTTACGGCTCAGAGTCAACCAACGCCTTGAGAGCAAAGGTCAGCGATACCCGGATCAGGGTGGTGGTGCAGGACACCGATGATTATGGCCGCCAGGTAGGCACGGTTTATCTGGAAAACAGGAATATCAATCTGGAAATGGTGGCCGAAGGGCATGCCTGGTGGTATGAATTCTTTGCCCCTGATAACCGGGAATTACGTCAGGCCCATAATAATGCACAGGAACGTCAACTGGGACTCTGGCGCGACGCCAATCCCGTTGAGCCCTATGACTGGCGCAGAAGCCATTGATACCCTTTTGAAATGAGCTAGCCTGGTTATACCAGGAACAATTACTGCAGATGTTAACCTTGCTATTGGCCCGATAGCCACTAAACTAGCGCAATTGAAAATGAACAGGATTAATTTACCAACATCATGAGCCGCACAGTATTCTGCAAGAAATATCAGAAAGAGATGGAAGGCCTGCCCATGGCTCCCCTGCCCGGCGCCAAAGGCCAGGAAATTTATGACACCATTTCCAAACAGGCATGGACAGAATGGCAGGCCCGCCAGGTACGCCTGATCAATGAAAAGCAGCTATCCATGATCAATCCGGATGACCGCACTTATCTGATGGAGCAAATGAGCAAATTCTTCGCCAATGAGGAAGCCGACGAGGCCGATGGCTATGTTCCCCCGGAAGCGTGATTTTCAAGGGAATTCTTGACTCATACACAGACAGAAGGTTTAATACGCGCCTTGCGTTTTCAGCGCACAAGCCAACCCCGTGTTGGTTGTTCAATGAAGTAATGCCCAGATAGCTCAGTTGGGTAAACGGTGAGTGTTTTTGAAGCGCCAGCTTCAAACGAACCGGAACGCTTTTGATCTATGATCAAAAGCTGGAATGAGCAGAGAGTCGTGCGCAGCGCGACACCTCAGTTGAATGGAAGGTTGCTGATTAAAGTGACTTTCAGAGTAATGCCCAGATAGCTCAGTCGGTAGAGCAGAGGATTGAAAATCCTCGTGTCGGTGGTTCGATTCCGCCTCTGGGCACCATTTATCCTGGAAAGAAAACCTTCCCCAGATAGTGAGCCTCGAAAACATAGCCGAGAGTTTACACACAGCCGGTAGGGAGAACGCAGTTCTCCTGAATCACAAGAGCCCAAGAGTTTCATTTCCAGAAATGATCACCGAATTACCCGACCACTGCAAAATCCTCGTGTGATTCCGCAACAACCTTTAGGCCCCGTAAGACTCATTAAGAACACTGATAATTCAACTATCCGCACCAGGATAAACGGACCAATTCGGCCTCTGGCACCAATTCTTTATTCTGGCCAGCAAATAATTCTCACCAGGCCAGTAATGAATAAGTGACAGATTATCTTTCTGAAAGAATAGGAATCTGACCCCGATTTTTCATACCCCGGCATCTCACCGGCCCATGCCCCTCAGTGAAATCTGTTTACCAGGGGTGCACTGAGCAGTATCGCAAGACTCATTGCCATAATCAGTATCCAGCCTTCTGTGCCAGGATGCTGCAGTTTCAAAACGCCAGCCAGTGTTGGTATATAAACCGCAGCCAGCACCAGGACAATACAGATAACCACGGCGCCACAGATCCATGGGTTGCCGGTAATCTCATTATTTATTACCTGACCATCCTTACTGCGCATATTAAAGACGTGCCAGAGCTGGGCGAGAGCCAGTGTGCAGAATGACACGGTAACCGCGCGTTCCGTACTGAAACCCAGAAAGAAGATGGCAATTGCCATGGCCGACAGAACCAGTAGAGCGATAATTGCCCCGTAGCCAGCAATGCGCAGCCAGTGAATTCGCGTCAATACGGCTTCCTCTGGTGGCCGTGGCATGGCCTGCATGAGTGATGGTGAGCCCTCACCGACGCCCAGCGCAAGCGCCGGAAACACGTCGGTCACCAGATTAAGAAACAGTATCTGCAGAGGCAGCAGAGGCAGAGGACCGCCGGCCAGCGTTGCCAGACTGACAACCAGAATTTCACTGATGTTGCAGGACAGCAGGTATACCACAAACTTTCTTATATTCTCAAAGATGGCCCGGCCATGCTCAACAGACATTACGATGGTGTTGAAATCGTCATCCTGCAACACCATGTCCGCGGCTTCCTTGGCGACATCAGTACCGCGAATTCCCATAGCAATGCCGATATCGGCTTTCTTCAGCGCGGGGGCATCGTTGACGCCGTCACCTGTCATTGCTACCACATCACCAAAAGCCTGATAAAAATCAATCAACCGCAGTTTCTGCTCCGGTGTCACCCGGGAAAACACGCGAACCGCCAGCAATGTCTTATGGTCTTTTCCCGACAGGCGTGCATCCAGCTCATCACCATTAACGAACACGCTTTCACCGGCTTCCGCTGGAATAATGCCAGTCTGGATGGCGATATTTTTAGCTGTCGCGCCATGGTCTCCGGTAATCATGGCCACCTCAATACCCGCCAGCCGACAGCGGGCAATGGCTTCCTTTACCCCTTTGCGGGGGGGATCTTCCAGGCCGACAATGCCCAACAGGGTCAGGCCGGCAAACGGGTCTTCTGTCTCAGAGCCGGTTTCTTTGCGCGCGATAGCCAAGGTCCGGAGCCCCTGATTCCCAAGCTCCTCTATACGTTTCAGCCAGCTGTTACTCATGTCTATACCCAAAGGACTTTTGCCTTCCCCGTTCAGGACATGACTGCAATGCGGAAGTACTGATTCCAGTGCGCCTTTCACTGCAACAATATATGCATCCCCGTTTTGATGTATCGTGGCCATGCGTTTCGTCAGGGGATCGAAGGCGAATTCCTTCCGTTCGGGGTACTGCGCCAGTAATCGGTCGCGACTGATCCTGTGTTTGCGGCCGGCCTCAAGCAAAGCCACTTCCATGGGATCTCCGACAGACTGAAAAGCGCCGGATTCAGTCTCCGTGAGGCAGGCATTACTGCACAGGGCAGCCGTCTCTAACAAACTGTCGATGGCAGGGTCGTAAAGAGAAGGTTTGCCCAGGTCTTCAACCTGGGCATCGAACAGGCATACCACGGTGACAGTCATGTGATTCTCGGTAAGCGTGCCGGTTTTATCGGTGAGTATGACGCGCGTTGCCCCAAGGGTTTCTACCGCTGAAAGTTTCGCGATCAGCGCATTACGTTGTGCCATTCGCCACATCCCGCGAGCCAGGGCTATGGTAGCTACGATGGGTAATCCCTCAGGGATGGCAGATACTGCCAGTACTACGGCGACTTCGATTGCCAGCCAGGTCTCCCGGCCGGTGACAAGACCGGCCAGTGCAACTGCCAGGGCGAGAGCGATAACCACCCACACCAAGCGGCCGGCCAGGGTATCCAGTCGTTTTTCCAGGGGTGTTGCCTGGGATTCTGCTTTGCTGGCAAGCTCTGCGATCTTACCCAGCTCCGTATGTATGCCTGTACCCACGATTACGGCACGGCCGCTGCCCCGGGTGACCGCCGTGCCTTTATATAACATGTTTTTACGCTCCATCAGGCCTGTATCAGCGGACACTGTGTCGACCGATTTTCTGACCGGAAGCGATTCGCCGGTCAGGGCAGATTCGTCAGCCTGCAGTTTGGCAGACGTCAACAGCCGCATATCAGCAGTAATGATATTGCCGCCATCTACTTCGACGATATCACCTGGCACCAGCTGAACCGCGGGAATATGCTGGGCAACACCATCACGGATGACCACTGTATCCACCTGGCCCATGCGTCTTAGTGCCTCCATGGAACGTGTTGCGCGCCATTCAGTAATGAAACCAAACAGGGTATTGATGCCAACTACGGCAAAGATAGCTACCCCCTCAATATGATCTTCAAACAACAGGGCCAGAAATCCGGCACCAAGCAAGAGCAGAACAACGATTGACTTCAACTGATCAATGAATATTGCCCAAACCGGCCGTCGCTTTATTGAGCGCAGTTGATTATGACCAAATCGGTGCAGGCGCCTGGCAGCTTCTGAAGCCGCCAGTCCCTTATCCGCATCTGATTGCATGGCTGCCAGTACAGTTTCCGGGAGTTCACTCCAGGACGATTCGCAGCCAATCACGTGTTTTTTCCTGCTCAATTTACTTATTTCCATTGTCTTGAATGGGCAGTAGTCAGTGGCGTCTGTACTTTTTATATCCTTGAACAGACTACGACATGAGCACCTCTTACAATTGATAAAGCACAAAAAAAACAGAATTTCTGGCCCCACAATCTGGCAAACGGGCTAATACAGACTTGATACAGGTCAGAAAAGCCGATAGCAGCAGCTTTCATAATGCTCAAAGCATTATTGGTTGAGCATAAAGTTATGTATGCGGGGGAAAAGAGCAAGCACTGGCAGGAGCTGCAGGAAAAAGTTGAATTTCTTAAGCATCCGTCATCTTTTCCTGAAAAGACCGGATCGGTCAAGTCGATTGAAACACACCTGTCCTGGGTATTTCTCACCGATGAGTATGCATACAAAATGAAAAAGCCCGTACAACTGCCCTTCGTTAACTTCACTAAACTGGAGGTGCGGCAGCAAAGACTGAAAACGGAGCTATACATAAATACCTGGCTTGCGCCTGGTATCTATCATGGCCTGCTCACTTTATTCAGAACTCCGAAAAGACACCTGCATCTGTCGTATGAGAATGATAATGAGAATCGGGGAGAAATTATTGACTACCTACTCCAGATGAAACGCCTTCCCCACCAGCTGATGCTGGACTACCAGATTACGCAAAATACCTATTCTGTCCAACTGATTCGGCAGGCAGCACAACGACTTGCCGGATTCTATCAGCGCTCAAGCCATATGAAAGTTACCCCCGCGCAGTACCTTAAGAGTTTAAGGGCAGCAATAGAAGAGTCTTACCAGGTCTTGTCCGCCGCAAAATATGGTCTTGCCAGCACGTTAGTAACTAAAGTTTATAAAGCTCAGCTGAACACACTGGATACCTTTAAAAAGCTGTTAGCGCAACGCGTAAATGAAGAGCGAATAACCGATGGTCATGGCGATTTAAAACCGGAACATATTTGTCTGACAAATCCTCCGGTGTTGATTGATCGGCTCGAGGTGGAGCCAGCTGACAGGCAAGTTGATCCCATTGATGAATTGTCTTATTTGTATATCGAATGTCAGCTGTTGGGCCATCCCGAGATAGGCGATATTTTTTTTGAAACTTACAGGGAGTACTGTGCTGATAACTATCCACAGCAATTACTGCCCTTTTTTAAAAGCCTGCGTGCCTGTAAGAGAGCAAAATTCTCGGCCTGGCATCTGGATGATCCCCAGGTAAAAGACAAACACAAGTATGCGCTAAAGACGACCGCCTATTTTGAATTATCAACAGTTATCCTGGACTAGCCAGAAGGAATATTCTCTGATAATTCACTCACCGAGTTACCTTCGTGGATCCGTCTTATGGCTTCTGCAAATAAAGCGCTAACACTCACAACAGTGATTTTCTCCTGAATGAGATTATGCGCCAACCTGAAAGGAGGAATGCTGTCTGTTATGAATAATTTTTCCAATCCCTGCTGAGCCAGAAATTCGGCGGCCTTGCCAACAAAAATACCATGACTTGCTGCTGCAAATATTTTTTGTGCTCCGTGTTGCTGCAAAGCATGAATGGCACGATTGAGAGTAGTGCCAGAACTGACAATATCGTCAATGATAATGGCAACACGACCCTGCACATCTCCCACCAGGACCTCGCCACTTACCTTCCCTTCACTACGTCTTTTCTCCAGAAAAGCCCTGTTGATATCATTTCCCAGAAACACTGACAAACTTTCACAAAACTTTTCCATTCTCTTAAATCCGCCGACATCAGGTGAAACAACAACCAGCTTTTCATTTCCTACCATGCCTGCCAGATAAGAAATAAAAATAACCCGGGCTTCCAGATGATCAACAGGAATACGAAATGCATTTTGAAAGGCGGCCAGGTTATGGATATCCATAGTAAGCAGATGTTCAGCACCGGCTGCTTCCAACATTTGCGCCATATACTTCATTGTCACTGGATCACGTGATTTGGTTTTCCTGTCTTTGCGGGCATAGGCAAAATAAGGGACAACTATGGTTAACCTGCCGGCACTGGCATCGCGCAGGGCACCGATAAAAAATAGCAGGCGACAGATTTTGTCGTTAACACTTTGTCCAGGTTCACTGAATAGTGAATGGATAACAAACACATCCCGGCCACGAACATTTTCAAGCGGGCGAATTTTATGTTCGCCGTCCTCAAACTCTCGCTCTTCATGCTGGGCAAGTGGAATGTTTAAGTGCGCTGCGACTTTTTCACCAAAGGCCACGCTTGTATTCAAGGCAAACAGGAGCATATTAATTTCTCCGACTTACAGTAGTGGTATCAATCACAACTTTTTGACGCCTCAACAAAGTTCCTGTGTAATTCCCGATTTTTTTTAGTCACCGAACTGCAAGCTGTTTGCCTGATCCAAAAGCGCCTTGACCTGTTCATCGCTGATCTGGTCAAAGTCAGCATAGCTCTGGCCTACAGCATAAAAGACCTCAGGTGTAGACAGTACAACAAGCTCATCAACCTCTTGTCTGAATCTGTTGACTGCATCTTCCGGACAGACAGGCAGCGCAAGTACGATCTTGCTTGCCTGCATTTTCCTTATCACATGGATAGCGGATAAGGCCGTTGCCCCTGTGGCCAGTCCATCATCTACAAGTATCACTACTTTGCCACGAATATTGATAGCCGCACGCTCACCACGAAACTTTTTCACGCGAACTTTGACTTCCTCGCGCCTGGTCTTTGCCAGTTTTTCTATTTCAGTATCGGACAGGCCCAGGGAGCCCTGAATATTTTCATTCACGACGATTTCCCCTCCTTCCGCTACTGCCGCTACGGCAAGCTCTGGCTGCATTGGTGCGCCTACTTTACGAACGATACAAACATCAAGAGGCAGTTTCAGCGCTTTACTGATTTCAAAACCAATCGGCACGCCGCCGCGTGGCAACGCTATGACAGCGGCATTGCTTAAATCCAGGCTGCCCTCTTCCCACTTTTGCAAGAGTCTTTGCGCCAGTTTTTTGCCAGCATGCTGCCGGTTGTTAAATATCATGATATTGCCCTTCCTGAATAAACCTTTCTTCCAACCTGAATGTATGGCTATTTTCCAGATAAAAGTGCGCCTGATGCTTGAATGCTTTGTTGTTAAGACGGTCAAGCAGCCATTGCATATCTTCAGAGGCGGCATAATGTAATTGAAATCGTCTAATCTGCAGCGCTACCAGCTGCATTTTTCTCAGTTCGAGAAACTGGCAATCAAACTCCAGAAAATACATAAAGCAGAGATCGCCCCTGAATGCTTCCATCCCGCTGATCCCTTCATAATCATTAATAAAATCACCACAGCCATAAAGGATCGCTTTATGCCTGTAAATCTCGATGGGTAACGGATGATGCGAAGAGTGTCCATAAATCAGACTAACCCCTACCTCATCAATCAGATAATGGGCAAATGCCCGGTGTGACTCTGGAATCTCAGAGACCCAATTGGCACCCCAGTGAATACTGACAATCACCAGATCACCGCTTTGTTGATAGGATTCTATATTTTGTTTTATCTGCACCAGGGTTTGCCCATCAAAGCTCTGCAACAGATATAGTCCGGGCTGCTCTGCTGTTGCTTCCCAGGCAGAGGGGACTCCGCTGGATGTGGCTGCCATGGCGAATACCAATAGCCGCCTGCCCCCGGACAAGGGGTACACGGCCGGCCTCATTGCCTGCTGTTTATTCATGCCTGCTCCAGCAACCTTAATGCCTGCGCCGTCCAATGTCCTTAATGTTTCCCTGAGTCCCGCTCTATCCCAGTCCAGTATATGGTTGTTGGCGAGCGTACAAATATCAAATTGCGCGCAACTCAGGGCATCAAGATTACGAGGGTGCATACGGTAATTAACCGCCTTGTTGGGCCAGTGATGATCACTGCAGGTAATGGCTGTTTCAAGATTTATTATTTTTATCAGTGGTTGCCGTTTGTTCCATTCACTGGCAATATTTTCCCAAATGTAGCTACCCGTAACTGCGCGTGGAATTGATCCATTTACCTGCTCAGCCAATACAACATAGTCCCTTGCATCTTTAATATACGCTTCATGAATTACCGGTTTGCAGGGGTGGTGCAAAATCTGGTCGATACCACGTCCCGTCATGACATCACCACAGACAAAAAGATTGATATTACCGGTACTCACACTCTCTTGCCGGTATTGAGATATTTGATAAACCAGCTGGCGGCATGATCACAGACCTGCTCCAGGGTGCCTTCCTCTTCGAACAGGTGGCTGGCGCCGGGAATAATAATCACCTCACAATTATTGAGACGGTCGGCGGCTTCCATATTCAGTTCAATCACGCCGTGATCTTTTCCACCTACCAGCAATAGAGTAGCAGCACTTACCTCTGGCAGTCTGGACATTGCCAGGTCAGGCCTGCCTCCACGCGAGACAATGGCTGCAATCGGCTTACCTAAGTCGGCTGCCGCAACCAGCGCTGCCGCAGCACCAGTGCTGGCGCCAAAATAACCAATAACCAGCCCCTCGAGTTGCGATTGATGTTGAGCCCATGCCGTTGCCATTTTCAATCGTTCAGCCAGCAGGTCAATGTCAAAAACATTGTCCCGGTTTGATGTCTCTTCATCGGTAAGCAGATCAAACAGTAAGGTAGCAATTCCTTTTCTGGCCAGATTCTTTGCGACAAACCGGTTGCGAGGGCTAAGCCGGCTACTGCCACTACCGTGGGCGAAAATCACCAGTTTTGTACTTGCTTCAGGAATGCTGAGCAAGCCTGGTAATTTTAGGTTTTCCCCCTCGATAATGACGTCTTTCATCTATGATCTCCCTGACATCCACACCCTGTTGTTACTGCTTCCAGACCATCAATTCTGGCTCCTTGCGTAATACAGAGGGAGTCTCGCCCTCAGGGACACCGAGTATTATTGGAACATGAGCCGTCATGTCCCCTGCCACACCAAGTTTTTGTTTCCACTGCGGCGTATTCAGGGCCTCCAGGGCAAGACCAATAACGCATGATCCCAGGCCCATGGCGCAGGCCGCCAGCATCAGGTTTTCCGCTGCCAGCCAGCAATCTGCCATAGCAAAAGGCTCACCCTGCCTGGCATAAATGATAA
The DNA here is from genome assembly GCA_030427065.1 of Gammaproteobacteria bacterium. Classification (GTDB taxonomy): domain Bacteria; phylum Pseudomonadota; class Gammaproteobacteria; order Pseudomonadales; family Pseudohongiellaceae; genus Eutrophocola. The sequence goes on along the minus strand of JAUHWU010000025.1, from coordinate 12,589 downwards.
TCAGGGTGCCGGCGTTGTAAAAAACATTAAAATCAGGTGCCTTGATGCGATCGGGTAAGCGCTGGTGCATTTCCGGGCTTATGGATTGTTTGGCGCTGTCTGAAATTTCCCTGAGCAAGCCATGATCCTGAATGACAGCAAAGGCCCAGGGCTCCCCATGCAGGGCGGTAGGTGCCTGCACGGCTGCTGATAACAGTGCTGTTATAACATCCCGTTGCACTGTCTGTGGTTGATAGGAACGCACAGAACGGCGTTTATAGATGGCATCCATTACACTCATTGTTGGTGCGCGTTCATTGCCTGATTGAATGACTGCTTCGGGCATATCCATAGCTTTCCACTTTTCATGTTAACCATGAAAGTGCTCGGTAATATTAAAATTCTTCCTCTACTTCGACATCTACCCAGGTCCCGCGATCACACTGTAAAATACTACCTGTAGTTTTTATAAAGCTACCCTGGGGGTAAGCAGCGCCATTGAAAAAACAAAAACGCTCTTGCGAAATGTCGACATCAATTATTTCCCTCTCTTCGTCAATTCCACTGATAATGAGGGAATTTTTCAGCGCTGATCCGGGTGGACCCAGGTCGACAAGATGTTCATAACCAGTCATGTTCAAGGACTCCTGATTATTGGATGTGCACTTTTGCTTGCCGGTATCTGCCTTTTCCATTTAAACATTCACCGGCTTTCCACTTGATTTTCAGCATCCAGTCTGGCTTTTGTCTTAACGCAGATATTGACCACAATCAATTTTTTGTCTTATCACCATCTCAAATATTTCAATCCTGAGTCCCCAGATCCCAAAAAACGCAATTGCCCTGATTTTTTACAGAAAAACTTGCCCACCGTTGGAAAGCAATGACCCTGAAAGATTCACAGGCTCCTGATAAAAAGAACGGGACAGCCTTGACTGAGAGTTAAGTGAGAATTGACTGAGAGTTGACTGAGAGTTGACTACGAGTTGAGTGAGAGTTGACTGGACACCCCATCAGCCCCTTTTCTTCTTACTTCACTTGGTATAACTATTGCACTATGTTCATAACTTCAACACTGGTTTTAGGAGGCAACTTGCTTCGCACCCTTTATATGTCTATTGCGGCCACTGCCTTCGCGACATTGCCGCTTTGCGCCTTCACCCAGATCGAAACACCGGGCGTCACCGCGCCGCTTACCCCTGCACAGATATTGCGCAATTATCCCGGTGATGCGCTCACTGGCAGTGCAGTTGACGAGCCGGTTCTGCTCGGGAGCGTTGGCGGGATGTCTGTTCGCGTCGTCAAATTGGCGGAAGGGCTGTCGCATCCCGATGGCCTGGTTTTCCTGCCCGGCGAAAATACCATGCTTGTCACTGAACGGCCGGGACGTTTGCGTGTGATCAGGGACGGCGTTCTCGATCCTGTCCCCGTTTCAGGTCTGCCTGCCATCAACAATGTTGGTTTGGGAGGACTGCACGATATCGTTTTGCATCCCGACTTTGAAACCAACCAGCGCCTGTATATCTCCTATACCAAAGACCGGGAACCACAGACGGGAACGACCCTGGCGGTCTTTCGCGCCCGTTTTGCTGAAGGACAACTGACAGAGGTGGAAGATATTCTCGTTGCCCAGGCCTGGGAAAGTCCTCTGGGCACCTACGGAGGACGCATGGTATTCGGGCCTGATGAAATGCTCTACATCAGCGTCGGCGATCGTGATGGCACTACCAGAAATGAAGTATCCAGCGCACGTCCCCAGGCGCAAAACCTGGACAGCCATATCGGTAAAATTCTGCGGGTGCGTGACGATGGGTCAATTCCTGCCGACAACCCCTTCGTTAATACACCTGACGCTCTGGACGAGATCTACAGCTATGGGCATCGCAATGTCTATGGCATGGCCTGGGACCCGGCGACAGGAGACATGTGGGCCTCCGAATTTGGTCCTGCCGGCGGAGACGAGATCAACCTCATAATCCCCGGGCACAATTACGGCTGGCCGCTGGTTTCATTGGGCAGACATTATTTCGGTAGCTATGTTTCCGATCAACCCTGGTATCGTGACGGCATGGATAATCCAATGTTTTTCTGGAACCCGCCCTTTAACCCCGAGAATATGTTTTTTTACACTGGTGATAAATTCCCACGCTTGAATGGCAGTTTGATGGTGGCTGGTGCCGGTTCCAAAAAGATTGCCCAAATGATCATTGATGGCGACTTCATCACACAGGGCGATACCATGCTTAACGAATTAAACGTTCGCTTTCGCGATATTCGGCAGGGACCGGATGGCTATATCTATGTGCTGACAGAAGGCAGGCTGCGTGGACCCAAAGATACTGACGGTATGTTGCTGCGACTTGAACCGCCCTCAGCGGCAGTAGCTGCTGCCTCCGCCGAAGGCCTTAGTCTGCCTGAGGCGCTGGGCAAACAGCAGATCGACCGATCCTGCACCGCTTGCCATGGCATTGATTTAATTGTTGCCGAGCCGCGTACGCCTGACGAGTGGTCACAGGTGGTCAGCACAATGATTGGCAAAGGCATGAGACTTACTGATGAGGAATACAACTCAGTAATGAGCTACCTGTCGGAGCATCTGGCTACACAGTAAACCGCCAACCACTGAAATGTAGCCGCATACCAGCCGTAATAAGAGCCAGGATTAAAGTATGTGGCAGGCGTGAGTTGAACGTCACCCACTTGCATCAGTGATCAAGCGCTTAAACTTTTTTACCTTTCTTGTCTTTAGCGCTTTGCGCATCCATCAACAGGGCGCCAATGGAACCCATGGCAGGCTGAACCGGTTTTCGTTCGGCTGGTGCTGCTGATCTGTGCTTGCTGTTGTTTTTTGCAGGTGATTCTTTAGCGGAACTTTTGGCCTGCACTTCATCATCAAGGCGCATGGAAAGAGCAATGCGCTTGCGTTGCACATCCACTTCCATCACTTTGACTTTGACCACATCGCCAGTCTTTACCACGGTATGTGGATCCTTGATGAACTTGTTCGCCAGGGCCGAGATGTGCACCAGACCATCCTGATGCACACCGATATCCACGAAAGCACCGAAGTTGGTGACGTTGGTGACGACACCCTCCAGCTTCATGCCTGCCTTGAGGTCATTCATGGACTCGATACCATCCTTGAACTCGGCAGTCTTGAATTCCGGTCTTGGGTCGCGTCCGGGTTTTTCCAGTTCGGCAATAATGTCGGTGACCGTGGGCAGGCCAAATTTTTCATCGGTAAAATCGGCAGGATTTAATTTGCTCAGAAAACTGTGATCGCCAATCATCTCGGCCACTTTTTTCTTGCTGGCGGCGCAAATCTTTTCCACCACACTGTAGGATTCCGGGTGAACAGCAGACCCGTCCAATGGGTTGTCGCTGTCTCTGATGCGCAGGAAACCGGCGGCCTGCTCAAAACTCTTTTCACCAAAACGCGGCACGACTTTCAGGCCGTTTCGATTTTTGAATGCGCCATGCTGGTTGCGATACTCAACGATATTGGCGGCGATAGATGAATTTAGTCCGGAGACTTGTTGCAGCAAGGCAGCCGATGCCATGTTCACATCTACCCCCACCGCATTCACGCAGTCTTCCACCACCGCATTAAGACTTTTGCCCAACTTGAACTGACTCACGTCATGCTGATACTGCCCCACCCCGATAGACTTGGGATCCAGTTTCACCAGTTCAGCCAAGGGGTCCTGCAAGCGTCTGGCAATGGAGATTGCCCCACGCACGGTCACATCCAGATCGGGGAATTCTTCCCGGGCTATGTCCGAGGCAGAATAGACCGAGGCACCGGCTTCATTAACCATGGCCTTGTCGAGCTTGAGTTCCTTATGCTTCTTTATCAGCTCGCCGGCCAGCTTGTCGGTTTCCCGTGAGGCGGTGCCATTGCCGATGGCAATTAATTCAACGCCATGCTTGCTGGCCAGTTTTGCCAGTACCGCAATGGATTCATCCCACTGGTTTCTGGGCTGATGGGGATATATCGCGGTGTCTTCGAGAAATTTCCCGGTACGATCAACCACGCAAACCTTTACGCCGGTGCGCAGGCCCGGGTCCAGCCCCATAGTGACCTTGTTCCCGGCTGGCGGTGCCAGCAGAATTGCCTTCATGTTTTCCGTGAAAACGCGGATAGCTTCGTCGTCAGATTGTTCACGTAATTGGCCCAGCAGATCGGTTTCAAGACGATGGATGAGTTTGACTCGCCAGGTCCAGGTCACCACCTCCCCTAACCACTTGTCTGCAGGGCGGCCCTTGTTCTCAATGCCGAAGTGATTGCCGATCATGCCTTCACAAGGGTCAGTGGCGCCTGATTCAACGCCGGCACTGCCAATATCAATCGCCAGAAAGCCTTCCTTGCGTCCCCGGAAAACAGCCAGCGCACGGTGGGAAGGTATTTTGTTAAGGCGCTCGGCATAATCGAAATAATCAGTGAACTTGGCAGCATCCGCTTTTTTCTTTTCAACCACACTGGCACGCAGTTCGCCGTTGTCCCAGAGGTGTTTGCGCAACTTGCCCATCAAGGCCGCGTCTTCGCTAAAGCGCTCCATGAGAATATCCCTGGCACCCTCAAGGACTGCCTTGGCATCGTCAAAGCCCTCCACGATAAACCGGGCTGCCTGAACCTGTGGGTCCAGTGAGGGGTCAGCAAACAGCATATCCGCCAAAGGCTCCAGACCCGCCTCAATAGCAATCATGGCCTTGGTGCGACGTTTGGGTTTGTAGGGTAAGTACAGATCTTCCAGTTCGGTTTTCGTCTCTGCATCACGAATCTGTTTTTCCAGCGCCGGCGTCAGCTTTTCCTGCTCACGAATACTGGCAAGAATGGTGTCAATGCGCTCGTCCATTTCGCGCAGATAACGCAGCCGTAACTCCAGATCACGCAACTGTAAATCGTCCAGCCCCCCGGTGGCTTCCTTGCGATAGCGGGAGATAAAAGGCACCGTTGAGCCTTCATCAAGCAGCGTGATGGCGACACTGACCTGTTGCGGTTTAACGTTTAACTCAGAGGCGATTTTTTGGGTAATAGCTGGAGAGAGAGTATCTTGTGCGGTCATTGCAATCCTGCTTCCCCAGGAATTTGAGACGGGGAAATTTGCTGGTTAGGGAGCCAGGCATTTTACCTTTAAAGTCGTCTTTAGACTAATGATCAGTCGATCTTATAAAAGGGTTGATCAGAGGGGGGAGCGTAAATTGGTTTTCTGGTCATCCCTGGCTCAGCCTCATAGCAAACCGGGTTTCAGACTTGCTCTTGTTAGCGGGTGAAGCTACTCTGGGCAAAACACCAAGTAAGAAAAAAAGACAAAAAACTTATGCATAAGGTTCCTCTTTTTATCAACGGCTCGAATTTTTCATCCCAAAGTGACAGTCGAATAGCAGTACATAATCCGGCTGATAATTCCGTCATTGCCGAGGTGCCGAATACCACAGAAGCTGAAATTGACCTTGCAGTTAAAGCTGCAGCAGACGCCTTCAAAACATGGCGACAGGTGCCAGTGGTCGAACGGGCACGCGTCATGATGACGTATCAGGCTTTGCTCAAACAACATCAGGATGAAATTGCTGAATTACTCAGCCATGACACAGGCAAGGTCATTGCTGATGCCAGGGGCGAACTCTGGCGCGGTATCGAAGTGGTAGAGCAAGCCATCAACATGCCATCCCTGCTTATGGGCGAAACGGTGGAAAACGTGGCTCGCAATATCGATACAGCAAGCTACCTGCAACCACTGGGTGTTTGTGTTGGCATAACACCTTTTAATTTTCCAGCGATGATTCCGTTATGGATGTTTCCCCTGGCCATTGCTGCAGGCAATACTTTCATTCTCAAGCCCTCGGAACAGGATCCACTGGTGCCAATGCGACTGGCGGAATTATTCACTGAGGCGGGCTGTCCTGATGGCGTCTTGAATGTAGTTCATGGAGGCAAGGAGCAGGTTGAACAGTTACTGGCCCACGGGGATGTCAGGGCGGTATCCTTTGTCGGCTCGGTACCGGTTGGTCAACATGTTTACCGTACCGCCACCGCGAATATGAAACGGGCACAGTGTCTGGCGGGCGCAAAAAACCATATGGTAATAATGCCCGATGCCAACAAGGATCAGGTCATCAACAATCTTATTGGGGCCGGTATGGGTGCTGCCGGTCAACGCTGTATGGCCATATCAGTCGCCATTTTTGTGGGCGAGGCTGAGGCATGGATTGATCAGCTCGCCGAAGCCATATCGAAGATTCGACCAGGTTTGTGGAATGACACCGATGCTGCTTTTGGACCTGTCATCAGTGCCCGGGCGAAAGCGCGCATTGTCCAGCTCATTGCCCAGGGCAAGAAGGAAGGCGCAAATTGTTTGCTCGATGGCTCAATGTTTACTCTGCCAGGACACGATAATGGTCATTGGGTCGGGCCGACATTATTCAGGGATGTAACGCCGGATATGAGCATTTACCGTGAGGAAATTTTTGGCCCGGTACTGTGTTGTTTGTGTGTGGAGTCTCTGGATGAAGCTATTGCCCTGATCAACAACAATCCCTTTGGCAACGGCACATCAATTTTTACCGCCAGTGGCGCGACTGCTCGTCAATTCCGTTTTGAGGCAGAAGTGGGACAGGTAGGTATTAATGTGCCAATACCTGTAGCGCTGCCGTTTTTCTCCTTCACCGGCTGGAAACAATCGTTTTACGGTGACCTGCATGCCTACGGCAAAGAGGGAGTACGCTTTTATACCCAGGCCAAAACAGTAACGACACGCTGGTTTGCCGATGAGGCGAACTCGGGCCCCAACATGACCATTCGCCTGCAGGAGTAATTCCAGAGGGCTTCAGTCTATTCAGCGGTTATTTTCCGTTTCGACATGTCCCTGCACACGGCTTCCGGCTAGAGCAAACTTCCTACCAGGCCGGATTGGCAAGCGGTGCTGTGCGGTCCGGATATTCCTCGTTGTAAATCTTGCGTTTGGTGAACAGCCACTGACCATTCACTTTGCGCAGACTACTTTCATAATGACCATAGGCTTCACTGTAGCCTGCGCGTTCCGGGTTGCGATTATTCATGATAAACCAGTAGGCCCGGCTTTGTGCAGTATCACCATCAACCTTGATTGCCATATTGGTAATGAAATGGCGTTTGCGGGCTGGGCGCAGCGGTGCATCGGCGGCTTCTTCAGCAGCAAAGGTGGCTGCCATACCATGTATCTCTTCTGCGATTTCTGTCCTTCCCTGCGCTACCCCGCCAGCCCAATCCAGAATTCCGTCTTCAGTGAAAGTGCCAGCATAGCTATCCGCGTCAAGCCAGTTCAGGGCATACATATAGCGAGCTTCCAGGTCCTCGATTTGTGAGCGGTCCTGGGCATAACTGCCATCATAACTGACCGGATTCAGGGTCGAGGCTGCGTAAACCATACACACGCCAGTGGCCAGGCCAGCCAGCACTAACAACAACTTTTTTCCACCCTGGTTCACCAGCTTTGTTAAACGAAATGAGATTCCCATGTTTCTTCCCCTGTGTATTGTTTAGTGAAATGCAGTCTGCTATTCACGCTTCTGTAGTGGTATGCCAGGCTCATTTATAACAAATCCGGAATGTTTGTAATACCTTGATGCCATGATAGTCTTTCTCACCTGTCAGCATAGACAGCGCGCCGATAAAACCGGCCGGAATCTATGGGGCGCGCAAGCATGATAGCAACAGTCACCGGCTCATTATGAACGTATAGAATGACCGGTTTATAACATGCTCGGTATTATTAAGGGAGAGTTGTAGCATGGCAGTGAACTTCAAGCATGACGGTGGTTTTTTTGCCCCCATGCGCTTTGAGGCGCAAATAGAAGATTGCGAAGTGGAAGGTGAAATTCCGGCGGACATCCGCGGCACCTTTTACCGCAGTGCGGCTGATCGTCGCTTCCCTCCTCTTTTTGCCAATGATACGCCTTACAATTCCGACGGCGCCATCGACATGTTCCGCATTTATGACGGCAATGTTGATTTTCGTTCCCGTTATGTTCGTACAGCGCGCTATGACGCAGAACGCAAGGCCCATAAAGCTCTTTTTGGTTTGTATCGCAACCCGCTTACCTCTGATCCCAGCGTGCGCAATGTCAGTCATAATACTGCCAATACCACCCCCATCGTGCATGGCGGTCGCCTGTTTTGCATGAAAGAGGAAAGCCCGCCCACGGCAGTGAATCCGCACACACTGGAGACCATTGGCGAGTGGGATTTTGACGGCGCAATGAAAGCCACCAGTTTTACTGCCCACCCGAAACAGGACCCGGTCACTGGCGAAATGATTGCCTTCGCTTACGAGGCCAAAGGACTTTGTTCCGATGATCTGGCAGTTTTTATTTTTGACCGCGAGGGGAAACTGACTAAAGAGATGTGGTTCAAGACGCCAATAGTGTCGATGATGCATGACATGGTGATTACGGATAAACATATCATCCTGCCAACAACCGCCATGGTGACATCAAAAGAACGTCTGGATCGCGGTGAACTGCATTGGGCCTATGACGAGGATGCACCAACCTATGTTGCGATTATTCCCCGTGATGGCGATGCCAGTGATATTCGCTGGTTTAAAGGTTCCACCGACCAGCACATGGTGGTGCACACGACCAATGCCCGTACTGAAGGCAACAAAATAATTATGGATGCGCCTGTGGCTGGTGGTAATTTTCACCCGTATTTTCCGAAACTGGATGGCAGCTTTAGCGATCCTGCCGATTACGTCCCAACGCTCAGGCGCTGGACCTTTGATCTGGAAGCTGACAATGACACATGGGAAGAGGAAATACTTTTTGATGGCATCAAGGTGACGACTTTTGTACGCATGGATGATCGCTACCTGACCAAACCGTTTCGATATAGCTTCATGCTGATGAACGATCCTTCCCTGCCGGTGGCTGAAGCCTTTGCCGATACCCTTGCAGTAAGAGTATCCAATGCAATCTACCGTTTTGATCATGACACCGGCAAGATCGATAAATTTTATGCCGGCGATTCCCATGGCATGTCAGAACCTCAATTCATTCCGCGCTCGGCAAATGCCCCGGAAGGCGATGGTTACATCATTGCCGCCGTCAACAATTTCAGGGAAATGAAATCCGAGGTCGTCATTGTCGACGCTATGGATTTTGCGGCTGGTGCTATTGCCCGTATCAAGATGCCTTTCCGCCTGCATATGCAGGTGCATGGCTATTGGGCATCAGCTGAACACCTGCCATTCTGATCAGCTCTGGGCTGGAAGGAAAGTGGCTGGCGCAAGGAGTTGGTGCCTTACACGGACAAGGGAAAAACGCTTACTGGATCGATAACAATTGTCCATGTCCCGGTATGCGACTATCCACCCCCAACAAGCGGGCCCCGGCCCACAAGGCATGGGGCGTACTGCTTACAGCAGGTATGCCGGTGCGGGCCTCTACCGGCGCGAGTATTTCCAGCGTAGGTAAGCCACCGCAGGACACCAGCATGGCATCGGCATCAGTCGCCATGCCGGCAACATCGCTGCAGAAGGTAATCAACTGCACCGGGGTAACACTGTTCAGATCGCCAATCGCTTCAATTTCCAGACCCTTCACAACAGATACGTCAAAACCGTGTTCAGTCAAAAAGTTTTGCAGGCGTTTATTCACCTCATCATTGTAGGCGGTAGCTGCTACCAGACGATTGCCGCCCACTGCCCTGAGTCCTTCAGTGACAGCTGTACTCATGGTCATTGACGGCAGGCCGGTGGCGCTGATCAGACTTTGTGTCAGTTGTTCATTGAAGGCCTGACCCTTGTAGAAACTCAGTGAAGTACCCATCAACAGTATGCCTTGCGCACCACGCTGCGCCAGCAATTCAGCTTTCGGCGCAATACGATCCAGTACCGCGTCGTAACCGTCCGGCGTCATGGATTCAAGACCCAGCGATTCGATCAGATATTCCATGCTGCCACTGTACATGGAGGCTGCCTCTCCCGGCAGGGTGCCATTGGCAGGCGGAATCAGCAGACCAAGCTTGCTGGTGTTGTCAGAGTTTGCTGCCATCAGTTGCGCAGGCAAGGCTGCAGCCGAAGTCAGACTGCCCAATAGTGCCAGCAGACGTCGGCGACTCAGACTATGAATGCGCTTTTCGCCTTGAGCGTTTAAACCCTTTGAAATATTTGAGGTCATTGGATTCCTTCGCTTGTTTCTTGCTTTCTTGCGTTCGTATTTCTTTACATATGATGGGGATATTGTGCCCAGAGTACAGCAAAATTTTCATACAATGAAAATGCTATCCTGTTTCATTCTCTGATTATTTTCACAGAAGCCGGCTTAGCAGATGATTTCAGTGATCTACACAATACTTAAAGATCTTCCAATTAAGCTTTAAACAATAATTGGAGTATTGGTTCATGAAACTTTCAGTTATGCTTTTAACCATGAATGCCCCATAGTTTATTTATAGTAAAGCAACCACAACTGTCTCGTTCCCTCTGATTATGCCAACACCTGTTCTGTATTCATTTCGTCGCTGTCCCTATGCCATTCGTGCGCGCATGGCTGTTTTCAATTCTGATATACAAATCGATATTCACGAAGTCTCACTAAAAAACAAACCCCGGGCAATGCTGGAGGTATCCAGCAAGGGAACAGTTCCGGTGCTTGTTGTCGACGATCAGGTAATCGACGAAAGCCTGGATATTATGCTGTGGGCCTTAAATATTAATGACCCTGATGGCTGGTACGCTGATTATTCTGAAGCAGAGAAAAGCCATGCCATGCAGCTGATCACGCAAAATGATGAAGAGTTCAAGGGCTGGCTGGACAAGTATAAATACGCCGATCGCCATCCTGAATTTGAACAAAACTATTATCGGGAAAAATGCGAAAACTATTTGTGGATACTGGAGACAGCTTTACAGAAAGGTACGTACCTGATGGGAGATACTGTTTCCCTGGCAGACATGGCCATATTTCCCTTTATTCGGCAGTTTTCCATGGTTGATCAACAATGGTTTGATAATTGCCCCTTTCCGAATACCCGGCGGTGGCTCACCAGTCTTCTTGGTTTACCTTTATTTGCGCGCGTCATGGCGAAAACATCAGCAGGTCTCAAATAGTTATTTCAGCAATATATCCACAACTGTTTATCTCTTTATCACCGTGGCAACACCCATCCCGCCACCCACACACAGTGATGCCAGACCATGCACTGACTGTCTTTTCTGCATTTCATAGAGAAGGGTGACAAGGATTCTTGCGCCACTGGCGCCCACAGGATGACCCAGGGCAATGGCGCCGCCATTCACATTTACAATATCCTGGTTGAGTTTTAACTCCCGGCATACTGCCAGTGACTGCGCGGCAAAGGCTTCATTCAGTTCGATCAGATCGATCTGGTCAAGACACAGACCGGCATAATCCAGTGCCTTTTGTACTGCACTGATTGGACCAAGCCCCATTATTGAAGGATCTACTCCGGTTGATGCAGATCCAAGAATTTGAGCCATTACTTGCAAGCCCAACTGCTCGGCCTTTTCATCTGACATCAGCAGTAATGCTGCGGCCCCGTCATTTATCCCTGAAGCATTGGCGGCGGTAACCGTCCCGTCTTTTTGAAAAGCCGGCGCCAGTGTGCTGATACTGTCCTGCGTCACGCCTGCCCGGGGATATTCATCGGTATCAAAAACTGACACAGCGCCTTTTCTATCCGTGATCTCCACCGGCACAATTTCATCAGCAAAACGTTTTTCAGTGAGTGCCTGCTGGGCCTTTTGCTGACTAATGGCGGCAAAAGCATCCTGCGCTTCGCGGCTGATATGGTATTGGCTCGCCACTCTTTCAGCGGTGATACCCATATGACAGCCATCGAAAGCATCAACCAAGGCCTCATTCAACATACTGTCTACCAACTCGCCATTGCCCATGCGATAGCCTTCACGGGCCTTGGGTAAAATATAGGGAGCGGCACTCATGTTTTCCATGCCGCCGGCAATAACCACATCAGCCTGGCCGCTTTCAATCATCGCCATGGCCAGATTGACGGACTTCAAACCGGAACCGCATATATTATTAATAGTAGTGGCAGGAACACTTACCGGCAGGCCGGCTTTGATTGCCGCCTGTCTTGCCGGACCTTGCCCCTGGCCGGCCTGCAACACGTTACCCATAATGACTTCATCGACTTCTTCAGCGCTGCATCCCGATCTCTGCAGGAGCGCCTTGATAACAATAGCACCCAAATCAAAGGCGGCTATTGAGGATAAGGCACCACCAAATTTACCGATGGGGGTTCTTGCTGCTGCAACGATAACTGTCATATCTGGATCCTGGCTATGGACTTAGGATTGCAATTCAATAATGTTTTCATACAGGGCAAGACATTCCGCATTGGCCAACGCCGTGGTATTTTTTATCGCACGGCCATGGATGGTATCGCGCACGGCGATCTCGGAAATTTTCCCTGAGCGGGTTCTGGGAATGGCATCAACCGCAATTATTTTATTTGGTACATGTCGAGGTGTGGCGCCTTCACGGATCTGTTTCTTGATAGCCGAGATCAATTCAGCACTTAAGGTTTTATCCCCAATCAATTTCACAAACAGGATCACGCGCTGATCCCCTTTCCAGTCCTGGCCTA
>JAUHWU010000168.1 GCA_030427065.1 Gammaproteobacteria bacterium | reverse complement strand
TAGCACTGATTACCGGAAGAAAATCTGAAATTGTTAATACCCGTGCCAGCAACCTGGGCATCAGGCATGTTTTTCAGGGTAGCGATGACAAACTTGATATTCTTGATGCACTGGTGAAAAAACTGGGTATGGATTATTCCAGTGTGGCCTATGCCGGCGATGATTTACCCGACCTTGCCTGTATAAAAAAGGCACAATTGGGTATTACTGTGCCGAACGGACATTTCCTTTTAAAGGAGTCGGCCGACGCTGTTACTACACGGGAAGGTGGTCATGGTGCCGTCCGTGAAATCTGTGACTGGATATTACAGGCACAGGGTAAATTTGATGATGCTGTCAGACCATTTCTGTAACTTTTTGATTATTGAGCCTGTGATTCAGGCATGACCTTTACCTTGCCTACAAAAACACCGACATATAGCCAGCAAGTCACCCCTCGCAGTAGCCTAAAAAAGCACTTGCTGGCGATATTACTGTTGTCCGCTGTTATGTATTACCTGCTCGATAGCGCCACCGATGAAGAAGTACTTGCTATAAGTCGCCTGATGGAACTTCAGGCCCAGGACTACGATTATTTCATGGCGGATGTGGACAGTGTGCATTATCTGGAAAGCGGCTTGGCGGATTATCGTTTCCAGGCAAGTCGTCTGACCCATTTTCCCAACCCGGAAATAAGCATTCTCGATACCCCCAGGTTTTTACTGTTCAGCGAAGACAATTCAACATGGGAAATCAAGGCTGCAAACGGTAGCATTGAGTTTGACCCAACAAAAAACCAGGACCGTCTGGAACTCAATGAAAATGTTACTATCTATGGCCTTACAGCAGATGGCAGAGAAATCAATATTTATACTGACACCCTCACCATTTATCCCGAGGATAAATTGTTGAGCACACAAAGTAGTGTTTTATTTGAAAGCGAGGGCTTTCGCTCTACCAGCCTTGGAATTACTGCAGATCTTTCTGCCAATACTTTCAGGCAACTGGCCGATGGACAATTTCGTTATGACAACTAGACCGGGTTCTATTCCTGTAAAACTGATTTTCGCCCTGATACCGGTATTGGCATTATTGGCTGGCAGGAGTTTCGCCCTACCCGAGGATGCAGAGCAGGCGATTCTGGGCACTTATGACAATAGCCTGCTTTTACTGGACGAAGGCAAGCAGATTTTTTATGGCAGCACCGGATCGCCTGCTGAAATAACGCAGGGAACATTGAAAATATCCGGCGAGGAAATAAGTATCGAGCGTGCAGATGGCGAGGTCAAAAAAATTACAGTAACCGGCTCACCAGCCCGTTATCAGCAACAACCTGCTGTTGACCAGGCTATAGTGGTTGCTGAAGGACTGACTATTGTTCTGGATTATGATGCCCAGCATTTATCGATAGATGAACAAGCCAGATTCAGCCAGGCTAATGATCTCTGGAGTGGCTGTCATATAGACTACTATCTTGAAAGCCGACAGTTGTCGACCCCGCGCTGTGACACCGGTGAACAGGCCAGGTTCATACTCTCTCCCAGGAATGATCAGCCGAACGCACAATGAAAATACTTAAAGCGGTTAACCTGGCAAAATCCTATAAGGGCAGGAAGGTAGTTTCAAATACCTCCATGGAAGTTCGCAGTGGCGAAATCATTGGTTTACTGGGACCCAATGGCGCGGGCAAGACAACCTCTTTTTACATGATAATTGGTCTTGTTCGTGCCGATCACGGCAATGTGTTTATTGATAAAGAAGATATCACCAAGGCCCCGATGCATGTCAGGGCGAGAAAGGGACTTGGTTATCTGCCTCAGGAGGCATCAATCTTCAGAAAATTGACGGTGAAGGACAATATCCTGGCCATCCTGGAAACAAGGCCTGAGCTGAGCAAGGCCCAGCAGGAAGAAAAAGCGCTTCAGCTAATGCAGGAATTTCATATCGGTCACATTGCCAACACCCTGGGCATGAGCCTGTCAGGGGGAGAAAGACGGCGTGCAGAAATTGCCCGGGCACTGGCAATTGATCCTGCCTTTATCCTGCTCGATGAACCCTTTGCCGGCGTAGACCCCATCTCGGTAAACGATATCAAGCAGATAATACGCAATCTGAGTGAGCGGGGAATCGGGGTGTTGGTAACGGATCATAATGTCAGGGAAACCCTGGATATCTGTCAGAAGGCCTATATAGTCAATGAAGGCTCTATCCTTGCAGCTGGCACTCCGAAAGAAATACTGGATAATCAACAGGTTAGGGAAGTATACCTGGGTCACCAATTCAGGCTTTAAGCTTCTTCAGGAAATTCCTGATTGTTCGAGCTTACCAACACACCAGAGAGCTTTTCTGCCCTTAAAAACCCGTAAAATGCCACGCTATTACTCAATGCACTAGCCAATGCAACAATCAATGCAATAATCATTCCTGATATAAGGAAATTGTGTCACCTTACCCCGAAATTTGCTATTCTTATGCACCTGATCAGGGGCCTTCATAGCCTGGATAGACTTCAATGCTGCCAAGTGACAAGTCAAATACTCTATATCAATATTTATGAAATTATCGCTCCAGTTAAAGTTGGGTCAACAACTTACCATGACCCCTCAATTGCAACAGGCAATCCGCCTGCTGCAACTCTCTACGCTGGATCTGCAGCAGGAAATTCAGGAAGCACTGGAATCCAATCCACTGCTGGAAATAGACGAGTCATCAGAGACAAATGATTTATCGGATTCCGGAGATTCAAGAGATGAAGGTGATTTCTCCCGGAATGATGAATTCACAGCCAACATAAATTCCCAGTCATCTGAATCAAACCAGAAACCGGAGCAGGATCAGAACGACGATTTTGCCAGTGGCGACAATTGGGAAGACAAATCTATTCCGGACGAGTTGTCCACCGACAGCAGCTGGGATGATATTTATACCAACACCACCCTTCCTGCATCATCTTCCAGCGGCTCCAGCGGTGATGATTTCGACTTTGAATCACGCAATTCCAAAGTGGATACCCTGCAGGACCATCTCAACTGGCAACTCAATCTGACTCCAATGTCTGATGGTGACAGACTGATTGCCATGGCTATAATCGATGCTATCGACCCCAATGGTCAGCTCACTGTGACGATTGAATCCATTCACGCGTCGTTAATACGTGAACTCGATATTGATGAAGAAGAAGTGCTGGCTGTATTACATCGAATTCAGCAATTTGACCCAGTAGGTGTTGGCTACCGGGACTTGAAAGAATGCCTGAGCCTGCAACTTAAACATATCGATCAGGACTTTCCCGGCGTGGAAACAGCAGAACGAATAATTGCCAATCACCTGTCGCACCTGGCAAGCCATGATTACAGCCATATACTCAAAACACTGAAGCTGAAAGAGCCTGAACTAAAAGAAGCGCTGAAAATTATTCTCAGCCTGAATCCCAGGCCTGGCTCGGAAATCACCGAATCTGACACAACCTATGTTATTCCCGATGTGTTTGTCACCAAGAAAAATGGAGTCTGGCAGGCTGAATTGAATCCGGAGACAGCGCCAAAAATTCGTGTTAATCCCGAATATGCTATGCTCGCCAACAGCAAGAGTAGCGATGCTGACAATACTTTTATCAAGGAAAATCTGCAGGAAGCACGCTGGTTTATCAAGAGCCTTCATAGCCGCAATGAAACTCTTATGAAAGTGTCGAACAAGATTATAGAGCATCAGGCAGGCTTTCTGGATTATGGCGACGAGGCAATGAAGCCGCTGGTTTTACATGACATCGCCGAAGCCGTTGGCATGCATGAATCAACTATTTCCAGGGTGACCACCCAGAAATACATGCACACGCCACGGGGTATTTTTGAACTTAAGTACTTTTTTTCCAGTCATGTTGGCACTGAAGGAGGAGGTGAATGTTCCTCTACCGCCATCAGGGCGCTGATTAAAAAACTGGTTGCCTCGGAAAACCCGCAGAAACCTTTAAGTGACAGCAAGATTACACAATTGCTTTCGGATCAGGGCATTAATATTGCCAGGCGAACGATTGCAAAATACCGCGAATCCTTATCTATTGCACCGTCAAATGAGAGAAAGCGTCTGCTGTAATTCAGCAGATTTTTTTTAATTTTTATACAGTATTGAATGTTAAACAAAGAATAAAGCAATAAAGAGAAAAAATAGTTATGGAACTGAAATCAATCCTGTCACCTGATCTAACCTTTTGTAATATCCAGGGTGTCAGTAAAAAAAGATTACTGGAAACCAGTGCAGAGCTGATTGCCGAAAAAGTCAGCAGTGTTGATGCCAACCAGATTTACAATGCCCTTATCGCAAGGGAACAACTGGGCAGCACCGGCCTGGGTAATGGCATTGCGATTCCCCATTGCCGTGTTCCGAAATGTGAAAACACCATTGGCTGCCTGGTAAAACTGGACCAGGGTATAGACTTTGACGCTATAGATGGCAAACCCGTGGATTTACTTTTTTATCTACTGGTACCTGAAAACACTATTGAGGGGCACCTCGAAGTATTAAGAAATCTGGCCGAGCGTTTTAATGATAGCGCGTACTGCGCAAATTTAAGAGGCTGTAACAACAATGCCGATCTGTATGCTGCAGCAACAGCAGAATTGGCAAAACCGGAAAATACAGCCGGCTAGGCATTTAACTACAGCAATATTTGATGAAACTGATTATTAGCAGCGGATTTTTGGCAATTGAATACGGCAGAGTCTAGTGAAACTTATTGTTATCAGTGGAAGATCCGGATCAGGCAAGAGTACCTGTCTTCATGTCCTGGAAGACATCGGTTACTACTGCGTTGATAACCTGCCGGCAAGCATGCTGGGAACACTTACTGAACGCGTCAGTAATGATTTGCATCCTGAATTCCAGGAAGTTGCCGTCAGTATCGATGCCCGCAATATTTCAGAAGATCTGGAAAAGTTTCCGGATATTTTTAAGGGCCTGGACAACAACAAAATTGAACGCCAGATTATTTTTCTGGATGCCGATGACAACACTTTGCTGAAACGCTTCAGTGAAACTCGCCGCAGACATCCTCTGACAAGTGACAAGCTGGGGTTGCTGGAAGCCATAAAAAAAGAAAAGTTGTTGCTGGCACCGATTATTTCACTTTCCAATTTGACAATTGATACCAGCTCCCTATCGCTTCATCAACTGCGTGACATCATCAAGAACCGCGTCACAAGTAAAACAGGCACCGGTCTGGCAGTACAGTTTCAGTCGTTTGGTTTTAAGCACGGGGTACCAGTGGATGCAGATATGGTATTCGATGTCAGATGCCTGCCCAATCCTTACTGGGTAGTACACCTGCGCAGCCTGAACGGCCTTGATAAAGAGGTCACAGACTATCTGGATTCCCAGCATGAAGTACAGGATATGTACAAGGACATCAGGGATTTTCTCACCCGCTGGCTACCAAAGTTTGAAGCCAGTAATAGAAGTTATATAACCATTGCTATCGGTTGTACCGGCGGGCAACATAGGTCTGTTTATCTTTGTGAAAAATTGAAGCTGGAATTTAATACCAAAAGCTATCATGTCCAGGTCAGGCATAAAGAAATCAGCTGAACCTGGCATCCATTAACCCATTAACAGCAAGCAGTTATGATTGAATCATTAATAACTATCAAGAACAGAACCGGCCTGCATGCCCGTGCAGCAGCCAAGCTTGTAGAAACCATTTCAGGTTTTAGCAGTACTGTTGAACTGCGCAATGGCACTAAAACTGTCGATGGTAAAAGCATTCTTTCAGTAATGATGCTGGCGGCCTCTCCCGGGACACAGCTGACACTA
>JAUHWU010000167.1 GCA_030427065.1 Gammaproteobacteria bacterium | reverse complement strand
TAAACGCACTCGAAAACCACAGGCAGCAGGCAACGAAGATAATGGTAATCAGTTGGCCGGAACTAACGCGTCTATTGAGGATAGTCCCTCTGAAGCATCAACCGCGTCGGATAATAAAGACAAACCACGCAAGCGTCCTTCAGAAAAACGCCAGCGCTCACCAAGAGAACGTCGCCGCGGAAAACTGGATGCACAGCAAACCAGCGATAATTCGCAGGAGACAGCGCTTATCTCAGCAGATGCAGTATCCGAAGCCAGTGTCAATGTGGATGTAAACGGTAATGTAGCCTTAAATGATGGCCCGGGCGGCAATAACGACGCTGAGAAAAAACCGGCACGCCGACAAAGACCACCAAGAAATCGAAAGAGCGCCAGCAATACTGAAGCCCGGCCTGAAAATCAGGAGGATGCTTCTGCCGTGCAACAAGGTCCTGAAAATTCCGGCCCGGCAACAGGCAATGCTGAGAAGGTTAATTCAGGCACCGCTGCTGAAACCAGTATTGCTAAGGGTAATAATGCCCCTGATGCAGAACAACAGGCAGACTCTGCTACCGCAAGCAACAGCTCAGAACAAGCCGTAGAAAAAGCCCCTGCAAAAACTGAAAGCACAGGAAGCCCAGACCTTGCTGCTAACTCTGTTGATGGGTCTATTAATAGCTCAACGGATAACGCGTCAGCAAATACGGCAGTTTCTTCGCCACAGACAGATTATTCCGCTAACAGCTCTTCCCGGAATGATCCTGCGGGCGACAACAGCCCGGTTGAGAAACCTGCTGCCAGTGCAGACAGTGCCAGTGGTTTTAACAGCGCTCCAACTCAGACTAATGTTCAGAATGAGCCAAATAAAAAGCCCGGTAATCCTGAAAATTCCGCACCTGCAACAGTGAAGAGTGACGCGGATGCCGTGGCTGCCACAACGGGGCCAGTATCAACACCTGCTATACCTGAAACTTCACCAACACCAACACCAACACCAAAAAGAGAGCGCCAGCGTGCACCTAATGATCCCAGGAACAGGATGAATCAGGCAACAGCTGTCGGGATTGAGGGGTCGGTTGATTCAGGCTCACAGGGGAAACCCTTTACGCCAAATCAGGAAATATCGCAGGACTCCTCAAACCAGAGCAACAAGCAGGATAACTCTGGTTCGAGCTAGTCACGAAGTGATCAAATCTCATCGAGTGGTCTGTTTGAGTAATTAAAACTCAAGCAGACCATTCAATCTTTCAGCTGGGTTTTAGCAGGCAGCAAATGCCAGCTTTGTTGCATTTCAGATCAGGACTCAAGTCTAATCGGCATCAAATTGCAGGGTAAAATCAACCACTACATTATTGTTGATGCTAGGCAGACCGGCGATTTCACGAAGCTGCTCAACACTTTCGGCCAGTCCGAAGGATGCAGCATTAACGATCAGTGGTTTGGCAAGTGTTACCAGAAGACCACCATCGCTTAATTTCGTCACAGCCAGCTCTACTGTCATTGTCTGCTTTGTACCATGGATATCTATGGTGGCATCGTAGGATGCCATAAAACTTTGCCCCGGATTAGAGGCCGCCAGACGTGCACCATTGGCAGTCAGTGAAATTGAGGCAAGTGGATAATTAGCCACCTGAAAAACGATTTCCTGCATGCGTTGGTTGCGAATATCAATAGCGGTATCAACACTGGCCAGACTAATAGTGACACTGGCATTGCCATCATCATCAATTGTTCCGTTCAGCTCACCAAAGGTATTCAGCTCTGATATTGCTGCGGCCTTGCTGGTGACGTAATAAAGCGAAGAACCTTCCGAATTGAGTGTCCAGCCTGCGAATCCTGCCTGACTAAAGGTCAGTAACAACAAAACCAGTGATGAGAGGGTCGGGACTCGAAAGCGTGTGCAATTGGGCATAACTTACTCCTGTAAATTGGTGAATCGCGCAAAGTGAATATTGCTGGCGGAGACCAGATTATATGCTATTGCTACGCAAAGCACAGGAGAGACGGATCATGTTGGATCGACAGCAGCCCGGGCAGACCAAATAAGGCGCCAAACTATAGCAGGGCTTCGAGTTCTGGCAGCACCTGAAACAAATCTGCTACCAGACCATAGTCGGCTACCTGAAAGATAGGGGCATCCGCATCCGTATTAATGGCGACGATAATTTTGCTGTCTTTCATCCCTGCCAGATGTTGAATAGCACCGGATATTCCTACCGCTATATACAAATCGGGGGCGACTATTTTACCCGTTTGACCAACCTGCAGATCATTGCCTACGTAACCGGCATCCACAGCGGCGCGGGATGCGCCAATTGCAGCGCCCAGCTTGTCCGCGAGTTTTTCCAGCAGTTGAAAATTCTCGGCACTGCCCAGCCCACGGCCGCCGGAAACCACAATAGCTGCGCCCGCCAACTCAGGGCGCTCACTGGTAGTTAGGTTTTCACTGACAAACCGGCTTTTGTCCTGATGGATTACCTGATCCAGGGTCTCAATGGCAGCCCACCCTTCCCCTTTGTCCGCCTCATCAAAAGCAGAGGTGCGAACAGTAATGATCTTCACAGGATCAGATGATTCAACTGTTGCCAGTGCATTACCTGCATAGATGGGACGCACAAAGGTGTTGGGCGAATGCACAGCAACAATGTCGGATATCTGCCCCACATCCAGCAAGGCAGCAATTCTTGGCATCAGATTTTTACCACTGGTGCTGGCTGCGGACAGTATCGCGCCGTAATTTTCGCTGATTGGCAGCAACAATGGGGCCAATGTCTCTGGTAGATGATGCTGATAGACAGCATTGTCTGCAAGCAATACCTTGCTGACGCCCTCGTACTGCCTGGCAGCCTCGGCCACCGATTCACAGCCAGTGCCGGCAACCAGCACATGAATTTCCGCATCAATCAGTCCGGCAGCCCTGATAACACTGCCCGTAACGGGGTTCAGGCTGAGATTATTGTGTTCGGCAATAACGAGTACAGTCATTTATTTCTGCTTCCTGTTTATTCTTGCTGGGCTGATTTTCGGGGTAAACGGGGTAATTTATAAAAGTCATCCATCAAGGAATGACCCTGGCCTCATTGCGCAGTTTCTCCACCAGTTCCCGGGCACTGCTTACCAGTACACCGGCACTGCGACCTTCAGGCTCACTGACTGACAAGGTTTTAAGACTGCTCTTCACGGCTACACCCAGTGCATCAGGCCGAATATGCTCTATCGGTTTCTTTTTCGCTTTCATAATATCGGGCAATTTGGCATAACGTGGCTCATTTAAACGCAGATCCGTGGTGACAACTGCTGGCAGGGCAAGACTGACCACCTGCTCACCGCCATCCACTTCCCTGCTGACGATGGCTCTGCCATCCTCAATTGCCAGCTTGAAAGCAAACGTACCCTGGGGCATATCACAAAGGGCCGCCAGCATCTGTCCTACCTGGTTATTATCCCCGTCGATACTCTGCTTGCCCAGAATCACCAGATCAGGCGCTTCCTTTTTCACCACCGCCTGCAACAGTTTGGCAATGGCCAGCGGTTCCACCGGTCCTGACTGTTCGATCCAGATGCTGCGATCGGCGCCAAGCGCCATTGCAGTGCGCAGCTGTTCCTGGCTTTTCTCCTCACCAATGGTGACCGCGATGATTTCCGTGGCAAGCCCCTGCTCTTTAAGACGCACCGCTTCTTCCACGGCAATTTCACAAAAAGGATTCATCGACATTTTGACATTATTGAGATCAACACCCGCATTATCGGCCGCAACACGGACTTTTATATTGGCATCAACAACTCGCTTGATAGGCACAAGGATTTTCATAAGGCTCAACTTATGTGGTTTGTGGGAAGAAAAGTAAGAGTTTTTATATATTCACATGATAATAAATTTCAGGACAATTATAATGCCTTCCTAACAAAAAGTCTTTTAATAGAACGGATGAGCCACCATTGTCACACCGCGAAGTAATGCCCTTTGATGTAGTCATCGTAGGGGGAGGTCCTGCCGGATTAGCCACAGCATGCAGACTGGCACAGATGTGCCAGCAACACGATTTATCACAGGATATCTGTCTGATAGAAAAAGGGTCGGAAATTGGTGCCCATATACTTTCCGGTGCCGTTATTGAAACCACTGCACTGGATGAACTCTTCCCTGACTGGAAAAGCATGGGCGCGCCGCTGACAACGCCAGTCAGTGAAGAAGAAATTCATTTTTTAACCAGCCAATCCGGCGCCATCAAACTGCCCAACTTTTTGATCCCTGCGGGTCTGCATAACAAAGGCAACTATGTGGTGAGTCTGGCCAATCTGTGTCGCTGGTTGGGCGAACAGGCTGAAAATCTTGGGGTACAGATTTTTACCGGCTTCAGTGCAGCGGAAATTCTTTATGACGAGTCCGGGGCTGTCATCGGTGTGGCCACCGGTGATATGGGACGTGACAGGAACGGCAGTGAGAAAGGCTCTTTCGAGGCCGGTTATGAATTACAGGCTAAATACACCGTTTTTACTGAAGGCTGCCGTGGCCATCTGGGCAAGCAACTACACCGTAAATTCAAGCTGGATAAAGGCAAGGCGCCACAACACTATGGCCTTGGTATCAAAGAACTATGGGAAATCGATCCTGCCCTGCACCAGCCTGGAAAAATAGTGCATGGCCTTGGCTGGCCACTGGGCATGGGCAAAACAACCGGTGGCAGTTTCCTCTACCATCTTGAGAACAATCAGGTGGCCGTCGGACTGATTACCGATCTTAACTACAGCAATCCCTGGCTGGATCCGTTTCAGGAATTCCAGCGGCTGAAACATCATGGGCTGATCAAGCCTTTGTTAAAGGGCGGCAAACGAATTTCCTATGGTGCCAGAGCCCTGGTAAAAGGTGGCATTCAATCCCTGCCCGCCCTGGCTTTCCCCGGGGGCTTGCTGGCCGGCGATAATGCTGGCTTTCTGAATTTTCTCAAACTCAAGGGCACTCATACCGCAATGAAATCAGGCATGCTCGCCGCTGACAGTATTTTTTCAGCCTTGCACGAAGATGGCATAGGGGCTGATCGCCTGCTGTCTTCCTTTCAGGAAAAAGTGGCACAGTCCTGGCTGCAAAGCGAGTTGTATCAGGCGCGCAATACCGCCCCGGCCATGCATCGCTTCGGCACTCTGCTAGGCTCGCTCTTCAGTTTTGTAGACCAGGTTCTGTTCAGAGGCAAATTACCCTTCACCCTGATCGACAGTACACCGGATCATGCCTGCCTGAAACCCGCAGAATCCAGTCCGAAAATCCATTACCCGAAACCTGACAATGAAATCAGCTTCGACCGACTGAGCTCGGTTTACCTGTCGAATACCAATCATGAAGAAGACCAGCCCTGCCATCTGCAGTTATTTGATCCGCAGACACCTCTGGATTTCAATCTGCCGGAATATGATGAACCGGCACAACGCTATTGCCCGGCGGGGGTTTACGAAATCATCCATGCCAATGGTGAATCGCGCTTTCAGATCAATGCCCAGAATTGTGTGCATTGCAAAACCTGTGACATCAAGGACCCTACACAAAATATTAACTGGGTAAGCCCTGAAGGTGGCGGTGGCCCCAACTACCCGAATATGTAATTTGCCCCACCTGATATTTGCATAGAGACACCGGCTATCGATTAACCAGCAATGTGCAGAGGCTAACGGAACACACTGAGCAAGAACCGATGACAGATCATCTCAAGGAATATTCCGAACTTCTGCAAGCGATGTCCCAGGGCCATCTTGTGCTGACGCCAAATCATCGAACCCACATTCAACTGCTGGATTTTTATGGTCAATGGCGGCAACAGCAAAAGCTGCCAGCAGTGTGCCTTACTCCCCAGGTCTTTCCCGTTGATATCTGGATACGTCGACAATGGCAGCAAACCAATCCCGTCTCAGCCGACAGCAGGAAGCAGGTGCTTGAGCCGATC
>JAUHWU010000166.1 GCA_030427065.1 Gammaproteobacteria bacterium | reverse complement strand
ACTATCAGACACCGAGGAAGGAAAAGAAATCCAGGGAATCAAATCGCAATTTATGGCAAATAAGCCCCGGCCATGGAATATACAAAACGTTGATAGTCGCACCGCTTATATTTTTTCGTTTAATACTTGCAACGGCTGCCATAAAATAAACTCGGAATTAAATACAGAAAATCAACACATTTTTCGAGACAAGAATGGCCACCGAAACGATGAAGCAATTCTTTCCCCCTTCCTGACATCAAATATAATTGGCACCAACACATTGCCCGGCTGCGAAACTACCGATAGTTCAATATCATGGTGCAGCATCAATTCATGGAACGAAAGAGAAATGCGAATGGAAGTGTTAAAAAAATTCGCCCACTCAAACACTCAAAAGGATTTAAATGATCAAAAGCCATCTATCGATTCATTAATCAAAATACTTGGCTCAAGAGCACACTGACATTATTTTTTTATATTAATAAGGAGAGCATTATGAGCATAGCGGATATTTTATGTGAAAATGGCAAAACCTGGACCAGTCACGGCACCATTGCAGAAAAGGGTACCCCAAAACGTCCGGGATTTTATCCCAAGTGTGGCGTGGAATTTACCTGCACCAAAAAAGTACAGAAAGAAGCTGCTTATAAGGTTCCAAAATTTAAAAAGAAAGCAGATGGCAGCTGGAGTAAAGAGCCAGACCTGACAGCAAAGGCAAGAACTCAAAATATTGTAAAAATCTCAATTAATGAGGGCAATATTGCCAATCCAGATCCGGCAACAGGTAAAAAGCCTTCTATGTTTCACGCTGAGTTTTTAAAAAAATATCAGGAAACAGATTTTATTGAGTGCGGCAGTTATTTATTCAGCAAGAAACCTATTGTTGTAAAATATCGAGGGGCAAATAAGTTTATAAACATCACTATTGAGCTTTATGGCCCGAAAAACAATGAAAAAATGCTGCAGCGCTTTTACTGGAATGACAATTATCTTGGCACCTATTGCTGCATTTGATATTCCAGGTGTATATTTTCTATAGCTCAAATGGAGCTAATTTATTAGCTCCATTTGATATTCAGAGACCGCCAACCAACTCCAGTTTATTACTTTGTACCTGAGCAACTTTCTTGTCTGCGACAAGTTGCAGATGGGCAAAGATTTCCCTGCCACCATATGGTATTGGCTTTATGAAACCCGCCTCATTGACAGATGCCGGCAACAATTTCATTCGAACTGCTCCCCTGACATTGCCGCCAATCACCTTGATCTGATTATTTTGTGAATCAAGCTCTACCACCACATCACAGTGGGTGCGCGCACCCTCGCCCATTTGCCCACGGCGCTGATCAAGATTTCGATACTCCGGACGACTGCCCCTACAGAGCATGTCACCCGGCAGAATCTCCGCTTCACCAATATCATAGGCGGTGTAGGCCGCCTGCGGTTCCAGGCCATCCCGGGCACGAATGGCCTGGTCTATATAGGAGTGATGAGCAATGGCGCGCTGGAATTTCTCATCTTCCCCGAGCCCGCTCTCACACATCACCCAGGAGATAAACGCCGCCGACCAGAAGTCGCGCCAGCGGGCCGTAATACCCAGTTCACGCCAGCGCTTATTCTGTCGTTCCAGTAGCCAGCTGCTGTCGGGTGCAGCGGCCCAGTAGCCGGCTATATCATCAGATACACGCCGGGCCTCTTCCTCTGACATCCAGTCGGTACGCCACCAGCGGCGACTGCGCCCGGCGTTGGCATCCAGTTCTTCCTGGCTGGTCATGTCGAGCACGCTGGCGCCGAACCAGCTCCATTCCTGTCTGGCAATCTCGATAATTCGCTGTCGGACCTGTGTTGCCGGCAGATTGCGGCAACTGCGATCACTGATGCGCATTTCACCGGGAATCCCGATCACCCGTGCAGAGGGAGGCAATACATCAAGGACTTCCCGGGGTAGACGTTCAGCAGGAACTGACTGCTGTGCCAGGCAAACTGTTGTGCAGCAAACCAGCATAAGGAATATTGAAAAAAATGATCTGGGCATGGAAGAAATCTTTTTAATGTGCTTGTTCAACAATTCTTTGTGATTAACCAGTAGCTGATGACTAAATTACCAGCCTGAATGGGCCTGCTAAATGACCATGAGCCAGCGCTCGATTCCTTTAAGAATCATATCTACTGCGAAAGAGCCGGTGAATAGTGCGGTTATTCGACCGGCAATTTCAACATAGCGTTCTACATATTTTTCTTTACGGGTCTGGACGAAATCATGGATCTTTTTGAACAGGATGATGGACCCCAGCGCCGCAATCAGACCCAGGGCAATAGCCATGCTGGACATGATCAGGCCAAGCTGGGTGCCGGCAATAACACTGGCACTGATGGTACCCGGACCAACAATAAAAGGCATCGCAATAGCACCCGCTATCTCGGTTGAATGAGGATTAATGGAGGACATCGGCGGACCAATACCAAGAATGAGCCGTATACCGATAATAAGAAATGTAATGCCGCCAAAAATCATAAAGGCCAGGAAACGTATCTGCAGGACGTTGTCAAAAATTACTTCGCCAAGCCAGGCGAACAGGAAAAACACAACAAAACTGATCAGTCCGGCGCGCGTCATAATCCGCGCAAACTGCCCGAATGGTACTTCCTTTATAAGCGCAAGCAGGTAAACGCTCATAATAAAAGGGTTAAGCAGGACAAAAATCAGCAGCAGTGATTGAAAAAATACATCCATATCGATGGTCAATTTTCCCGGTCTGGAAAGTAACGCCGGGAATCAGTCCTTTTAGTGGGTTTTGTTTCTTTATGAAGATCGGAATCAGACTTCACTAATGATGCCAGTAGCGTTAGCCCACTGATCCACTTCGATCCCCAGCTTATCCAGCATGGTGAGATGCAGGTTGGCAATCGGTGTTCGCTCTGGCAGATCAATATGCTGACCACCCAGCTTCATGGTTCCCGCACCACCGCCTACCAGTATGTTCGGAACCGGATAATTATTATGCATATCGCTGTTGCTCATATTGGAGCCATACATGAACAGCGAGTTATCCAGCAGCGAGCCTTCACCGTCAGGCGTATTGGCCAGCTTGTCCAGAAATGCGCTGAACTGTTCCACGTGCCAGGTCTGTATGCGCACCAGTCGGCGCAGGCGTTCCAGATCGTTGGCATGATGGGACAGGGGATGAAAGGCATCCGGCACACCAATATGGTTGTAGGTACGGTTGGTGCCTTCCGACACCATAATATAGGAAACAACACGGGTCAGGTTGGCCTGGTAGGCCAGTGCAATCAAATCGAACAGCAGCTTCACCTGCTCATCGAAACGGTCAAGCTCGCCCACCGGCGCCTGGGGAATATCAAATCCTGACAAGTCCTGCCCAGCCGCCATATTCACGCGGCGCTCAATTTCACGCACGGTATCCAGGTAGCCATCCAGCAACAATTTGTCACTGGGGCCCAGGGTTTTCTGCAGGGCATTGGTGCGCTCGGCAATCAGATCCAGAATACTGGCCTTCTGACGAATAATGGCATCCCGTTCCTGGGCATTATCCCCTTCGCCAAACAGCTGCAGGAAAATCTTGCGCGGATTGAACTCCATCGGTAAAGGCGAGGTAGCGTTTCTGAAAGATAGTGTAGAAGAGTAATAACAGCCTCCGGTCCCGCCTCCGCAGGCGGCTACCTGAACCGTGGTTTCGGCAGCCACTTCCAGAGAAGGAAGCGCCGTATCCTGACCAATCTGTTGCGCAATGAGCTGATCCAGCGTAGTAGACATACTGGCACCGGCAGCCGCACTGTCAGGACGTACGCCACTGAGCCAGGTCGCAGGAACAATGGTATGCACAGAACCGGCACTGGCGGCATTTTCCAGATTGCCAAAAGAGTTCACGTATTTTTTATGAGGCTCCAGCGAGGCCAGTATTTTACTAAGCTCGAAATTATCCCCGGCTCCCCTGGGGGTCCAGCTATCGAGCTCAGGGCCATGGGCGGTATTGTGCATAATCGCGCCATGGGGAATATAGAAGAAACCGGTACGAATCTTACCTGCAGCTGCCGTCTGGGCCAGTGCCGTACTTGCCGGGACCATGGCGTCCAGAAAGGGCAAAGCCAGTGATACACCCGCGCCTCTGAGAAGCGCGCGTCGACTCAGGTGTTTTTTGGTAAGAAACATGTCTTTGACTCCACTATATTGAGACTTTCTTTCGAAGTTTTTTGAGGTAGCTGCAAGACTTCCAGTCCCTCTCCTGCCACAGACCAATCCCGCTCCCTTCTGCTACCTCTACTTATTTGCCTATTATCAGGATGCTCTTGATTTATGCCAAGGCAAAAAGCCGATCCTGCTTCATATTATATAGGCTATTGCTTCATATATTGACCCGCACGGGACACAATCATGTATTTCATTGAGGAAGTATTGTGAATGTTATCCACCAGTTCTGAGAGCAGTATGCAGAAATCCTCTATAATCCGGGCTGTTTGCAGCTAAAAGGCACAATCCAGACTGCTCCTGACCAGACAGATCAGAAGAAACAGGCATAATCTGCGGTCTTATCCTATGACGTATGACTTTACCAGTGTCCTCTATATAATGCGTAATCGATGGAAAATGACAACGTATCTGAATATACAACACAGTGACGAAATAAAGATGAGCAAGACAGTAACAATGTTTGACACAGCAATCAGGTCAGAAACAACGCAGGGCTGTTGGGCCGGGTTTTCCCGATTCGCGCTAAAGCGCGTGTGTGCACTTTTAATCTGGCTGACATTTTCATGCCAGGCAGCTATGGCACAGGACTCTGCCCAGGACCTGATACAAACCTATTGTGTCGACTGCCACAACCTCGAGGATTACTCCGGAGGCATTGCCTTCGATCTGATGGACATGAATCAACTCACCCAGGATCATGAAACCTGGGAGATGGCGATCAACAAACTGCGCGGTCGCCTGATGCCACCTACCGGCGCAATGCAACCAAGTCAGGTTGAAGTAGACACCCTGGTCAGCTCTCTGGAAACCTCTATCGATTCCAGTCTGGAAGAAAGACATATCGGCCATGTTCCGGTTCAACGTCTTAACCGAACCGAGTTCGCCACAATCGTGGAAGATTTGCTGGCAGTGGAAGTTGACCCTGCGCAGTTACTGCCCAGTGAAATCGAAGTGGAGGGTTTCGATAATATTGCCAATGCCCTGGGTTCATCACCGTCTTTCCTGGAACAATATATAGCAGCCACTCGAATGGTTGCTACTGAAGCAGTAGGCGCACCTGTTCCCAAATTTGCCAACGTATTTCATCCCCTACCTGATCGCGGTTTTGGCAGCGATGTGTCGCGCAACCACATTGACGGCTTCCCCCTTGGAACCCGTGGCGGCATGAAGTTCATGCATTTCTTCCCGTCTGACGGCGAGTATCGCTTCAGTATTCTTGATATTGATGCAGGCCTGTATCCCCGCGGTATGGAAACTGCAGCCACCATGGTTATCCTGGTTGATGGCAAGGAAGTGAACCGGGTAGAGATCGGCGGCCCCGAGGATCTGGCTATCGCGACCCGAGACGGCGTCGTTGGCGGTGATGTCATTCTGGACAAACTGGCAGGACTTTCCGCCGATGTCGAAGTGGGTACCCACGAAGTCATCATTACCTTTATTGAACGCTCCTGGGGCGCCAGCAACAATGCCACCGGCAATGGCAGAGTCTCAGGCATGCCCAGAATCGGCCTGGGCGTGGAAGTCGAGGGACCCTTTAACCCAACCGGTCTTTCCCTTAGCGAAAGTCGGGAAAAGATTTTCACCTGCCAGCCATCAGAATTGGCAGAAGAACGCCCTTGTGCGGAAAGTATAGCGCTTAACCTGGCGACCAAAGCCTTCCGCCGCCCCGCCACCGAAGAAGACCTGGAATGGCTGATGCCATTTTATGAAGTAGGTCGTGCCGAAGCCGGCGGTTTT
>JAUHWU010000165.1 GCA_030427065.1 Gammaproteobacteria bacterium | reverse complement strand
CCTGATTGGCAAGCAAGGACCGACCGGAACATGCTTGAAGCCCGGGCAGCCTTGTTTTGCCAGATCCGGCAGTTTTTTCATGACCGGCAGGTACTTGAAGTAGACACCCCGATTCTGTCGGGGGCCGCCGGCACTGATCCCAATATCGAGCCAATCTGTGTCCTGCCCCGGGACAAAGGCGACGTGCCCTTGTTTCTGCAGACCTCCCCGGAATTTGCCATGAAACGTCTGCTGGCCTCAGGCAGTGGCGCGATTTACCAGTTAGCGAAATCCTTTCGCAATAATGAAGCGGGTAGTCAGCATAATCCGGAATTTACCATGCTGGAATGGTATCGCCCCCACTATAGCCTGACCCAATTAATGGATGAGGTGGAAGCACTGGTTAGCACAGTTCTGCCTGTGGGGAAGGCTGAGCGGATCAGCTATGTTGACCTGTTCCAGCGTCATCTGAATCTTGATCCCTTTACTGCATCCCTGGACACTTTGCGCGAGGTCGCCAGACAGCGTGTGGATATCGTCATGGACAGCACAAACTCCGATCATTGGCTGGATCTGTTGTTCAGCCACTGCATTCAGCCGCAGTTACAGACTCCGGTTTTTATCATGAATTATCCGCCTTCACAGGCAGCCCTGGCGAAACTGGCAGAAGATGAGCGCGGGCGTCTGGTGGCAAGACGCTTTGAATTGGTGCTTGCTGGTCTGGAACTGGCTAATGGTTATGATGAACTCACTGATGCCGTGGAACAAAAACAGCGTTTTGAACGTGATCTGGCATTACGCAGCACTGAGGGTAAGCCCTGCTATCCTGTAGACCTCAACTTTCTTGCGGCCCTGGAGCACTCATTGCCGGATTGTAGCGGTGTGGCGCTTGGCGTGGATCGTTTGCTGATGTTGAAAACCGGTCGTAAAGATATTCGCGAGGTTATCAGCTTCCCCGCTGTTATCGCCTGAACGATAGGTTGTTCCCCAAGCCTCAAGCTCCAATATTCACCCCTCACCCCTCACCCCTCACCCCTCACCCCTGCACCGGCGCACCGAGCAGTTTGCCACGAACATGCTAAGATGAATGGCAGGTATTTTCCCGTCGTCAATAAGGAGAGAATTCATGGAATCATCACCCCGGCAAGCCCCTGTTAATGGTTCGAAAGATTCGGATTCAGAAAGCATATCACCAGCATATGCCGGATTCTGGATACGGGTTCTCGCGGCGCTGCTTGATTCAATTTTGTTATTGATGGTCATGGTTCCCCTGCTAATGGTTTTTTACGGGCCGGGGGTATTGTTTGCCACAGAGTCTCCCGGCCTGGCCTATGACCTGATCAATTATGTGATGCCTCTGATTGCAGTCATTGTGTTCTGGCAATACCGCTCGGCCACACCCGGAAAAATCATGATGGGCCTGGTCATTGTTGATGCCAAAACCCTGGGCAAGCCTTCCTTTGGTAAGCTGGTGTTGCGCTATATTGGTTATTACGTCTCCACCATCCCGCTGCTGCTGGGGCTGATCTGGGTTGGCATTGATAAACGCAAGCAGGGCTGGCACGACAAGATTGCCGGCACCCTGGTCTTGAAAACAGATGCCAAACAACAGGCAAAAGCCGGTCTGGAAAGTGACAATGCTGAAAATATTGCTGCGGGCAGCGTTTTAAAAGCGCAGCCTGATAACACGGCTACAGCCCCTGAAAAACATGATCCCTGGAAAGAGTAGACGCTGCTTTGCAGTTGAAAACAGGGGTGTTTACCTGTGGGGTTTTATCCCCATTACTTAACTCACTACTTAGATAACGACGTCACCAATTTTTTCACCCAACTGCAGTGCGGTATTTTCTTCAAGCGACTGCTGCCATTTCACTGCCCCCGGGCCTGACAACAGGATCACAGTTGAGCCCAGTTTAAAGCGTCCCATTTCTTCACCGCTGGCGAGCTGGATTGCCGGTTGCTGTGTGACGTAATCGGTTTCACTAATCCCATGAGCAGCCGGGGCTACCTGTCCGGACCAGACTGTTTCAATGCCGGCGACAATCATGGCGCCCACCAGAATCACAGCCAGTGGACCGGCATCGGTGTCAAACAGGCATACTACGCGCTCATTGCGGGCAAACAGGTTATCTATATTTTCACTCGTGGTTTGATTGACTGAAAACAGTTTGCCCGGGATATAAATCATCTTTTGCAGAGTGCCGCCGCAGGGCATATGAACGCGGTGGTAATCCTTTGGCGATAAATAAACAGTCACAAAACTGCCATCGAGAAAAGCGTTGGCCATCACATCGGAGCCGCCAAGCAGCGCGCTCAGGGAAAAATTTTTGCCCTTGGCCTGAAATAACTGATCGCCGGTGATATTACCGACAGCACTGACAACGCCATCGGCTGGACTGACAAGGATACTGTCAGCATCATCAATTGTTCTTGCGCCGGGTTTCAGGGCGCGGGTAAAAAAATCATTAAAACAGGTGTAATCCTCTGGATCTGACTTGAGCGCTTCCGTCATGTTGACGCCATAGTGCTGAATAAAGCGTTTAATCATGATATTTTTAAGCCAGGGCGTCGTGGCATTGGCCAATTTACCGGCAAGCCGCGACAATAGATGCTGGGGCACCAGGTGCTGGAACACAATGAACAGAAATTTCATGGGGAATGGATTGTCCGCGTTGCCCTGGTTCAGGTTTCGATCGGTGTGTCGGGAGAATTGCCCCACTCTGACCAGGAACCATCATAGGCCCTGACAGAATAACCCAGTGCCTTGGCAATCAGGTAGGTGAGTCCGGAACGATGATGGGTCTGGCAATGGGTGATAATACTGTCACCGGCCTGGATACCCAGGTCGCCAAGCATTTGATTCAGTTTCTCCAGTGGCAGCAGACGCAGGTTGCGGGTTCTGTCCATGGTATTCAGCCAGTCCAGATTGACGGCGCCGGGGATGTGGCCACCGCGAGCCGAGGACTTTTTAGTACCTATGTATTCTTCATGGCTGCGGGCATCCCAGACTTTACAGTGTTCATCGTCCAGTGAGGCAAGTACTTCCTCCAGTGATGCATTGAAACGCATATCCAGAGTCAGGCTCACCGGGACAGGATCGACGCTGACAGGATCGCTCTCTACCGGGTGACTTTCTTTATACCAGGAATGAATGCCGCCGTTGAGGTAGGAATAATGCTGGTGACCAATGATGTCCAGGGTCCAGATAAAACGACCTGCCCAGCCGCCACCTTCATCATCATAGACTACAATATGTTTGTCTGGCGTATAGCCAATGCGTGAAAAGAGTGCTTCAAGCTGGTCTTTATCCGGCAGTTTGCCCGGTACCGGTGGCGTGCCGCGCACAAGTTCCATTGGATTGACATGCACAGCCCCTGGCACATGGATCTGGGCATAGGTGCTGGCCTGGCTGACATCAATGATTAGCAGGTCTTCATTACCCAGTACTGCTGCGAGTTCGTCCGGTTCAATGATCAGGTTTAAGTTTGTTGGCATGGTAATGGTTTACAAGGCTTGGTTGGAAGGAAACTGAATTCTAACTGATTCAGCGCGTAAAGATGAAATACCCTTTACGGCCGTAACAGACCAATTGATATTTTTAACCGTCGAGAGTCTGCAGAATATGGCGGAAGCTGTTCATACGCAGCGGGTTGATTAAATGATCCTCAATTGCCTGTTTCAGTTGACAGCCAGGTTCCCTGTCGTGCTGACAATCGCGAAATTTACAGTGGCCCAGAAAGGGGCGAAACTCGATAAAGCCGTTAAGCAGGGTTTCCTTGTCCAGGTGTTCAAGATGAAACTCGCGAATACCCGGTGAATCGATCAGGTCACCACCTTCAGAGAAGTGATAAAGACGCGCTGATGTGGTGGTATGTCTGCCTTTGTCTCTGGCTTCGGACAGCGCCCCGACCTGGGTATTGGCTGCCGGCAGCAGGCGGTTGATCATGGCTGATTTACCGACACCGGACTGACCGACAAACACTGAAGTTTTGTCATCCAGCAGTGTTTTCAGGCCATCCATGCCATCCCCGGTTTTGGAAGAAACGCAGAGTACCGGATAACCGATATCGCGGTATATCGACAGCAGCTCTTCCATTTCACTGCGATTGTTTTCATCCAGCAGGTCAGACTTGTTCATCAGTAAAACCGGAGACAGCTGATAATGTTCTGCTGCGACCAGGTAGCGGTCGATCAGGTTGGCATGAGGTTCTGGCAGTGGAGCAATGACAATAATGATCTGGTCGATATTGGCCGCAACAGGTCTGAGTTCCCCAAGACTGGAGGGACGCTCAAGAAAATTCTCGCGCGGTAAAACGGCGATAATGACGCCCACCGGATCCCCTTCCTGCCAGATAACATAATCACCGGTGACCAGAGATTCGATATTGGAGCGTTGAAAACACCGGTAAATCTCGCCCTGGTTTTCGCCATCAAGGGCTTCGATATCCAGTTGCTGGCCAAAGTTGGAAATGACGATGCCTTTGCGTTCTTCGCCCAGCGCGGCAGTATTCAGCGACGCTTCAATTTTGGCCTGTTTTTTTGCAGCTCGATGCGCATACACATCCTGCATTTTCTGAATCCGCCATAATTGACGGCGATTGAGCTGCTTCTTTTTCATAAGGCATATTATCAGGGCCTTTGTTACAATCCTTCAACTTTTAACGAGCCGCATCAAGTAAATAATGGATAAAAAGCAGCATCTCATCTGGATAGACCTGGAAATGACTGGCCTGATTCCGGAAAGTGACCGGATCATCGAAATTGCCACCATCATTACCAATACCGATTTACAGATTATTGACGAAGGTCCGGTGCTTGCCATTCACCAACCTGAAAAATATATCCAGGGCATGGATGACTGGAACAAGCGTCACCATGGCGCCTCGGGCTTAATTGAGCGGGTACGTCTGAGTCCCAACAATGAGAGTGAAGCGGAACAGGCAACCATCAAATTTCTTGCCCAATATTGCGAACGCGGATTTTCACCCATGTGTGGCAACAGTATCTGTCAGGATCGGCGCTTTCTTGCGCGCTACATGCCAACGCTGGAATCGTTCTTTCACTACCGTAACCTGGATGTCAGCTCTGTCAAGGAACTGGCCAAGCGCTGGCGGCCGGATATTGCCGATGGCCTGAAAAAGGAGAGCTCCCACAAGGCACTGGAAGATATCAGGGATTCCATTGAGGAATTACGCTACTACCGGGAGCATTTCTTTAATACCTCCCGTCCGTCCAGCTGAAGACGTTTTTGGCAGGCAAAAAAAAGCCCCGATAGGGTACGGGGCTGAGGGGGGACGTGCTAGGGATAAGCTTTGACCAGAAATCAACTCGGGACCCTATTACAATTTACCATGAGCGTTGATTTGTTGGTGTCTATGCTATTTTTTACGGGTACCTTGATGAGCTGGATCACAGGGATTCAATATTTTTTTTAAAATCAAAACGGCCCCGCAGTGCCCTGTTTAGCCGTTCAATAGAAAGCAGACAAAAAATGAAACAATTTTTCATCCGACTATTCTGGTTTGTGCTCGGACGCTTTGAGAAGGGCGATGGGCCCTATTCCTACAAGTCTTCCAGCCGCACCATATTGCTGGTGGTTGGTTTGTTATTTTCCGGGCTATCCGCAGGTTCCCTGTATTTCTCTATAGCCAAAGGCGATGCTTCAGCGTTCCTGCCGATTATTGTTTTTCTCGGAGTGGGCGGTGTTTGTTTGATTGTTGGTTTACTTGGCAGTGACCGTGCAGTGGCAACACTGTGGGGAACAACCAGTAAAAGTAACAGGAAAAGGAAGTAAGCACGCCAGCAAACATTCCTTTCCGGCAACGTCGCTCAGCAATTCAATTTTTTAATTATTCAGCAGGTTGGCAGGTGAATACTGATCCGTCAGGATTCGTTCGCTGGTATCCCAGCTAATCTCATTACTCATGTATTTGGGGTACTCGGTGACATCCATG
>JAUHWU010000164.1 GCA_030427065.1 Gammaproteobacteria bacterium | reverse complement strand
GCTGGCAAACTTCCTATTTTTTGGAAGAGTTGCTGTCAGTGATGCACAGGAAATTATTTCTGTAGAAAGACCAGGTATTGCCGAGGTACTGGAGGAAGTCACCCCTGCGGTGGTGAATATTTCAGTATCCGGCCGGGTAGCCGTGCCACAAAACCCCCTGCTTAATGATCCCTATTTCCGGCGTTTCTTTGACATACCGGATCAGCCTCAGACGCGTCCGCTACAAAGTGCAGGCTCAGGCGTGATTATTGATGCAGCAGACGGGTATATTTTAACCAATCATCATGTTGTCAAAGATGCTGAAGAAGTCACTATTGTGCTTCAGGACCGGCGTGAAATTCCGGCCGACGTCATTGGTAGTGATGCCGCTACTGATATCGCCTTATTGCAGATTGACGCCTCCGGGCTCAAGGCTGTACCAATCTCTGATTCAGATACCTTGCGGGTAGGTGATTATGTCGCTGCCATTGGTAACCCATTCGGTATTGGTCAGACTGTTACCACGGGCATCGTCAGTGCCCTGAGTCGACAGACTGGCATCAATGCTGATGGTTATGAAGATTTTATTCAGACTGATGCCTCCATCAACCCGGGCAATTCCGGCGGTGCATTGGTGGACTACAAGGGCAATCTGGTAGGTATAAATTCCGCCATTATCTCGCCAGCAGGCGGTAATGTAGGAATCGGCTTTGCTGTTCCTATCAATATGGCTATGTCCATCGTCGAGCAGTTGCTTGAATATGGAGAGATTCGCCGCGGCATGCTGGGAGTCCGAATTACTGATCTCACACCCGATGTAGTGGAAGCCCTTGATCTGGAAGTCAGCGCGGGTGCAGTGGTTTCCAGTGTTGAACCGGATTCTCCCGCCCAGGCAGCAGGAATTGAACCCGGTGATGTCATTGTCGCGGTTGATGAGCACATCATTAAAAGTGCGTCAGATTTAAGAAACACCATTGGTCTGACCCGAGCGGGTGAAGAAGTGGCCATAGGACTTGTGCGTGAAAACCGGCGACTTGATTTCGATGTCAGGATTGGTAATGCCGGGACGACGGCTGAAGCTGGCATCAGGACCGATGAACGATCTGTTCTGGAGGGCGCGCAGCTAAGTAATATTCCTGAAAGTCATGAGGCCTTTGGTGAGGTGCAAGGGGTATTGGTCAGTGCCGTAGAGCAGGGCAGTCGTGCCTACCGCAGTGGTTTGGAAGCCGGAGATATTATTACTGCAGTAAACAGGCAGCCGGTCAGCTCAAGATCACAAATGCTGGCATTACTGGAGGATATCTCCGGCACCGTCGCGCTGAATGTCAGAAGGGGAGAACAGTCGTTGTTCCTTATAGTCCGTTAGACAGTGCGCTGGTCAGTGCGATACGCAGCGTGCTGGAAATATTTTCTTGATAACTTAAGGAGGTTATTCAAATGAAATTATTTGCTAACTCACTGTCAGCCGCCAAGGGTTTGACGGTCCTGTTGATGTTGCTTGTATTCTCTTGCGGGACTCAGGCAGCAGTCATTTTGACTCTTTCCGGTACGGCAAAGGGGGTCAAATATGAAGATGATGCCAAATTCAGGTTGTCAGTTATTGACTGGTCCGCTCCGGAACAACTGGCATCTATTGAAACTGCCTATCGACAATATCAGGATGACAGCGATCTGGAGACATTTCTTGGCATTGTTGATCAACAGGATACCCGGGGCTATCTGTTTACAGCAGCAGCAACCGGCTATCGTATAAAATATGCCTGGAAAGAGGATAGGGGGGATAACCAGGTGATGCACTTTCTGGTAACCCCGGGGCTGAAAACCCGAAATCCCTATCTATGGGAGACACCCAATAACAACTCACCTGCATTTACCCTCGTGCAGGTACAAATGAGTAATGAAACCGGTATTGCCAAGACGTCACTGGATGGTGAGATTGTTTTTAACGAGCTGGGGAAACTACAACTTCAGTCTTTTGATTCCCTGCCACAGTTTGCAACGCTTGAGGACAGCACTCCCTATTATCTGAAATAAGGTCATACCATTTGCGGATTTAAAGCGAAAACAGGGCAACACGGCGAACTGGGTGTTTCCCGCAAGAATGCTGGCATGCTTTAATGTTGCCAGCATTTTTTTTTGGTCGCAGGATTTTCATGACTATCCTTGAAGCCCTTTTTCCAATCGTTGCCATTGCCGCTCTGGCCTGGCTGGCGGCACGTCGTCAGTTTGTCAGTGAAAACGAAGTCCGTGCGCTGGAAAAAATCACCTTCAATTTCTTTATTCCCATCATGCTGTTTTTCGGCACGGCCACGGCAGACATACCCGAAGTTCTTGACTGGAATTTATTGTGGGGCTACTACCTGCCAATCTTTCTCGTCTATCTGTTGGGGATGCTCATTGCCTGGTTTTATTATGGGTCCGGACAAGCCCGCCTGGGTGTATTCGGCATGGGCTGCGCCTATCCCAATGTCACTATTCTGGGGATTCCCATTTGTCTTGAGTTGGTGGGTGAAGAAGCCTTCGTACCCATGTTCATGATTATCACCATTCACAATCTGCTGATATTTTCCTTTGGCACGGTGATTGCCGAATTAAAGCGCGAAGAAGGCAAGGCAATTGGCGCCCATGTGTGGACGGTATTCAAGGGCGTGGCAAAAAATCCGATTAGTGGCTCTCTGGTATTGGGGGCGTTGGTCAATCTTGTTGGCGTGCCGGTTTATCAGCCATTGCTTCAGTCTCTGGAGTTGATCAGTCGTGCTGCCATTCCGGCAGCCTTGATGGCGCTTGGGGCGGGAATGAACCGTTATCGCATCAAGGGGGAAATTCCCATGGCACTGGTAATAAGCGGAATGAAATTGCTGCTGCTGCCAGGACTGGTGTGGTTTTTTACTATCGTTGTTTTTGAAATTGATTTGTTGTGGGCTCAAACGGCGGTTTTACTGTCCTGTATGCCGGTGGGAATATCTGTGTATGTGTTTTCCATACGCTATCACTGCTGTGAAAATCTCGCCGCTACGGCTATTGTATTAACCTGTCTGCTTTCCGTATTCAGTATCAGTTTTTACACCTTCCTGCTGGGTATATGAGTACCAATTCAGGAAATGCCCTGCTGAATTGAAACCACAAAAAAACCAGAAATTATCGGTTGCGTAAATGTTCGAGAAAGGCAGGCACGGAAGCTGGAACGCGGCGTACAAACACCAGTATGCCTGCGCACAAAAGCAGGATTGGGCAGGAGCCCCAGTAGGAAAAAGGCGTGCGTCCTGAAAGCACCTGAACTTCGCCGCGCAAGACTTCAGCAGTGAACTGCCCGGTTTGCGCGACGATAATACCTTTCTCATTGATTATGGCAGAAACGCCATTGTTGGTGGCGCGCACCAGATAGCGGCCGTTTTCAAGGGCGCGCATGGCCGCCATTTCAAGATGCTGGAGTGGTCCCCAGGAAGAGCCGAACCAGGTATCGTTGCTGATGGTGACCATGAAGTCTGAGCCTTTTGCACCACGACGCACAAAATCCGGGTAAACCACTTCATAACAAATAAACGCTGCCAGCATATAGGGACCTGCGCTCAGCATGGCCTGGCCGGAAGGACCTGGCTCAAGTGAAGACATGGGCAGGTCAAAAATTTCCAGCAGAGTGGAGAAGAGGGCGCGCATGGGAACATATTCGCCAAACGGCACAAGTTTTTGCTTGTGATAAATACCCTGTCCATTTCCCAGGCTGGTAATGCTGTTATGCAGGCCGGCCTGGGTTTCTCCAAAAATGCCGGTGACCAGTGTGGTGTTGGTAGCGCGGGCCTTGTCTGCAAAATAATCCAGCACCCGGTTCGAGCGACCTGCCACATAGGGAATCGCCGTTTCCGGCCAGACAATAACATCGGCATCCCATAACGAGTCACTGAGTTCTTCGTAACGATCCAGATTCTGTGCAATAAAAGCCGCATCAAATTTCTGCCCCTGATCGATATTCGCCTGTACCAGGCCAACGTCAATAATTGAGTCGTCAACCGGGGTAACCCAGGTCAGCTTTCCGCTAAGACCGGCAGCTATCCAGATAAAAAACAGGCCGGTAGGAATATAGGAGCGGGCAACCGTATAGGCCTTTCTTTCATCATGGCGCTGCCAGATCAGAAACATCTCACCAAAACCGGCACCTGACAGCGCCACTACCAGGCTGATAGACAGCACGCCAAAGATCGGCGCAAGACCGGCGAAGCTGGATTGGATGTGCGGGTATCCCATATAGAGCCAGGGAAATCCGGTGAGAAACCAGCTGCGAAACCATTCCCCGAATACCCACAGGGCAGCAAAGCCGAACATATAGAACGACACGTTGAAAAAGCGTTGATTGAGCCAGCCCTGCAGTGAATACAGCAGGGCCAGGCCGGCCACAAAAAGAAAAGTCAAAAAGCCGGCGAGAAGTTCGCCGGCATTCCCATAGACATTAATGCTGACGTAAACCCAGGATGCACCGACACCAAAAAAACCCAGGCCAAAGAACCAGCCAGTGATGGCACCCTGACGTGGACTGGCGAATTTCAGGGCAACATAAAAACCCATTATGCAAACAAAACCCAGCAACCACATATGATTGGGGCTAAACGCCAGTGGGCCGATAGCGCCACTGAGCAGGGCAATGATGCAGCGCCCCGGCAGGGAAGGGCTGAACCCGGGCGCATGGGTAGACAGGACTGGTGCCGAACCGGTTTCAGTCATGGCTGTCAGCCGTCAGAACCGGCTATAAAAAGGGTGGTAACCAGTAACAACCGGATCTGACGATTGTCTGCGCTCAGCACCTTGAACATATAAGGGCCGATGCCGACGCTTTCGTCACGTTGCGGAATATGGCGGAACTGGTTCACCACCAGGCCGCCAATGGTATCAAACTCGTCATCCGGCAGATTGCTGTGAAAAAAAGCATTAAAGTCTTCAATGGGAGTGAGTGCCTTGATGGTATAGCTGTCCTTGTCGTAGACCTTGATATAGTCCTCTTCATCGACATCGTATTCATCTTCAATTTCGCCAACAATCTGTTCCAGCACATCTTCAATGGTGACAACGCCACCAAGACCACCGTACTCGTCGATAACGATGGCCATATGATTTCTGTTCTCACGAAACTCCTTGAGCAATATGTTCAGGCGTTTTGATTCGGGCACATAAATGGCCGGACGCAGCACATCTTTCAGATTGAATTTGCGCTGATCACTGATCAATACCAGTTCCAGCAAATCCTTGGCGAGTAATATACCGACCACGTCGTCCTTGCTTTCACCAATGACCGGGAAGCGGGAGTGTCCGGCCTTTATTACCTTGGGAATGATTTCATCAGGAGAATCAGTAATGTCGATGGTAGCTACCTGTGAGCGGGGAATCATGATTTCCCTGACCTGCATGTCTGTGACCTGCAGTGCACCCTCGATGATGCTTAGACCATCGGCATCAATGACCTGATTTTGTTCTGCCTTGCGTAGAAAGGTGACCAGACTCTTGGTGTCATCCACCTGGTCAGTGAACATGTTTGTCAGTTTACCGATCCAGGAAGAGTTTCCTGAATCGCTGCTGGATTGGTCGTCACTCATCGCCTTTTATTTCCTGATATGGGTCGGTATAGCCAAGGGTGTTCAGAATACTGATTTCCAGTGTCTCCATCTCTTCAGCTGCAGCGGCTTCCTCGTGATCAAAACCCTGCAAATGTAACACACCGTGTACGGTGAGATGCGCCCAGTGGGATTCAATGGATTTCGACTGCTGTGCAGCTTCCTGTTTTACCAGCGCAGCACAAATGGCCAGGTCACCAAGCAGGTTGATATCAGTGCCCGTAACTCTGGGGCATGGAAACGACAGAATATTGGTAGGTCCTTGTTTGTGCCGATAAGTTTCGTTCAGGCTGGCGGACTCACTCTCGTCAACAATGCGAATACTCAGTTCGGTATTTTCAGCAATGGCATCATCACTGGTGCA
>JAUHWU010000024.1 GCA_030427065.1 Gammaproteobacteria bacterium | reverse complement strand
ATGAGTCTGTGAACTCGATTAGGCCCACAACCTTCGCCAACTTCACGCAGGTCTTGATGGATCTTCCGATACCCATAGACCGCACCTGATTCCAGCCAGAACTGCTTAATCAATCTTGTTAGTCGATCATCGGCTACCCTGCGATTGGAGCGAGGCTTGTTACGCCAAGCATAATAACCAGTGGGATGGATATCCAGTAGTCGTGACCTGCCCCCAACATTGCTACCAGTGCTCTCTTAGTTCAGTCCACATGGTTGCGTAATATCTCGGCCATCTCTGCCGGGGTTTTGTATCCCAACATGGAGTGTGGCCTACACTCGTTATAGTCCTTTCGCCACTGGTTGATAATCACCCTGGCATGATCCAAGGTGTGGAACCAGTGTTCATTCAGGCATTCGTCCCGGAACTTGCCATTGAAGCTTTCGATAAAAGCATTCTGGGTAGGCTTACCCGGTTGAATCAGTTTTAACTGCACGCCATGCTGATAAGCCCATTGGTCCAAAGCCCTGCCGGTAAACTCCGGTCCCTGATCAGTCCTGACCGCCTTGGGATATCCCCGGAACCGGGCTACTTGATCCAGTATCCGGGTCACATAATGACCCGAGATGCCGAAGTCGGCAACCAGATCTACCGCTTCCTTGGTGCAGTCATCGACCACGGTCAACACCTTGAGCCGCCGACCATTGGCTAAACAATCCATGACAAAATCCATGGACCAGACCTCGTTACGGCGGGAAGGCAACGTCAGTGGCTCTCTTGGCACCATGACCCCCTTGCGCCGTTTACGCCGCTTTACGGCCAGTTCTGCCGCCCGATACAGCCGATAAACCCGCTTGTGGTTGACCTCGACCCCTTCACGCCTTAGCAGGGCATGAATGCGCCGATGACCAAACCGTCGCCGCTCCTGGGCCAACTCGACAATCCTGGCAGACAAGTCCTGATCCTGATTTTGTAACTGGGATTGGTAGCGTAAGGTGCTTCGGTACATCCCCACCAGGGCACAGGCTTTACGTTCAGATATAGCTGTCTGCGATTGCATCGTCTGGACAGCTTCCCGCCTGGCCTGCGGGGTCAATACTTTTTTCTTAAGGCGACTTCCAGGGCTTCTTTATCCAGCATAGTATCTGCCAGCAGCTTCTTCAGGCGTGTATTCTCTTCCTCCAGCGCTTTTAGGCGCTTGGCTTCGGATACATCCATGCCGCCATATTTGCTGCGCCAGGTGTAAAACGAGCCGTCACTGAACCCGTGCTTTCGGCAAAGCTCTTTTACAGGTACCCCGGATTCGGCTTCCCTGAGAAAACCAATGATCTGTTCCTCGGTGTAGCGTTTCTTCATGTCCACTTTCTCCTTCTAAAGTGGACTTTACTAAGATCTAGCTGGTAGTCAAAATGGGGAGCAGGTCATGACCTCCCGCTCTTTACCTAAAAACTTGTCTTTATGGCGAGAGTTCATCTCCGTAAGGAGTGAATAATGAGAGGGAGGTCATGGCGGCAGCCATGCGACAATCTGCGGAAATGTGGCTATATGGAGCGGTATGTTCTACTACGCGCACCTATATACCTAATATAGTTACAAATATAGTAGATATACCTTCATCAGATTTTGTGAAAGGCAAAAAGAAAGGGAGTGCTGTTACCACACTCCCTTCCTGAGACTCCTAAAATTAGGAGGCTCGCTGTCGTTGAACAGTAGCATAGAGCCAATCGTTCACTTCTTCTTCAACCCATGCGACACGAGTAAAGTCAGGTGGAAGTTTTACTCGTCGAGGAAACTTTCCCTCTTTCTCCAGTCGTGTAATGGACTGAATGGAAAGTGAAGTTATTTCTCTTAACTGCTTCTTGTTTAACATTTTCATGCGATGGTTCCTTTTAGAAGGAGCCATGCGCATGGCTCGGTGCATTTCTGCTCAGAGCACTTTCGACTCTAGCACAGCGAGACCAGCGTTTTGAAGGGATTATATCTGAGACTTATGCGAGACTAATCAATTAGTACATCCATGTAACATATTGATTTAATTGGTGGGCCCACCAGGACTCGAACCTGGGACAAACGGATTATGAGTCCGCTACTCTAACCAACTGAGTTATAGGCCCTTTTAGTCTGCGTCTTTTGTCCTTACTC
Source organism: Gammaproteobacteria bacterium (assembly GCA_030427065.1). Lineage (GTDB taxonomy): Bacteria > Pseudomonadota > Gammaproteobacteria > Pseudomonadales > Pseudohongiellaceae > Eutrophocola. The sequence goes on along the minus strand of JAUHWU010000024.1, from coordinate 29,103 downwards.
ATCGTTGCGAAGCTTATTTCTCCTCAGTCATGTGCGGATGCACACTCCTTCGTCAAAAAACCTCCGCGCCTCGATTAAGAACAAAATACTTGTCTAAAACGTAGTGCTAGGTCTGCGTCTTTTGTTCTTACTCATCGTTGCGAAGCTTATTTCTCCTCAGTCATGTGCGGATGCACACTCCTTCGTCAAAAAAGCTCCGCGCCTCGATTGAGAACAAAATATTTGCCTAATAAATGGCGCTTGGCCATTCGGCTTGATAATTTGCAGCTCTTCTTTTTCCCAGGGCGAACCACAAAAAAAAGTGTCACTGCAGGTAAAAAGCAAGGTGCGATTATAGTGGGATAATCGCAGCCTTGCTACAAGCGCAAGTCACTTATTTATAGTTATAGGCTTTTACTTGTCTGCCATTAATGTAATCAACATGCACGCCTGCCAGGCCCCTCCATTCCCACTCTATCTTGCCTTCTTTATAAAAATCGTCACCTGAATAAACCAAATATTAACCGGTTTTTATTAGCCGGCTTACATTCCATTAATCTCAATTTAATCCACTTTGCTGATAATTCCTGGCATTCGAAAACACCGTTATTTTTCCCACTCAGCAGGAGACAAACCTTGAAAACCCCTGATTTAAATCGAATTGCCCTGGCAGCGGCGATCCAGACCATTCTCGCTGTGCCTGTATTTGCACAGAATGGCACCATAGAAGAGATCGTCGTCAGTGCCCCAATCCGGGATAGCCAGGCGGCAGCGATACAAACCAAGCGCAATGCCGATAATTTTATGGACGTGATTTCAGCCGATACCATCGGCCGGTTTCCGGATCAGAACCTGGCCGACTCACTTGGTCGTATGCCGGGTCTTGCCATCGAAAGGGATCAGGGGCAGGCACGCTTTATCAATTTGCGTGGCGCGCCATTTCGTTACACCACGATAGCGTTTGATGGAATCAATGTGCCCGGTGCAGAGGGTGGCAGGGTGCCCCGTTTTGACAGCTTTCCTTCCGTGATTACCAGCAGTCTTGAAGCAAACAAGGCCATATTGCCTTCCATGCCGGGTGAGGCGGTTGCCGGCTTCATCAATATTAATACCTTCAGTCCGTTTGATCGGGAAGGCTTCTCCCTGGCTACCGATATTGGCACTGGCCAGCAAAGTCTTGGTGATGGTGATGTTTCCAAATACAACTTTCGCAGCTCCTGGTCAGATGGTCAGTTTGGTGTCATGGCCTTTGCGTCTGAAAACAGCCGTGAGCAGGTCACTGACAATCGCGAATATGACCTTGATATAGATGGCACGGGTGAGCTCACCGTCAATGAACTTGATTACCGAAGCTATTTTGTTGAGCGTTCAGACAGTGCCTGGGGTGCCAACCTGGAATATCGCGGTACCGGTGCCCTGCAAACAGTGTTTCTGAAAAGTCTTTACAGTGAGTTTATAGATGAAGAGGAACGTAACCAGTTTGTATTTGCCGTCAACGACCCCACGCCGGGTGCAGTAAGACAGGGCGTTGGTTTTGGTGTGTCGCGCCTGCTGGAAGACGGTGAATACAAGAACTCAACATTTACCAATACCCTGGGCGCTGATTTCCTGGTCAGTGCCTGGGATCTTCAGGCCCGCTATAACTTTACCGAAACAGAATTGCTGCTGGATCTGCCGATCCCCCGCAGTGTTGCCGGAAGCGCCACGGGTAATCTGGATTTACGTAATCTTGAAGACCCTTTGCTGACACTGGATCAGAACCTTGCTGATATTTCCTACCCGGTCACTATCGGCATTTATTATGTGCAGAACTTTAATGTTGATAATGACAAGTTCAAGTTCGATGCCAGTCGCAATATTGAATGGTTTGATAAATCTGCGGTATTGCAGGTTGGTGCCCAGTTTGACCGACGTGATGGTCAGGGCTTTATTGCTACACCAGCGGTGGGCGGTTTTCCATCAAGTATTGATATTGGCAGTTTCAATAACGGCAGACCGTGGCAGTCCAAATCTACCAATAGCATTGGCGCCACCTATTACGACAACGTGGGCCTGCGCGCTGCCTGGGAACAATCCGGCGCCCTGCAGTTTCCGGCTATTGGTCCGGAAAATCAGATCGCGATTGAAGAAAATATTGATGCCTATTACGCCATGGTCACGACAGATTTTGTCTGGGGTAATCTCGTTCTGGGTGCCCGTTATGAGCAGACCGATTACACCAGTAGCGGTAACTCGCTGGAAGGTCCGGTCAGTGTGTCGGATAACTTCAGCCATTTTCTCCCCAGTGCACACCTTAATGTGGATTTGGCAGAAAACCTGAAGTGGCGAGTGTCGGCCAGTACCGGGTTAAGTCGGCCAACCTATGACGAATGGCGTGCAGGAGCCAGAGTAGATGTGTCCAATCGTCTGGTCAGCGGTGGTAATCCCAATCTGGAAGCAGAGAAGTCCAGGGGTCTGGATACTTCGCTGGAATGGTATTTCTCACCGGCCAGCATCGTGTCAGCCGGTGCTTTTTACCGCAATATCGATAACGTCATTTATGACGATATCAGCAGTATCGATGGTGGTGTATTTCTGCCCAGTGCGGCAGGGGAAACCTGGACCTATAACGGTAGTGTGAATGGTAATGACGGCAAGCTACAGGGGCTGGAACTCAACTTTACCGGCAACGCCATTAACCTGTTACCTTCACCCTTTGATGGACTGGGATTCAGCGGTAACGTCACCTTCCTTAATTCTGAATTCAAGGGAATCGATGGCGCCAAATATGACCTGCCAGGGACCTCCGATTTTATCTATAACGCCTCACTGTATTACGAGAAATATGATTTTTCGGTAAGACTGAATTATCAGTACCGCGATGAGTGGATTTCACCCATTGAGGACCCCAGTGAATACTGGGGTGAGCAGAAACGAGTAGACCTTTCTGCGAACTACACCCTGCCCATGGATCTGACAGGAGCCTCGGTGTCAGTTTATATCAACGGGAATAATCTCACCGATGAGGTAGATAATCGTTTTGCGGGTAACGGTACGATTAACCAGCGTGAAAGCTATGGACGCTTCTGGCTGGTTGGTCTGCGAGTGAATTACTGATCGCTCCCCCTTGGTGATGCCGCAAAAGGAATTGTGGCATCCCGTTTTTTACTAGAGAGAAAATGAAATGAACAAGTTACTAAAACTTATTCTGCCAATGTTGATTGTTGCGCTGTCAGGATTACCCTTAAGTGTTATGGCCGATATCGCCCAGGCCACAAAATTGCAGCAACAAAACGGCGTATTACAGGATTATCGCCGCTTGCTGCCCCTGGAAGGTGGTTCGAATTTTCGTGACATGGGTGGTTATCCTACAATCGACGGTCGCACGGTCAAACGTGGATTGTTATTTCGTTCCGGTGCCATGTCATCACTGTCCGAGCATGACATGGATTATCTTGGGCAATTGGGCTTTGAGAGTGTTGTAGAACTGAGGTCAGAGGAAGAGCTTGAACTGTATCCCAATCAGTGGGTAAAGGCACGGGGTATCAAATACCATGTTCATGCCTACAGTATTACTGATTTACTTAGCGCCCAGAATCTTGAGGATTTTCAGAATAACGAGCCCGGCGCTATCTATCGTGCCCTGCCGTATACCATCGTGCCGCAACTCAAAGGCTATTTTTCCCTGCTGGCTGATGGACAGGCACCGTTAGTGGTTAACTGTTCTGCCGGTCAGGATCGAACCGGTATAGCGTCCTCATTGTTGTTAACAGCTCTGGGCGTGCCCAGGGATCTGGTAATTGAGGACTACCTGCTGTCGAGTGATTTTCGCCGTCCTGACGTGGAGCGGGGGGATGTTGATCTGGAGCCTTATATAGCAACTAATGCCTTTGCAGCCATGATTGCGCCCTACTACGCCGAGATTGAAACCCATGCGCCGCCGCTGGTCACTCCTGATGGGGTGCCCTATATTCAGATTGCCTTTGATCAGATCGAGAAAGATTACGGCACTATCGAAAACTTCATGTTGCAGGAACTCGATGTGGATGCATCCGATATTGCCAGATTGAAAAAGCATTACTTGCAGTAGCTCTTTTGGGAACAAAAAAAGGGCGCCTATTGGCGCCCTTTTTAATGGAGAGGGATGCAGCCTCAAGACTCATCAAGGAAACTCTTCAGGTGATCAGAGCGGGTCGGATGGCGCAGCTTGCGCAGGGCCTTGGCTTCGATCTGACGAATACGCTCACGGGTCACATCAAACTGCTTGCCCACTTCTTCCAGGGTATGGTCGGTATTCATATCGATACCAAAGCGCATACGCAGTACCTTGGCTTCCCTGGCAGTGAGGCTGCCCAGCACTTCCTTGGTGGCTTCCCGCAGGCCTTCGTCCAGGGATGAATCCACTGGTGAGTCGATATTGGCATCTTCGATGAAATCACCCAGGTGGGAGTCTTCATCATCACCAATAGGGGTTTCCATGGAGATGGGTTCCTTGGCGATTTTCAGTACCTTGCGGATCTTGTCTTCTGACAGATCCATGCGTTCGCCCAGTTCTTCCGGGGTGGGCTCGCGGCCTTTTTCGTGCAGCATCTGGCGTGAAATACGGTTGAGCTTGTTGATGGTCTCAATCATGTGCACCGGAATACGGATGGTACGGGCCTGGTCCGCAATGGAGCGGGTGATGGCCTGTCGGATCCACCAGGTGGCATAGGTCGAGAACTTGTAACCACGGCGATATTCGAATTTATCCACCGCTTTCATCAGGCCGATATTGCCTTCCTGAATCAGGTCGAGGAACTGCAGACCACGGTTGGTATATTTTTTCGCAATGGAAATAACCAGACGCAGGTTGGCTTCAACCATGTCTTTCTTGGCGCGGCGTGACTTGGCTTCGCCGATCGACATCTTGCGGTTGATGTCCTTGATTTCAGCAATGGTCAAGCCAGTCTCTTCTTCCAGCATAGCCATTTTTTTCTGGGCACGCAGAATTTCAACTTTTACATTGGCCAGGGTATCGGAATAAGGCTTGCGGCGCAGATGCGCGTCCAGCCACTTCAGGTTAACTTCATTACCCGGGAAGCTTTTAATGAATACACTGCGCGGCATTTTGCCGGTGTTGATGGCGAGATTGCGAATGCCTCTTTCGTGACGACGAATTCGCATCAGGCAGCCACGAATGTGCTCAAGCAGCGGGTCAAACTGTTTTGGGGCGAGTTTGAAGAACTTGAAAACTTCACCAAGTTTCTCCATGGCCTCGATGCCTTTCTCATGCTGGCGGCCGTATTTTTTCAGCTGACGCAGGGAAGAGCGATGCTGCTTGCGTAATTCGTCAAAACGGATGCGCGCTTCTTCAGGATCCGGACCACTTGCTACTTCGTCGTCATCGCTGGTGCTGGTGTCGTCATCATCATCGTCAGAATCGGAATCATCAGTTTCGGTAGTAGCAGTGTCATCAATGACGGTAGCCGGAATGACCTCTTCATTCAGATCAAGATAGCCAATGAGGATATCAGCGAGTCGTTTTTCTTCTTTCTCTACCAGGTCATATTCATCAAGCACGCGCTCAATGGTGCCGGGGAAGAAAGCCATGGCAGACATCAATTCACGGATGCCTTCTTCTATGCGTTTGGCTATGGCTATTTCGCCTTCACGGGTCAGCAGCTCAACAGTACCCATCTCACGCATGTACATGCGCACAGGGTCGGTAGTGCGACCGGCTTCATTCTCAACCGCAGCCAGAGCCGCAGCAGCTTCAGCCGCAGCCAGCTCATCGGTCTCGCTTTCGATCATCAGTAGCTGATCAGCATCGGGAGCGGTTTCGAAGACCTTGATACCCATGTCATCAATCATCTGAATGATGTCTTCCACCTGGTCCGGATCTGAAATGGTGTCGGGCAGGTGATCATTCACCTGGGCATAGGTAAGGTAGTTTTGTTCCTTACCCTTTGCGATCAAGGCCTTAAGGCTGGATTGCTGTGTTTGGGCAGTGCTCATATATGATGCAATTCCTGTACTTGACTAAAGATTGGCAGGTGAAAAAATGACCGCGTATTTTAACGAAAAGCGGGTTTTTATTCTACCGGTATTTGACTCTTTAATGGTGCCTAAGGCGGCAAAATTCAATGGCAGATGCTAAATTTCAGGATTCCTCGGGTGGAATCTGGTCGATTCGGCTGGATTTTACCTTCTGGCGCGCCTCTTCCAGCCAGTTATGATGGTTGAGGCGGCGGCGCTGGGTGTGCAATAAATGGTTAATAATCTCGTTAAACTCCTGCACAACGCCTTCCTCAGGCGTAATCTGTTCCTTGCTCAGTAGCTGGGTCAGCTGGCTGCCCAGTGGCGTGGCATAAATTCGTCCAAGTAATTCCGGTGTGGAACTGGAAGGGTATTTTTTGGCCAGGGCGATAACCTGCAGTAACAGATCGATATCAGGGCTGTCTATTTTGGCAAGCTCCCCGTTTTCATCAAGTTCAGCGACCATGTCAGGTTTTAACAGAATGAGGTTTACGGCTTTCATACAGACAGAGCGGCCAGTCTTTTTTTTGATGACAGGCGGCCTGCTGACTGTATTCACCAGCTGGGGGCGAGGAGACGCGTCAGGAGGAGTCGGGTTATCCATGGCCTGGATAGTTTGCAGGTCAACGCCGGTGATGGAGGATAACTGGTCAAGAATCAGCTGGTGATAAATGCCGGCAGGAATTTTCCTGATATGGGGTAAAGCCATTTTGCCGAGGCTGGCCCTGCCTTCCAGCGAATTCATATCTACCTTTTTGCCCAGTGATTCAAAGAAAAACTCAGCCAGTTGCGTGGCTTCTGACAAATTACGCACGAATTCACTTTTGCCAATGCGGCGCACCTGGCTGTCAGGGTCTTCGCCTTCCGGCAAGAATAAAAAGCGCGCGGTGCGGCCATCTTCCATCAGTGGCAATACCTGTTCAAAGGCGCGCCAGGCAGCATCCCGGCCGGCGTTATCGCCATCGAAACAAAACACCACCTCCGGCACCAGTTTAAACAGGCGTCTGAGATGAGCAGTAGAGGTGGCGGTGCCAAGCGTGGCAACGCAGTAGGGGATATCATTCTGGGCCAGCGCAATAACATCCATGTAGCCTTCGACGATGACAATGCGCTCCAGCTTGCGGGTATTCTTGCGCGCCTCATAGAGTCCGTAAAGTTCCTCGCCCTTATGGAATACCGGGGTCTCCGGCGAGTTAAGGTATTTAGGCTTGTCATCGCCGAGTACGCGTCCGCCAAAGGCAATGATGCGACCCCGGCTGTCACGGATCGGGTAAATAATGCGGTCGCGAAAACGGTCATAGAGCGGATGGTTTTTATTGTCCGGGTTTTCAATCAACATGCCGGCATTAAGCAGGGCTTTCTTTTGCTGTTCATTGCTACCCACGGCTTCCAGCAGATTGCCCCAGCCCGGTGGTGCATAGCCCAGGGCAAAGTCTCTGGCGATTTCACCGGACAGGCCGCGATTTTTCAGATATTCCACGGCGCGTAAGCGTTGCGGATGCTGGCGTAGCTGCGCCTGGTAATAACGGGCGCTTTGCTGCAAGACATCATAAATGGACTGGTTTTTTTCCCTGACTTTTTGCGATACCGAAGATTCTTCCCGGGGCACTTCAATGCCCATCTGGGCAGCAATATTTTCAATCGCGTCAGGAAAGTCGAGGTTTTCGTAATTCATCACGAAGCCAATGGCATTGCCGCCGGCGCCACAGCCAAAACAGTAATAAAACTGCTTGTCAGGTTCGACACTGAAGGAGGGGGTCTTTTCGTTGTGGAAAGGACACAGGCCTGAATAATTCTTGCCGGTTTTTTTCAGTGTGGTACGCGCATCAATAACATCCACGATATCCACGCGTGCCAGCAGATCATCGATAAAACCTTGTGGGATCATTCCCGCCATATTTTTAGTTACAAGTTACAAGTTACAAGTTACAGGCAAAAAGCTTATCAAGCCGGACCGACGCTGCAGGCCGCTTTGGCAGGCTACAGTCTGGAAAACTGAATCGCTTATTTGCCCTTATAGACAGCCATAATATCATCCTGGGAGAAGACTCCCGAGATGATCGGGTTCCCGTGTTGATCGGGGATGAGAATATAGCCGTAGTTGGCTTTTTTCTCATTAAGAATTTCCAGCGCTTCCAGCAAGGTGGCATGCCTGGAAACCGGCACTATGGCTGTTACTGCTTCGATCTTTTCAAGGGTGAATTCGGGATTATCCAGAGCAAGCTCAAGCGCAGCCCGGCTGATGACACCATCATTATTTGCATCGTAATTGATTACTATCCAATCCGGATTATTCTCCAGTGCCTTGTTGATAGTGTTTTTTTCAGCCTCAGGCGCAAGGGTGATAAATTTATAGTTGACGATGGTGCTGACACCGAAACGATTCAGAAAACGCGATAGCTCCGGTGAAAAACCGCTTTGGCCTGATTCCAGGGTGTTATTAAAGATCGAGCGGGTTTTGAAAATTTCCGAACTGGTAATATTGGCAACCACAATAATTAACATGGCAGGCAGAATAATATTGGGATTGTCACTGAGCTCAAGCAGTGCCATCAGGGCTGCCAAAGGGGCCTGCAGGGTAGCGCCCATCATCGCACACATACCGATCAGAACATAAAACGTTCCTGAAGAAAATGTGCCCGGAATGAGTTGTTCGCCAACGATGCCGGCAGCGGACCCGGCGATGCCACCAAGCATCAGGCTGGGGCCGATAAGACCGCCGGGCAATCCCAGGCCAAGCCCGGCAGCAGTCACTATCAGTTTTACTGCCAACAGTATCACCAGGAATGACAGCCCCAGATTTCCCTGCAAGGCGTCATTGAGGGAGTCATAACCTGTTCCCATTACTTCAGGGATAAACAGGGCGGCAACACCAGTCATAAGGCCGGTTACTAGAAGGCGCAGGCGCAAATCAATATGTTTGAAACTGACGGCCAACTTGTGAATTCTGACAAAGCTGCTTGCCAGCGCACCAATCACCAGGCCCATTAATACCACGTAGGGAATTTGCCAGAGACTGTTCATGGTTACCGCCTCAATAACAAATACCGGCTGGTCACCATATAGCAGCTGGCTTACAACCGTACCGCTCACAGCCGCCACAATTACCGGGATAATGCCGGACACCGCATATTCCATAAGGATGACTTCCATGGCAAAAATCACCCCGGCAATGGGGGTGTTGAAAGCAGCCGCGATTGCTGCTGCACTGCCGCTGGCAATGAGTAGACGAATGCTGTTGTTGGGAAGATTGAGCAGGCTGCCGATACTACCCCCACAGGAAGCCCCCAGGTGAATGGCAGGTCCCTCGCGGCCGCATGAGCCGCCGCTTAACAAGGCAATGCACGCGGTAATAAACTGCATGACGGCATTTTTGACTGGCATCCGGGTTCTGAAATGCTGGACTTTGTCGATGACATAGCTCACCCCCATGCGACGAAGCTCCGGTGTCAGGGCGTGCAAAAGCTGTCCGATGACGATGCAGCCTGCAATGGGCAGAAGAAAGTGCCAAAGTGGCGACAGGGATTCAAAATCGTCATGGTTAAGGCCGCCAGAAAAATACTCAAACGTTTCTTCCAGCACAAAACGAAACAGGTTGACCACAAGTCCTGCGATAATGCCGACGAGAATGCCAAGCACGGCCATGGGCAGCTTGGCTTCATCGCGGGACAACAGACTATGTAGAGAGTTTTTTAAATCCAAGGTTAAGCGCCAGAGTAAAAAGTCATTATAGCGACTTTACAGATTGCATTCTCAGGGATTAACTAAGTAAACACCGTGTAATAATGGTGCTGTTGATACTGATCACATCGTGACTGCTAGAATATCAAGATAACAGCCAGCTGAGCACAACCGGGAAAAAACATAATGGCAAAAACAAAGGCATCCAAGGATTCATCAGATCAGGATTCATTAAACCACAGTCCATTCAAGCAGAAACTCTACCAGGTGATTTTTGGTTATGAGTCGAAGTCCGGACGCCTGTTTGATCTGGTACTGATTGTTACCATATTTGCCAGTGTTCTGGCGGTGATGCTGGATTCCGTGGCCTCCATCAATACGCGCTTTCATGATCAGCTTTATCTGCTTGAATGGGTTTTCACGGTACTGTTTACCGTGGAATATCTCCTGCGGCTGTATTGCTCTCCCTCCACGCGGGGCTATGCCTTCAGCTTTTACGGACTGATTGATCTGTTCTCTATTTTGCCAACCTATATTGCATTTCTCTGGCCGGGTAGCGTCTATCTTATTGTGATTCGTAGTCTGCGGGTATTGCGAGTGTTTCGTATTCTGAAACTGGCGCGTTACGTTGGCGAGGCTAACCTGCTGCTCAATGTCCTGGTTAATGCGCGCCACAAGATTTTTGTTTTTCTCTATGGTTTGCTGATTCTGATTATTATTTTTGGTTCGTTGATGTTTCTGGTAGAGGGGCCAGAGCATGGCTTTGAAAGTATTCCCCACAGTATTTACTGGGCCATAGTGACCATTACCACCGTTGGATATGGGGATATTGTGCCGCAGACCGCGATTGGGCAGATCATTGCCGGTGCTGCCATGATTACCGGTTATGCGGTTATCGCTGTCCCCTTTGGCATCATTTCTTCCGAATTGATTAATGAACAACAGAAAAGGCGGGAGAAGCCCGAAGACTTAAGTCTCAGGGTATGTAAAAACTGCAACCAGGGTAACCATGACAAGGATGCCCATTTCTGCAAGGAATGTGGCGTCGCATTGGATGAAGAGACGTGAAAAAATATAAACCCGTGACCAGGCTATAGAACTGAATAATCCGGAAAAGGCTGGGGAGCTGGGAAAAAGTCGGGATTTTAAGCGAGCTGCTGTTTAACCAGTTTGCTCACCACAGACATGTCAGCGCGACCTGCCAGTTGCGGTCGAATCTCATTCATGACCTTGCCCATGTCCTGCATGGCTGCAGCACCGGTTGCCGTAATGGCCTTGCTGATGATTTCCGAAATTTCTGCCTCGCTTAAGGCGGCTGGCATGAATTCCTGAATCACGCCAATTTCTGCGCTTTCTGCATCAGCCAGTTCCGGACGTCCACCATCGGTATATTGTTTTACCGAATCGCGGCGCTGCTTGATCATTTTATCCAGAATGGAAATGATGCGATCTTCAGGCAAATCGATGCGTTCATCCACTTCTATTCTTTTCAGCTCGGAAAGCATGAGGCGAATAGTCGACAGGCGCGGTTTGTCTTTAGCGCGCATGGCATCTTTCATCGCATCAGTGATGCTTTGCTTGAGTGGGTGATCCGCCATAAGCGTGGAGAAGTTTTGCGAGTGAATTAATTAATATTAATAAAGACGCTGAGTGCGACGAGACTCACGAGACACTTTCTTGGCATGACGCTTTACCGCAGCAGCGGCTTTGCGCTTGCGCACAGAAGTTGGCTTTTCATAAAACTCACGACGACGTACTTCAGCGAGAATGCCTGCTTTTTCACAAGAACGCTTGAAACGGCGCAGTGCTACGTCAAAAGGTTCGTTTTCTTTCAATTTTACAATTGGCATGTAAAAAACACCTGATTTGGTTAATCCCTGGGTTTAAGGGCGGAGGATTTTAATGGCAAAGAGTTGCAATTGCAAAGGTTTTGGCTCGCTAAAACAGGTTTAACAGGTTTCAATCCCCGTCTTTTTCAGTAGACTATGCCCACACAGAGTAGTAAGTGATTAAAGTAGCCCTGATGAAACCCAGAAAAAAAATCAAAGCCGGCTTTCTGAGCGGTTTTTTCTCCCTGCTGGACTGGACCTGACGCGGTCTGACGTCTGAGTATCCAGAGTTGAGTTATAGATCGGCTGGTTATCGCCGGTGCGCTCTGCCACTCTATAAATCTAGTATTAAAACCAATAATATCAATGTCTTAACAAGCATCTAAAGCAGGATGTCAGCATGAATAAGAAGCAAGTCACAGTATCCGGAGAAGCGCTCACTATTGATCAGGTGGTCAGTGTAGCCAGAGCGGGAGCAAAAGTCGCCATCACCGACGACACGCATGTCCAGGAAAGGGTAAAGAAGTCGAATGACTTCATCCTTCAGGCCGTTGCCGATAATAAACCCATTTACGGGGTCACCAGTGGTTTTGGTGCAATGGCCTATAAAGCCATTTCGAAAGAACAGGCAATGGAATTACAAAACAATATTCCCTGGTTTCACAAAGTAGGCACAGGCAATCGTTTGCCTGCAGCTGATGTCAGGGCCGCAATTCTGGTGCGCATGAACTCTCATTTGCAGGGCGCATCCGGCATTCGCATGTCGATGATTGAGCGTATGGGAATATTTCTAAATGAAGGCGTTACCCCACATGTCCGTGAGTTTGCCTCAATCGGCGCCAGTGGTGATCTGTCACCTCTGTCCTATATCACGGCCTGTCTTATCGGTCTGGATGAAAGCTGGAAAGTGGATTATCAGGGCAGAGAGATGGGCGCACAAAGCGCCTTGCAAGCCATTGGTCTGGAGCCCGAAGAGTTAGGGCCGAAAGAAGGTCTGGCGATGGTTAATGGCACCTCGGTAATGGCGGGGATAGCCGCCGGGGTGATTTATGACACGCGTAATCTGCTGGCATTGTCATTTGGCGCCCATGCTCTGTTGTTTCAGGGGCTGGGCGCGACAAATCAATCCTTTCATCCGTTTATCCATGCCCGCAAACCATTCAGCGGACAGGTAGCCTCAGCGGCCGTCATGCTGGAGTTGCTGGCAGGATCGAAATTGATTTGTGATGAACTGGAAGGCCAACATGAATTTCGGGGCGGTGATGAGCCTATCCAGGATCGCTATTCACTACGCTGTCTTCCCCAGTATATGGGGCCAGCGGTGGATGGTTTGCGACAAATAGCCGAGCAGGTGGAAACGGAAATTAATTCTGCTACCGACAATCCACTGGTCGATGCCGATGCCGGTCATACCTATCACGGGGGGAATTTCCTCGGTCAGTATATCGGGGTAGGCATGGATCAGCTGCGCTTTCATATTGGCATGCTGGCCAAGCATCTTGATGTGCAGATCGCCATGGCGGTAATGCCGGCTTTTAATAACGGGCTTTCAGCCATGCTGGTGGGGAATACCGAGCGATCAATTAATGGCGGGCTGCAGAGTTTGCAAATCTGTGGCAACTGCATCATGCCGCAATTGCAGTTTTACGGAAATGCCCTGACGCCGCACTTTCCCACCCATGCCGAGGGCTTTAACCAGAATATTAATTCACAGGGTTTTGGATCAGCCAATCTGGCCAGACGTTCGGTGGAAATTTACCAGCAGTATATGGCGATCAGTTTGTTGTTCGGAATTCAGGCGGTAGAACTGCGTTCACATCTTGACTGCGGTCATTATGATGCCAGTCAGACACTGTCTGAGGCCACGCTTCCGCTGTATACCGCAATTTATGAAGTCATCGGACGGGATTTTAACAAGGACAAGGCATTAATCTGGAATGACTATGAACAGGCCATGGATACCTACATAGAGGCAATCAGTACAGATATTCAGGCCGGTGGAAAGATTGTGCAGGCGATGGATGGAGTAAAAAAGGTTTTGTTTGCAAGCAGTTAAATTATTTCTTCGCGGCCAGTGCCGCGAAGAAATTAAAGGGGTTTCTAGTTTATGGAAAGGTCCTGGCCGGGAAAGATCAGGTTGTTGCGCAGGCCGTTCCAGCGTTTGATGTTTTCAATGGAAACACCAAAGCGACGGGCGATCATGCTGAGATTATCGCCGCGCTGTACTCGGTAGGTGGTCACAGGGGTTGCGCCAACGGAGTGAATGGTAAGTTCCTGGTTAATATATATCGTTGTGTGACGCACATTGTTCCATTGTTGAATATCCCTTACAGAAACATTGAAGCGCTCCGCAATAATGCCCAGTGTATCGCCACCCCGGACTTTGTATATTGTAGGTATCATCAAATCATCTTCAACGTCCGGGCTCAGGGTAACGGCCATTAACGGGGCGGATTCAGTAGAACCGCTCAGTTCCACAAGCTGAAATTCGTCACGCAACTTGATCGGTTTGAATTGATTTTCTCCGTATGCCACGGATTTATGTTCGCGACTGGCAAGGGCAATAGTGGTTGAAATGCCGGTTCCGGGGATCAACAGCTTTTGCCCCGGATGTATTAAATGGCCTCGTATACCATTAACGGACCTGAGTTCGTCAACACTGGTATCAAAGGAACGCGCAATCCTGTCAAGGGTGTCACCGCGAACGATGACGTACTCACTGGGTGATACCTTTTCTTGCTGTGGCAGATTATCAAAAGCTCTAGCAAATCGATCAAAGGTGCCCAGCGGAATTCTCAGGGAGTAGGGTTCAGCCTGGTCTGGAAGACTGGCTTTTAACAGTTCAGGATTAAGCGCTCTAATTGTCGCTTCGTCAGTGCCGCTTAGCATGGCGGCGGCTTCTATCGAGAGCATGCCATTGATCTCAACAATGTCGTAGGTAATTTCCTGGCCAAAGTCCTCGGTCTGGATGCCATACATTTCAGGATTGGAAACGATCAATGCAGCAGCGACGAACTTGGGCACAAAGCCACGTGTTTCCCGTGGCAGGAACGGATAAATTTCCCAGTAGGAGGGATTGTCCTCAATGGATTTTCCGGCGCGGCGCGCAGCACGGGTGATACAGCGGTAGCTGCAGTTATAGCCGGCAAGTACCATTTCCCAATTGCCGTTATAACTTTCGTACAGTTCCTTGAAGTGTCTGGCGGCGGCTCGTGTGGCTTTTTCCGGATCCCTTCGCTCATCGACATAGGTGTTGATTTCAAGGCCGGAAGAGCGAGCTGTACCGTACATAAACTGCCACATACCAACGGCACCGGCTGAACTTCTGACCGTAGGCCTGAGACTGCTTTCACCCAGGGCCAGATATTTCAGCTCATCCGGAACCCCTTCCTCTGCAAAGATTTCCTCGATCATCGGGAAATAGGTGTGACTTCTTTCGATCCAGATTTTCAGCAGTGTCTGGCGATTCTGCAGGTAATCATTAATGGCTCTTTCTACAACGCGATTGGCAGTCATGTTGATGGTGGGGGTGACTGGCTGGGTCTGTTCTGCTTGCAGAACTGCGTCTTCTTCCGTAACGGGCTCTCGCTGCAGGCCATCAATATCGGCGTCACCAAGGTCTCCGGCACCACTAACCAGTGTTTCAACAATCTGGGCTTGTGCAATACCACCGGGTTGAGTGTCAGACTCGGGTTGCGCAGCCTGAAAGTTGCTGCAGGCTGTGATCAACAAGAAAAGCCCCATGGCTATAAACCTTGAAACTGGCTTGACAGGGTTGTTGTAATGAACAATGGAATTTCTGAAGTTAGGCACTAACAAATCTCACCTTGGGAAATTAACGTGGCAATTATGCATAATTTCCTGTAAATCACTAAATATATATTGAGAAATTATTACAAATCACGACACCATGTTTGATGTTATTTTGCCACCGCCTAAGCTGTAGTATTTTGCAATGCAATGAACACGTTGACTTAAGACAGTGGCGAGTTTTTTTACGTCGATATGATTTTTTCCAGGATTTACCAACACACTGGTTAAAGTTGCATTTTTACACATAACAGGAAAGTTTCAGTGCGTCACTTCTCACTTCTGCAGTGTACTGATGCAGTTAAGGCGCAACTAGTCATCAGTTTATAGCAATGACAACTTTGCCCAGGTGGGCCTGGCTTTTGAAATACTTGATGGCTTCTATGGTGTCATCAAAGTCAAAGACCCTGTCGACAACAGGGTGGATCTCATTGACTTCGATAGCCCGGTTCATTTCTTCAAACATACGACGGTTGCCTACAAAGATGCCGTGTATGCTGCTGCCTGTCATCATCAGGTTGCGGGGGTTGCATTCGCCATCGGCGCCGGCCAGAACACCGATCATACCAATTTTGCCACCCAGACCCAGGCAATTCATGGACTTGTTAATGGTACCAATACCGCCAACTTCCACGACACAGTCAACCCCTTTGCCGTTAGTCAGCTTTTTGACCTCTTTATCCCAATCCGGGTGTTTCTGGTAATTAATCAGAAGGTCAGCGCCAAGATCTTTTGCCTTGGCAAGCTTCTCATCACTTGAGGAGGTAATAATGACTTTTGCACCTTTTGCCTTGGCAAACTGCAGGGCAATAATGGAAACTCCGCCAGTACCGAGCAGTAAAACGGTATCACCTTCTGCTACGGGTTTGCCCGCTTCCATCATGGCATGCCAGGCTGTTAAAGCTGCACAGGGCAGGCACGCGGCTTCCTGATAGTTCAGGTTTTCCGGAATTTTTACCGCGTTATCTTCTTTAATAACCATGTACTGGGCCAGTACACCTTCAGCAGAGTGTCCAAGTGCAGGATTGACCATGGGGTTGGCCGGGCCGTCAATGAGGTCCTGGAAAAAGGTAGCTGCGACTCTGTCTTTAACCTTGAAGCGGGTCACACCTTCACCAACCGCTTCTACTTCGCCAGCACCGTCTGACAGCAACACCGTATCTTTGGCGACTGGACCTCCGAAATATTTACCAACGATGATGCCAAGATCGCGAAAATTCAGAGAGGCAGCGTGCATGCGCACCAGGATTTCACCGGGGCCGGCTACAGGCTTTTCTTTTTCAACCTGCTTTATACCGTCCATGGAAGTACTGCCAGCAGCTAATATAAATGCTTTCATAATTAATGCTCTTTGAAGGTTACTTTGATTTTTCGAAATGATATCACATGGTTTTTTATTCGCAGTAATTGCCAAAAGACCCGTTAAATCAGACCGCTGTGGTATTATGCGCATCCCGCAACGACATGCAAAATAATGTCCTGTTTCGAAAGTCGCAGGAAAACTTTATACATATAAATGATTGTACTTGGTATAGAAACATCCTGTGATGAAACCGGTATCGCTGTCTATGACAGTGAAAAGGGCTTATTGGCCGATGCCCTTTACAGCCAGATTCAACTGCACAGGAAATATGGGGGTGTGGTCCCGGAGCTTGCCTCCCGCGATCACATCAGAAAAACCCTGCCGTTGATAAGGGAAGTGCTGGAAAAGTCCGGCCTTGATCTGAAGGATATCAATGGTCTGGCCTACACTGCCGGCCCGGGACTTGCCGGAGCCTTGCTGGTGGGAGCGGCGATTGGCAGATCAATCGGTATGACACTGGATATTCCCACCGTGGGTGTTCATCATATGGAAGGTCATCTGCTGGCGCCCTTGCTGGAAGACAATCCCCCCGGCTTTCCTTTTGTTGCCTTGCTGGTTTCAGGCGGGCATACGCAGTTGGTGGAGGTGCAGGCAATAGGTCAGTATAAATTGATTGGGGAGTCCCTGGATGACGCCGCAGGGGAGGCCTTTGACAAGGTCGCGAAAATGCTCGATCTCCCCTACCCGGGAGGTCCCCAGGTGGCGCAACTGGCAAAAAAAGGCAATCCCGGGCGCTTTGTATTTCCCAGGCCAATGACTAACCGGCCCGGACTGGATTTCAGTTTTAGCGGCTTGAAAACCTTCACACTGAATACCGTGGAAGATGAGAAAAAAGAAGGTGTGCTGGATGAGCAGACGCGGGCGGACATTGCCTGGGCTTTTCAGGAAGCTGTCGCGGATACCATGGTTATCAAATGCCGGCGTGCATTCAGGCACAGTGGCATGAGGCATCTGGTCATTGCCGGCGGCGTTAGTGCCAACACACGGCTGAGAGAAAAACTTGCCGTCATGGCAAAAGAAGTAGGTGGCGAGTTGTTTTATCCCGGGCTGAAATTTTGTACCGATAATGGTGCAATGATTGCCTACGCAGGGTGTATGCGCTTGCTGGCAGGGCAACAGGACGACCTGGTTATTCAGGCGAAACCACGATGGAACATGGAGTCACTGTCGGCTCTGGACAGTTAAGCTGAAACCAGTCACAAGTTAAACAAGGAAAGTAGAATTTATACGTTAAACACATGAGGATGAGAAGTTGGATATAGTTTATATACGTGAGCTCGAAGTAAAGACCGTCATTGGTGTCTATGACTGGGAACGGGAAATCAGGCAGAAGGTCACCATCGACCTGCAAATGAAATCGGATTTTTCCGAAGCTGCGGTCAATGATGAAATTGAATACGCCCTTGATTACAAGGAAGTCGCAAAAAGATTGACCGCCTATGTAGAAGAAAGCAGTTTTAAATTAATGGAAACCCTTGGCGTGAGAATCGCGGATATTGTGCAGAATGAATTTGGGGTTAGCTGGTTAAGGCTCGAGCTGGGCAAGCCAGGTGCTGTCACTGGTTCGCGCGATGTCGGGGTCATTATAGAGCGTGGCGATAAAACGGGTGGGAGCAGTTCCTAGTGGCTTGGGTGACTCTCAGCCTGGGTAGCAATCAGGACGCCATGATAAATCTCACCAGTTGTCTTGATGCATTGCTACTGAACTTTAAAGATCTAAGTCTTTCCTCCGTTTTTGAAAGTGAAGCTGTTGGCTTTGATGGCGATAATTTTCTGAATATGGTCATAGGCATTAATACTGATCTTGAGTTAGCCGAGTTGTCTCTCTTGTTAAAAGGCATCGAAGACAAGCATGGCCGCGATAGAGGCAGTCCCAAATTCAGCGGCAGAACACTGGACATTGATATACTGACTTACGCTAACCTGGCAGGCGATTTCGGCGGCATCCATTTGCCCAGAGCAGAAATCACAGAAAATGCTTTTGTACTGTGGCCGCTTTCCCAGGTTGGCAGTAACGATAAACACCCGGTGTTAAAGCAAAGCTATAAAACGCTTTGGGCCGACTTTGACAAGGAAAAACAAATTATCTGGCCGATAGATTTTCAATGGCATGGCAGATTTATCTCTCGAAAAAAATAATGTCGGGTTTGCAGTGTCATCGCTGATGACTCTTCAAATAGACAATGTATGGAAATCCTGAACAGCCTGCAAAAACACGCCGCCATACTTGCGGATTTTTACGCCAGAAACAGTAAGCGATTTACACCCTGGCAGCCCCGGGTTAGCGCTGATCATCACAGTGAGGATTCCTGGCGATGTCGCTTGCTGGAAAGAGAGCGGGATTTCCAGGAAGGCAGGGCAGCGCACTTTATCGGGCTGGAAGATAATCGGGTTGTCGGATCCTGCTCGTTAACCAATATTGTTTATAGCCCCGGATTCTATTGCTATATGGGCTATTGCGTAGATGCTGATCATGAGGGTAAAGGCATGATGACCCAAATAGTCAGGCACGCTATTGATTATGCATTTAATAATCTTCGGCTTAACCGGATTAGTGCCAATTACATGCCGCGAAATACCCGGTCG
Source organism: Gammaproteobacteria bacterium (assembly GCA_030427065.1). GTDB lineage: Bacteria > Pseudomonadota > Gammaproteobacteria > Pseudomonadales > Pseudohongiellaceae > Eutrophocola. The sequence continues at coordinate 9,861 of JAUHWU010000024.1, read as the reverse complement.
GCGCGCCTGCTGCAGAAACTGGGTTTTGAAAAGGAAGGCTATGCCAGGCGTTACCTGCATATTAACGGTCGCTGGGAAGATCATATCCTGACCGCTCTGCTCAATAGCAAATACACCGATGAAGAGTAACCAGTTTTTGCCACTGCGCTCATAAAACCTTGTAAAAAGGCTCAGGTAAACCCATTACAGTAATGAGTCCAGAGTATTCATACTTGACCGGTGTTTTAATTAATGGGACGGTTTGCAGCCGGTTTTTGAAATTCCAGGCGAAATTTTTTGCTGCAGGTAAATCTTTTAACTTTATTTTTAGCATTTCAACACAGGTGACACATGAAAATTGAGACCAGTCCTCGTATGTCTATTTTGGCATTGTTGCTAAGCTGCATCAGTGCCTGCTCCGAAAACACCCCGGGCCTTAGCGAGTCAACAACACAAATGGAAAACCCCAATACCATGAGCAGCAATGCCGAGGCAGATATGTCCAACCCGTTTTTTTCCATCAGTACTTTACCGTTGCAGTATCCCCCCTTTGACCAGATTTCAACGGTGCATTACCTGCCGGCTTTTGAAAAAGGCATGGCTGACCATCTGGCTGAAATTGAGGAGATCGTCAATCAGTCAGAACCGCCAGATTTTGAAAATACCCTGATTCCCCTTGAGCTGTCGGGACAGTTACTGGACCGGGTTTCAACGGTGTTTTTCTCCCTGTCTGCTGCCCATACCAATGACGCCATTAATGAAATCGAGGTTGAAATTGCACCGCGTTTGTCGGCACACAATGACCAGATTCTGCTGAATGCCGGTCTGTTTGCGCGCATCGAAGATCTCTATCAGCGCAGGGACAGTCTGGATCTGGATGCCGAAGCGGTGCGCCTGATTGAAGAGAATTACAAGGATTTCGTGCGCGCTGGAGCACAGCTGGATAGTGAGCAAAAACAGAAGCTCACCGCTATCAACCTGGAGCTGGCAGAGTTATCAACCCGGTTTAGTCAGAACGTCCTGGAAGAGGTGAATGCTTTGGCTATTGTAGTGGATAGCGCCGAAGAGTTGGCCGGGCTGACTGATGCGCAAATCCAGGCCGCAGCCGATGAGGCCGCAGCCAGGGAATTGCCCGGTAAATACGTCATCCCCTTATTGAATACCAGCGGGCAGCCCGCCATGGCAAGTCTGGACAACAGGGCGCTGCGCCAGCGTATCCATGAAACCTCGATGTCCCGTGGACACCGTGGTGGAGAGTTTGATAATCGGGAAATTGTCAGTCGCACAGCCCGATTGCGCGCAGAAAAGGCCAGACTACTGGGCTTTGATACCCATGCCGACTATATCCTGCAAAACCAGACTGCGCAGACCGTGGCGGCAGTGAACCGGCGTCTGGCTGATCTGATTACCCCTGCAGTGGCTAATGCCACAGCCGAAGCCGCGGATCTGCAGGCAATGATTGACGCCGAAGGGGGCGATTTCGAGCTGGCATCCTGGGACTGGGATTACTACGCCGACAAGGTTCGTCAGGAGCGTTACAATTTTGACGGTGCCGAGCTGCGTCCCTATTTTGAACTGGATAATGTATTAAAAAACGGCGTCTTCTTTGCTGCAAACCAGATCTATGGGATCAGCTTTACGGAGCGATTCGATTTGCCGGTATACCAGGAAGATGTGCGGGTTTTTGATGTCACAGACGCGGACGGCTCAGCACTGGCTATTTTCATAATGGATCCCTACGCGCGTTCATCGAAACGCGGTGGGGCCTGGATGAATGCCTATGTCAGCCAGTCGAACCTGCTGGAGCGCAAGGCAGTAGTGGCTAATCACCTGAATATATCCGAGCCGCCGGAAGGTGAGCCGACCTTGATGACATTTGATGAAGTGGTCACCATGTTTCATGAATTCGGGCATGCCCTGCATGGCATGTTTTCCAATGTCACCTATCCCTCTTTTGCCGGCACCCGTGTGCCCAGAGATTTTGTCGAATATCCCTCCCAGGTGAATGAAATGTGGTCTGTCTGGCCCGAGGTTCTGGAAAACTATGCGCTGCATTATCAAACCGGAGAGCCGATGCCTGCTGAATTGCTAAACAAGGTGCTTGAAGCCCAGATGTTTAATGAAGGCTTTGCGACTACGGAATATCTGGCCTCCTCAATCGCTGATCAGGCCCTGCATCAGCTGGCGCCAGAGGCAGTCCCTGCCCTGGAAGACCTGATGGATTTTGAAAAACAGTCGCTGGAAGCTGCAGGAGCCTGGCTGGATGTAGTGCCTCCGCGTTACCGCCTCACCTATTTCTCTCATATCATGGGCGGCTATTCTGCGGGTTACTATTCCTATATCTGGAGTGAAGTGCTGGATGCCGACACCGTGGAATGGTTCAAGGAAAATGGTGGCATGACCCGTGAGAATGGACAGTTCTTCAGGGACACGCTGTTATCAAAAGGCGGTAGTGTTGAAGCCATGGAGTTGTTCAGCAATTTCAGAGGCCGTGAACCCGATGTCCAGCCGCTGCTGGAAAGAAGAGGGCTTAGCACCAAATAAGTAATAACCGGTTAGTTTTGTAGGTCGGATAAGGTCGCAGACCGCCATCCGACGGGAAACCCCGGGGCTTTGGTTAACGCCCGCCGTCTACATGAAGAATCTGTCCGGTCATGTAGGTGGCTTTGTTGATGAGGAACCAGGCCGCATTGGCAATATCGTCAGGACTGCCCATTTTTTTCAATGAGGCTTTTTCGATAATTACTTGCTTCTTTTCTTCACTCAATTCTTCGCCCGGTGGCCAGAGGATGGCGCCAGGGGCGATGCCATTGACCCGAACCCCGGGGGCGAGCTCTCTTGCCAGGGTTTTGGTCATGGCTTCATTGGCGGCTTTCGCCATGGTATAGATTGAGTGGTTGCTCAGGCCACGTCGGGCATACAAATCACTGATATTGATAATGCAGCCATGATTGCTCTTTATCGCATCGGCGCAGGTGCTGGCGAGAAACAATGGTGCCTTGGCATTACTGGCAAACAGAGTATCCCAGTCAGCGTCTGTGATTTCATTAAGAGGCGTAGGATAAAAAGCCGAGGCATTGTTGATAAGGACATCCAATCGTCCCCAGATGGTAATGGCTTGTTTACCGAGCTGAAGCACTGCCTGTTGATCCATCAGGTCTGCCTGTAACACCCTGGCAGAATTCCCACGTAAGCTGTTCAATTCACTGGCCAGGGCATTGCCGGCCTGGGTTGAGCGATTGCAGTGAATAACAATATTGTAGCCATTGTTGTGGAGCAACCTGGCTGTTGCCGCCCCCAGGCGTACCGCAGCGCCGGTAATTAATGCGACTGGATTTGTTGTTGTCGTATTCATGTCATGCTTGTACGGCTCTTGGCCTGTTGCAGATTATCCTGGATAAGCTGTAGTCGTTTCAGGTGGATCTGCTCACCAATTTGGGCATCACGAAAGCCTTGCTCCAGAAATTGCGTGGCACCAATATTGTTGCTGACAGCAAGCATGGTTTTCAGAAAATTGGCCTGGGGGTAGGGTTCATCTTCCAGTCCAAGACGACCCCGGGCATCGGCTTCACAGGCCAGCAGAAACTTTTCAAAGCGTTCAGGTTTGCGATAGGCATCAGTCAATTCCAGAGTCTCCAGTACTTCCCTGGCCTCATGGCTCAAAGCCCGGTGACAATGCGTGTGGTACAGGCTGCACAGTTTGGCGAGATCCTTGTAATCATTAGGCACGCGAATACGCTGACTGGCGTTGTTAATAAGTTCAACGCCCAGCATTTCATGGCCTTGCAGATTAGGCCAGTTTTCCCGGGGAATTTCCCCTTTACCGACATCATGCATCAGTGCCGCAAAACGTACCATGGGGTCTTCGGTGAGAAGGGCGGCCTGTTGCAGTACCAGCAGGGTGTGGATTCCGGTGTCGATTTCAGGATGATATTTAGCCGGTTGCGGTACGCCAAACAAATTATCGACTTCCGGCAGTATGTGGGCCAGTGCATGACAATCTTTCAATACCTGAAAATAAATATGTGGCGAGCGTTCCTTCAAGGCTGAACCGGTTTCGGTCCAGATACGCTCACTGACAAGGTGGTGCAGTTCTTCACCGCGGCTAATTTCCCGCATTAATTTCATGGTTTCATTGGCAACAGTGAAACCAAGGTGATGGAATCGGGCAGCAAATCTTGCAACCCGTAAAACCCGCAACGGATCCTCGGTAAATGCGTCCGAGACGTGACGCAGCTTTTTGTCTTCCAGATCTCTGAGGCCATGAAAAGGATCTATAATTTTTCCATCCTCATCTTCAGCGATGGCGTTAATGGTGAGATCCCTGCGCAGCAGGTCTTCTTCCAGGGTAACGCTTTTATCCGCATGAACGCTGAATCCGGTATAGCCTTTACCGGATTTTCGTTCGGTTCGTGCCAGGGCATATTCCTCTTTGGAGTCGGGATGCAGAAAAACGGGGAAATCCCTGCCTACCTGCTGGTAATTTTGTGCCAGCATTTCCTCTGCACTGGCGCCTACCACCAGCCAGTCCCTGTCCTTGACCGGGATGCCCAGTAGTTTGTCACGGACTGCGCCGCCTACCAGATATATTTTCATGATGTTTGTTATCGTGTTGTCACTTGAATCATGGTTTACCAGGATAAAGTTTAGCGTGATAAATTAAATGGCACACTGTAGCGCTGCCTGTCTTCCAGGCGCAAGGCAGTGAGTTCCCGACCCCAGACACAACCGGTATCAAGGGCATGGATATTGGGCCAGTTGGTTACCCCTTCCAGGGTGGCCCAGTGACCAAAAACGATATTCTTGTCAGCGGCAAGATGCTGATATTCAAACCAGGGACGAAATCCCACTGGCGCTGTTTTTGGTCCTGTTTTGATGGCCAGGTTCAATTGAGTCTCCTTGTTACAGAAGCGTACCCGAGTCAGGTAGTTGGTAATTACCCGCAGACGTTCCATGCCGGTCAGTCCTTCGTACCAGATATCAGGTTCGTCGCCATACATACGGTTAAGAAACTTGTTGCACTTGTCGCTCCTCAAAACAGCTTCAACCTCTGCAGCATACATACGGGCTTTCTTGAAGCTCCAGCCCGGGGCAATGCCTGCATGAACGATAAGGAAAGTTTGCCTGCCCGTTTCCGTATCAAGTTTTTCAAGATGAATCAGCGGTTGCTGTCTGAGCCAGTCGGAATAGTCCAGGCAATCCGGATCATCAAGAATATCGCGCAAGGTATCTTTCTTGCCATGAGTCTGGGCACCGGTAGCCATGGCAATAAAGTGCAGGTCATGGTTACCCAGTACAGTGGTAAAGGTGCTGCCGAGGGATTTCAGAAAACGCAGGGTTTCGAGAGACTTTGGACCGCGATTGATAAGATCACCAACGGCCCACAGTCTATCTGCAGAAGGATCAAAATTTACTTTATCCAGCAGGTGTATGAGTTGGTCATAGCAACCTTGAATATCGCCGATAGCATACGTTGCCATGGAAAATGCTCAATCAAAATAAAATGTCTAAAGCTTGCCCATCAGTGAATCATACTGGGAATGGCGAGCACAAAAAGCGGAATGGGTGCCTCAAATTGTTCGCCGGCCATGGTTTCCATGGTGTAGGAACCATGCATATCACCGATTTCACTGGCAATAATAGTACCGCTGGAATATTCAAATGATTCTTCTGGCTGAATCACGGGTTGCTGGCCGACAACCCCTTTGCCGCTGACTTCTTCAACCTTGTTGTTCTGGTCAGTAATAATCCAGTGGCGATTGAGCAGGCGCACAGGCTCGGCTCGATGATTCCTGATCGTGATGGTATAGGAAAAGGCATAGGAATTTGTTGCGGGGTCGGATTGCATTTCCAGGTATTTTGTCCTGGTAGAGATTTCTATACCGCTGTTATTTTCTGCGACGTTTTGTGTCAGGTTGTTGGATTCATTACTCACAGCTGCTGATTATGTCCGATCTTGAGTGAAGTTGATGGAGAGAAAATTAACACTGCAACTAAAGTCGTTAGAGCAGTATTAACAACAGTATTAAGAATAGAAAGTGTTACTGCTGTTTCTGATTCAATGCGTTGCTGATAGTAACATATTCCGCCAGTGATAGCGTCTCGGGACGTCTTGTTCCGTCGATGCCAAGGGAGGCTAACATTTCCTTATCCAGCAATGTCTTGAGACTGTTTTGCAGTGTCTTACGGCGCTGGGAGAAGGCGGTACGCACGACGCTTTCCAGTAATACCGGGTCATCTGCGGGATTTGGTGGTGTCTTCCAGGGGCGCAGTCGAATAATGGCAGATTCCACTTTTGGCTGGGGCTGGAATGCACTGGCGGGAACCGGGAAAAGTTTTTCCACCTGGCAGTGATATTGAGTCATGATACTCAGGCGCCCGTAACTTTTTGACCCCGGCTTTGCACACATCCGGTTAACCACCTCGAGTTGCAGCATAAACAGCATGTCTGCAAACAGATGCTTGCAGCCAAACAAATGAAATAACAGTGGGGTGGATATGTTGTAGGGCAGGTTGCCTATGACGCGATAGCCGGATTCCTGGCGCGGCAGTGTAGAAAAATCAAATCTCAGGACGTCCGCATTGTGCAGGGTAAAGTGCTCATCCCCGGCAAATTGTCGACTGAACTCAGCGGCAAGATCCCGATCAATTTCTATTACATCCAGATGCCTGCATTGACCGGCCAGTCTGTTGGTTAACGCACCCTGTCCGGGGCCGATTTCTATCAGGTAATCCTGTTCCCCTGAATTAACGGCGTCAATAATGCGATCGATGATGCGCTGGTCGTGCAGAAAATTCTGGCCAAAGCGTTTACGCGCCCTGTGTTCAGTGACCATGGAGACTCCAGTGATGCGCCATTTCCCGTGCGCAGCCAATGGCGTAATCCAGGCTTCCGGTGTCAGCTTTGCCGGTACCAGCAAGATCAAGCGCAGTGCCGTGATCAACCGAGGTGCGAATTATTGGCAAGCCCAGCGTAATGTTGACAGCATTGCCAAAGCCCTTGTATTTCAGAACCGGTAAACCCTGATCATGGTACATAGCCAGCACTGCATCCGCACTATCCAGATACTTGGGCGTAAACAGGGTATCTGCGGGCAGGGGGCCGATCAGGTTCATACCCGCTACTCTGCATTCATCGAGTACCGGAATAATCGTGTCAATTTCTTCATGGCCAAGATGTCCCCCTTCACCGGCATGGGGGTTAAGACCGGCAACCACTATGCGCGGGTGCCTGATGCCAAATTTTTGCTGAAGATCACCATGCAAAATAGTGAGAATCTCTTTCAGCAGTGGCCTGGTTATGGCTGTGCTTACTTTAGCTAATGGCAGGTGGGTAGTGGCCAGTGCGACACGCAAGCCTTGGGTAGCCAGCATCATGACGACGTGATCAAGCTTGCATAAGTCCGCAAGAAATTCGGTATGACCGGAAAAGGCGATTCCTGCATCATTGATAGTGCTTTTCTGTACCGGGCCAGTGACCAGCCCCTGAAACGTTCCTGCCAGGCATCCCTTAACGGCAATCTCAAGTGTTTCCAGTACATAGGCGCTGTTGGCGGGATTTAACTGACCGGCCTGACAGGGTGCTTTCAGGCGGACTGGATAAATATTCAACGCACCGCTTTTTACATTCAGCTCAGCGGACACTTCATGAATGGGTACAGTTAACCCCAGTTGTTGTGCACGACTGGAGATTAACCCCGGGTCTGCAATAATAATCAGGGAATCAGCTTCAGTACCCGGGTGGGAGAAATACTGCAGACACAGGTCAGGACCAATGCCTGCAGGTTCGCCGGGAGTCACGGCAAGAAGTGAGCTCATTCTTCAGACTCAAGATCCATCTTGATATCTACGTAGGCAGTATCCCGTAATTCGGTAAGCCAGTTTTCCAGTTCATTCTCAAACTTGCGCTGGCGCAGAATCTGTTGAGCCTGGAAGCGCATGTTTTCGTCGGTCATGTCTTCAATTCTGGTTTCCAGTAACTCCATAATATGCCAGCCTGATTCCAGCCTGACCGGAGCGGACATTTCACCCACTTCCAGACCCTGGACCACGGCCAGGAATTCAGGTGGGAACTGGCCAAATGTTATCCAGTCCAGATCACCGCCGGCTACGATGGAGCTTTCATCATCGGTAAGCTGGCGCGCTATATCACCAAAATCCTCACCATCGAGAATGCGCTGATAAATTTCGTTGATCAGGTCTTCGGCCTGTGACTCTGTTCTGATTTCATTGGGTTGAATAAGAATATGTCGCACATGGTACTGCTCAATTTCCAGACTTGCTCCACCGCGAATATCCTTGACCTGCAGAATATGCCAGCCACTGGAACTGGTGAAGGGTTCACTGATTTGCCCCAGCGTCATACCCGGCACTACATCCCTGAACATACTGGGAAGTGCTTCGGCTTTACGAAAGCCCAGATCACCTCCACTTATCGGAATGCCACTGACTTCGCCGGCGGCAATAAACTGCAGTATCTCTGCACCATCGCGCAATTGCTGATGCAGGAATGTTGCCAACTCGTCACGCCGACTTTGTTGCGGACCATCGGCATTCTCAATCAGTATGTGCGCAATCCGATATTCGGGGGCGATATCTGACTGGCCGGCCTGGGAACGTAAATAATTTTCCACTTCCTGGCGTGTAATATCGATACGGTTATTCACAGAGCCAGTCTGGAATTGTTGCAGGATGATATCCTTGCGCAGCTGTTCCCGGGTCTGCAGGTAAACGCCCTGTTGTTCAAGAACCTGCTGAAACTGCTCAAAGGTCATGTTGTTTTGCTGGGCGATGTTGTTCATGGCCTGGTTGAGTTGGTTATCATCTACCCTGACACCGGCCCGGGTTGCCATCTGCATTTGCAGGTTTTCTATAATAAGCTGATCAATAAGCTGTTTTCTTAATTCAGCCTCGTCAGGTCGTGGGCCCTGAATGGCATCTATCTGCGCCTGGATTTGTGCCCAGCGCATATCAAACTCACTTTTCAGCAGTACATCGCCATCAACGATAGCAATTATTTTATCGAGAGTGACCGGTTCCTGAGGCAGGGCCAGTGCGGGCAATACCATCAGCATTAAAAACACTAATGCCTTGCATGGATTGTTTGCTGTATGGGATATTTGTTTACTGCACATATTCTCGTTCTCTATAACCACTGATGCCATTATTTAATATGCCGCTGACATTACCACCTAAGACGCTGCCAAAGCCTTTTAGTTCAAATTGCAGGAAGATTCCGGTGTTGTCATCGGTATTCCCGAATAAAAGTGAATCGTTATCAATCCACTGACGGGCAATGACTCTGACACTGTAACAGCAGTTGTTGTATTCCAGGCCGGCAATGGATTCAAGCTTGCGCTTGTTTGCAAGGTCATAATTCCAGCGGGCTATTAGCCCCCAGTTTTCCCTTATGGGCCATACCGCTGAAATATCCGTTTGCTTGATCCTGCGATCAATTCCCGCGGCTGTGATCGGGTTCGACACATCACGGTACCGGTAACTTAAATTAAGGATGTGATTTATATCAGATTGGTAGCGGAATTGAAAATTCCCTACTTCCAGGTTGTCTTCTGCGGTATTCCATTCCAGATAGGAATTGATGCGCCAGTTGTCATTGAATTTCCAGGTCATCTCCGAGGCGATGGCAGAGCTGTTGGTACGTTCTTCTTTCCCGGGTCTGTTATCAAGGGTGACCCGACGATCATCGAAATAAAATATCTGGCCAATACTGGCACTGGCTTTTTCCTGTCCACGGTTATTGAGGATGCGGGAGCTTAGCGCCATGGTAAGCTGATTGGCGTCACCGATCCTGTCTTTGCCGCTGAAGCGGTCATCGCGAAACAACTGGTTAAAGCTGAAGGTCATGTTTGAACTATCAAAAAC
>JAUHWU010000163.1 GCA_030427065.1 Gammaproteobacteria bacterium | reverse complement strand
TGACTCCCGCAATGATGATTGTGGTGGGCATTACTGTGTTTCTCAATGCCATGGATGGATTTGATGTACTTGCCATCAGCTTTTCTGCCCCCGGTATCTCCGCGGAATGGGGTATCAGCCAGACAGCACTGGGTTTTGTGCTGGCTGCTGAATTGGTAGGCATGGCCTTCGGCTCCATTATTCTGGGAGGAGTCGCTGATAAATACGGACGTCGAACCACCTTGCTCGGGTGTCTGATAGTGATGTCAGCAGGGATGTTCATGGCTACTACCTCGACGTCTGCCAATATTCTTATGGTATGGCGAGTGCTGACCGGTCTGGGCATCGGTGGCATGCTCTCGTGTACCAATGCTACCGTAGCTGAGTTTTCCAATAATCGCTGGCGCAGTATGTGCATATCCCTGATGGTTATCGGTTATCCCCTGGGTGGTGTAATCGGTGGTGAAATCGCACAAAAATACCTGCTGGTGAATTTTGAGTGGCGCTCGGTATTTTATTTTGGTTCTCTTGTCACTGGCTGCCTGATTCCAGTTGTTTATTTCCTGGTGCCGGAATCTGTTCACTGGCTGACACGCAAACAGCCTGAAAACGCATTGGAAAAAATCAATTATTCCCTGACAAAACTCGGCCATAATGTCATTTCTGTGCTGCCGGAAGTTAATGAGGAAGAAAAGAAAAAATCAGTGGGTGATATTTTTTCAAAGAATCTGGCAATGATTACCATCCTGGTCACAGCTGCTTACTTCCTGCATATCACGACCTTCTACTTTATCCTGAAGTGGACCCCAAAAATCGTAGCAGATATGGGCTTTGAAGCTGCAGCAGCAGGTGGCGTACTAAAATGGGCCAATATTGGCGGCGTTCTTGGCGGTGTTACTTTCGGGGTACTCACGGCCCGTTTTGGCTTGAAACCGCTGACTATTGGCATTCTGTTTCTGACCACGCTTGGCGTTGCCTTGTTTGGGCGTACACCTGCAGAACTTGACAGAATGGAATTACTGGCCGCCTTTGCGGGTTTCTTTGGCAATGCCGGTGTTTCCGGGCTTTATTCCATTGTTGCCTATTCCTTCCCGACTCATGTTCGCGCTACCGGTACCGGCTTCGTGATTGGTGTTGGACGCGCAGGGGCCGTGTTATCACCAATTCTTGCGGGAATAATGTTTGATGCCGGCGCAGGTTTGCCAACAGTTGGCCTGGTGATGGGTTCCGGTTCCGCCATTGCAGCCATAGTACTCATCTTCCTGAAGCTGCAAACCAACGATCCCACGCCATTGACAATAGCCGAAAGCGAACCAAATGCCGAAGGTTTGGGGGTTTCAGCGGCTTGATAATGAAGTGATTTGGATTAAAAAAGGCAGGCTCTGCGCCTGCCTTTTTTAATGGCAGGACAATATTTTTTGGCAATATTGGCTTAGACTCCTCAGGCCAAGTCTTTTACAATTGACCTGGTATCGTAAAGTCGAATTAACACCATGCTCAAACTTATTACCAGAACTGTCTTTGTTTTCCTCTTCCTTGCAGGCATTGCGAGCACTGTAAGTATGGCTCAAAGTATGGCTCAAAGTATGGCCCAGGAAAGTCAGCCTGTGACAGCCCCCCTGGTAATTGATAAGGTAAACGAACTCACTGAACCAAAAAGCGAAACGCAGAGCGAGCTTGCCAACAGCGCTGGTTTGCAACAGCTACCTCAGACCATGATGTCGCCGGTAGAAACATCAATCAGTGCCCTGGGCACGTCTTCTGAACTGGTCGAGCAAGCGGGTAATACTGCAATGGCTGCAGGAAGTTGTTCGGTAGTAGACCTCTTTGTCAGGCAGTATTGTGCATCAAATCCAAACGATATTAGCTGCCAGTTCCAGTAGTCTTTTAAAGTTAGTTACTGTGATGCCCGGTAAAGTCCGGGCATTTTATTGTTATTACTCATTATTTTTTTACCTCATATGAATTCTGTAATATCCATCGAAAACCTTTCAAAAACCTACCAATCCGGATTCGAGGCACTGAAAAACGTCAGCCTTGAAATCAAAAAAGGTGAAATCATTGCCTTGCTTGGTCCAAACGGAGCAGGCAAAACGACGCTGATCAGTATCGTATGCGGCATAGTAAATGCCAGTGCCGGGAAAGTGACCGTCAATGGTCATGATATCGTCAGGGACTATCGGCAGGCCCGAGCCAGTATAGGTCTGGTTCCGCAGGAGCTTCATACCGAAACCTTTGAGTCTGTACTCAATACGCTGGCCTTCTCCCGGGGCTTGTTTGGCAAGGCGCCGGATCCCGCTCATCTGGAGAAAGTTCTTCGTTCACTGTCACTTTGGGATAAAAAAGATAACAAGATTATGACGCTTTCCGGGGGTATGAAACGCCGGGTCATGATCGGTAAGGCGCTGGCACATGAGCCTGAAATTCTTTTCCTTGATGAGCCTACTGCCGGGGTTGATGTAGAGCTGCGCAAGGATATGTGGCAGGTAGTCCGCGAATTAAGAGAATCAGGTGTCACTATTATATTAACAACACACTATATCGAAGAAGCAGAGGAGATGGCTGACCGCATAGGCATCATTAACAAGGGGGAAATAATTCTTGTTGAGGAAAAGCAGGCGCTTATGCAAAAGCTCGGAGAAAAGCGACTTGTTCTGCATCTTAGCCAGCCCGTCGAATCCATTCCTGAGTCGCTTGAGCCATTTAAGCTGACTCTCAAGGATGGTGGCTTAAACCTGGTTTATACCTATGACGTGCAACAGGATAGCTCTGATATTACTTCCCTGCTGGATGCTATCGAAAAAGCGAGTATACAGTTCAGGGATCTGGAGACTATGCAAAATTCCCTGGAATCTATATTTGTGAATCTTGTAAAGAAATAAATCCTCGCAATAATCGAGTTAAAGACAAACATGAATTTTTACGCAATAAAGGCAATTTATAAATTTGAGATGGCTCGCACCTGGCGCACAATTGCCCAGAGTATTGTATCTCCAGTGGTTTCTACATCGCTTTACTTCGTGGTGTTTGGCAGCGCCATTGGCTCCAGAATGAGTGATATTGGCGGAGTCAGTTACGGTGCTTTCCTGGTGCCTGGTTTAATCATGATGTCGCTGTTGACCCAAAGTATCTCGAATGCTTCTTTTGGCATCTACTTCCCGCGTTTCACCGGCACTATTTACGAGGTCCTTTCTGCACCGGTGTCGCCTGCTGAAATTGTACTTGGCTACGTAGGTGCTGCAGCAACCAAAGCCATAATGGTGGGGTCGATTATTCTGGTAACGGCAACGCTTTTTGTTGATATGCATATCATGCATCCGCTTTCCATGCTGCTATTCCTGGTGATGACAGCAATGACATTCAGTATGTTTGGATTCATTATCGGTATCTGGGCGGATAATTTTGAAAAATTAAATATCATTCCTTTACTGATTGTCATGCCACTGACTTTTTTGGGGGGCAGTTTTTACTCCATTAACATGTTGCCGGAATTCTGGCAGAAGGTTTCCCTGTTTAATCCCGTTGTTTATCTTGTCAGCGGTTTCCGCTGGAGCTTTTACGAAATCTCCGATGTAAAAGTCAGTGTCAGTTTTCTTATGACCTTATTCTTTCTGGCGGTGTGTGTTGTTGTATTGCACTGGATTTTTAAAACAGGATATCGTCTGAAAAATTAAACGGTGGTAACACCCTCGCGATGGCTGCTTTCAGATTCAATGTGGCGTTTTCAGGTTTGTAAACATATACTTCTCTGCCTGAAGTCGAGGGATACCGTACCAGTTCAAAGGCAAAGATACTGGTGATAAAAAATAGAAATTAAAGTATTCAATCTATATTCGAAACAGGGGTTTATCATGCGAGCTGTATCCAAATACCAATTATCTCTGGCAGCGTTAACAATGACGCTTGCTACCGCAGCTTTGCCTCAACAAACGGCTCAGATAGATTTTGAGAGTGTTGGTCGAGGTCGGCCGCTTATAGCTGATGCCAATGAATATGATGTGACAGGTGCTACCTACAGAGGTGGCTTTTTTCAGCCAGGAGTTGCCCGAACCTTTTTTGGCGGCGCTATGGGAGGAGAAGTCCCTGAGGGTGTTGAGCCTTTGGAGCGTGACCTGTTCACTTCAGATGATTTCTATAAAGACCGTGATTTGTGGATGGATCCGCGCTATTACCGCTGCAACAGTTCTGCAGCCATTGAGGATTTATGGGGAGCCAATGCCACCGGATCCCAGATAATGGGTGACAATCCACCGGCAACAGCACCCTGGGGAAAGTGTGATAACGATTATCCCAGAGAATCAATTGTCAGCCCCTACCCATTTGCAACAGCACAGGAACACTACGAGGCATTGCTTGAGGAAACCACGCAGCGAGGTGGTCCTACACAACACACCTATGCCACTGTGCCCGGGGAATGGAGCGGTATTTATCAGCATCCGGTAAGGACCCCCAATAACCAGTACTGGTACAAGATGCGATATAACCAGGTACCAACAATACTGTCTTTGCTGACCGATCAATACCAGGAATATTTTGTCCAGGAAACCTACCATCATGGCAATACCAATGCCGCACAATGGCAGTCCCAGTATTGCTGGCCAGAAGGATTTACGCGCAGGTTTCATGAATTTGCTGTCTGGGAACACTACATCATGGTGACACCGAACATGGTGCAGATTCTTGCCGGAGTTGCGAGAAATTTCATTACCAATATTCATGTTGGCAGGGAGTTTAAACTGGATGGTGTCGTCCCAAGACTGGGAGAGGATGTACCACGATGGTATGGTGAAACCATCGGTTTCTGGGATGAAGACGTTTTGATTACCTGGACCTCAAATATCCAGGCGTGGAAAAACCATTCTGCACCGGAACATTCCAACATGATGCAGACGGTGGAGATCTATTCACCCAACTATGATGAAGAAGGAAACTTTGTTGGCCTGAATCATGAGGCAATTTTCTATGATCCTGAAGTGTGGGTTGAGCCAGTAAGAGTGGTCAGAAATTATGTCAAACAGAATGAATTCGACGATCCCGATGCAACACCTTATGTCTTCGTTGAATGTGTTCAGACAATTTTCCCAATTGATGGATATGCCACACCTGTTTCGCACGGAGACGTGATAGAATATGAAATTCCCGATATGTACGGGCGACCCTGGGCGGAGATCTGGGATAAGAATTTTGAACAGGATATGGAAAAACCTGAAGAAGAGGATATATTCAGCTTCTAGTAAGTCTAAGTAAGTGATACTAAGGCTTACCAGTGGGGGATAAGGAGTAAAATATGAAGTTTATCAATAAGTTAGTAAAAATTGCGTTACCACTTTCAATATTGGGTGGTTTGCTGGCTTTGCCTGCGCAGGCTCATCATTCATTTGCCATGTATGACATGAGGAATGTGAAGCTTTTCACTGGTGTGGTTACCCGTGTAGACCCCGCTGCGAATCATTTAGCGATTTTCTTTGCGCCCATGAATGAAGAGCGAACCAATGTATTGCGTGATGAAAATGGTGATCCTATTATCTGGTCAGTTGAGATGCAGGGTTCTGCAGCCATGGCACGTCAGGGTGTTTCTGTTAACTCGTTTCCCCAGGGAACTGTGTTTAGCGTAGGTTTACATCCTTTACGTAACGGCGAGAATGCAGGCTCCAGACAGGGTGGATTATTCAAGTGTCCGGAAAGAACCCCCCCTGAGCCAGGCATGCACTGTGATTCCGTTGAGGGCTCTGTACAGATTGGTGACGATCCTCTTGCAGAAGCCACTCTAGATTAGAGACTGGCTTACCTTTGGATTGGCTGTTTGTGAGCTATTTTCCAAATATAGAGTAATAAGAGAGTAATAAAAAAGGCGTTCAATAGAACGCCTTTTTTTTGATTAATTTTTCCGATCTATTACCGGCAGCATTGGTGTTTATTTATATACCCACCAATTCGGCCCTTTCTCGGCTTCCAGACGGGCAAGTTGTTCCCGGTGAATTT
>JAUHWU010000162.1 GCA_030427065.1 Gammaproteobacteria bacterium | reverse complement strand
CCTGCACAGCAACACTCCTTTCGGTGCAGGTAAACAGGCAGTGCAGCGCTGTATAGAGCAGCTTGGCTATATCCAGATCGACACTATTTCTGTCATCAATCGCTCCCACCATCATGCCCTGTGGACACGTGTACCTTCCTATCAGGAAAAACACCTTGATGCCCTGCAAAAAGAACGCCGAATTTTTGAATACTGGTCCCATGCAGCGGCCTACCTGCCCATGCAGGATTACCGCTTTAGTTTGCCCTATATGCATGCCATTGCAGATGGCCAGATACACTGGCGTACGCCGGACCGGAAAACCATGAAGCGAGTACTGGACAGAATAAGTGCCGAAGGTCCATTGAAGGCCTAGGATTTCGAACATGTCAAAAAATACAGTAGTGAATGGGGCTGGAACTGGAAACCTGCCAAGATCGCTCTGGAACAGCTTTTCATCGAAGGCAAGCTGATTATCAGCCACCGCGAAGGTTTCCAGAAAGTTTATGATTTACCCGAGCGAGTCTTACCCGGCGATCTGGATACACGTATTCCCACCAGCGAAGAATTTCAGCGTTACCTGATTCAATCCACCCTGCGCTCACATGGTATAGCTACCGAATCCGAGTTCAGTTATTTGCGTAAAGGTCAGAAGGCAGCGGTAAAAAGCAGATTACAGGCAATGCTGGATGCCGGAGAAATTGTTGAGATCAAGGTGGGCTCACATCCTGCAAGTTTTTATAGCAATAAAAATCTACTGGAAACACTGGCAGGCAAACGTATCGCCAAGAATGTACACCTGCTCTCCCCTTTTGATAATGCGGTAATTAAACGCAAACGTATCCAGCAATTGTTTGACAGTGATTACCAGATTGAATGCTATGTGACGGCAGCGAAGCGAAAATTTGGCTACTTTTGTTTGCCGATTCTATACGGCAACGAGATTGTAGGCCGGCTTGACCCCAAAGCTGATCGCAAAAACAGTGAATTCAACATCAAGTGCCTGCACCTGGAAAAGCCTGTTAAGGACCTTGATGCATATACCAGCAAGCTGGCAGGAAAAATAAGAAGGCTGGCGGACTTTAATGCTTGTGAAAAAATAATCTGGGAACCATCGCGTTCTGACCGGCCAGGTAAGCTATTGGCTGAAAAACTGAAAAACCTGTAGAAAAAATGGTGACACATAAGACATCCTTGTCTCGGGTATTACAGGTATTTTAACTCTCCAGGACTTAATAATAGTGTAGGCTGAAATCGATTTTTTACTACTAAAAGGTGGTCTGTCCCCTGTTTAAGGAAACCTGGTTAGCCCAGTTTTTCCAGTATTACAACCACCGCATCACGACGTTCTTTGAGATTATCCTTGAATACCGAATTATCAGTATCAGCAATCTCGTAGCGCATGTCTCCGACGGTGTTATCCAGGATTTCTTTTAGTATTTCCTGCTGCTTGTCATCCAGTTCCAAAGTTATTGCCACTGCGAATCCCCCTTATAAATGTTATTAACTTATTTAATGCGAAATGTACTATATATAGGGTGCCAAGACCAGACTGCAGATAGCCAGCACCTTGATTAAAATATTGAGTGAAGGCCCGGATGTGTCCTTGAATGGATCCCCCACGGTGTCCCCTACAATAGCGGCATCATGCGCTTCAGAGCCCTTGCCTCCCTCATTGCCACGTTCGATATATTTCTTGGCATTATCCCAGGCACCACCGGCGTTCGCCATAATCAGGGCAAGCATGATGCCGGTAAGCAAAGCACCACCCAACAAGCCGCCCAGGGCAAAAGGGCCTAACAAAAATCCTACTACCACAGGTGTCAGTACCGCAATAACACCCGGCAGTATCATGCGTTTGAGAGCCGCCTGTGTCGCGATGCTGGTACAGCGCGCATAATCCGGTTTGGCTTTGCCTTCCATCAGACCTTCAATTTCAAGAAACTGGCGACGAATTTCCTCGATCATCTCGCTTGCGGCATCACCCACCGCTGTCATGGTGAGTGAGGCAAATACGAACGGCAACATAGCCCCGATAAACATTCCCACCAACACCGTGGGATTGGTAACGGCAAGACTGAAATCCGGGATGCGTTGGGAAATTACCTGAACATAGGCACTAATCAGCGCCAAAGAGGTCAAGGCTGCGGCACCAATGGCAAAGCCCTTGCCAATGGCCGCCGTGGTATTGCCGAGCTGATCAAGGGAGTCGGTAATCGTTCTGGTGTGCTCACCCATGCCCCCCATTTCTGCGATGCCACCAGCATTATCGGCCACAGGGCCATAGGCATCGATGGCCATAATGATTCCCACGGTGGCGAGCATGCTGACGGCCGCAATGGAGATGCCATAAAGACCGGCTAACTGGGTTGTGGCAAAAATGACTGCCACCAGTGTTAGCGTAGGCACAATGATGGAAATCATACCAACAGAAAGCCCGGTGATGATTACCGTCGCCGGACCTGTACGGCCTGCCCTGGCGATTTTCCGGATGGAGGGACCTTCAGTGTAATATTGGGTAACCAGGCCTATGATCATGCCAGAACAGGTACCCATCAGAATGACCCACCAGAATTTGGTATCAAGCCCGGTATAAACAACAATAAACCATGCCAGCACAATAAAAATAATTGAGGCCGATAGCACGCCAGTCTGTAATGCCTTCTCGGGGGACTTGTAGCGGAATAACCTGACACTCCAGACCCCGATGATTGACGCCAGCAGTCCAATGGATGACAACACCAGGGGCAGCAGCAACAAGGTTTCTCTGCCCCCCAAAGCGGCTGCTTCAGATGCTGCCATAGTGGCGGCGATGGCAATGGCGGCAATATTGGAGCCCACATAGGATTCAAAGATATCCGCTCCCATGCCATTCACATCACCAACGTTGTCACCTACATTGTCAGCAATAACACCCGCATTGCGGGGATCATCTTCCGAGATTCTTGCTTCAAGCTTACCGGCAAGATCAGCGCCCATGTCCGCACTCTTGGTAAATATACCGCCACCAACGCGCGCAAACAGGGCAACGCTGGATGCCCCCATGGCGTAGTAGTTAAGGGTCGCCAGATTGCCTATCTCGCCGCGAAAATAGAGTGTAAGGGAGCCTATGCCCAGCAGACCAAGAGAGGACACTATCAGCCCCATCACAGAACCGCTAAGGAAGGAAATAGACAATGCCTTGTCGATACCATGATCACGCGCCGCCACCGCAGTACGCACATTGGCCTTGGTAGCTGTGTACAGGCCTACAAATCCTGCAAGGGCGGAACTGAGAGAGCCGGCGACAAAAACTGCAGCGGCAGGAACGCCAGCAGTGAGCACCAGAATTATCGATACAACCGCTATAAATATGCCAAGAACAGAATATTCCTGCCTGACAAAGACCATCGCGCCAAGCTGAATGCTATCGGCAATGTCCCGGACAGATTGTTCTCCGGAGGGTTCTGCACAAATTTTACGGAAGATAAGCCAGGCACTAAAAATACCAAGCAAAGACACCAGTGCTGGCAACCAGTCGAGTAACACTATTTGCTCCTGAATTTTATCTAGCTACAACAAAACACCAGCTTGATTATCAATGTTTCTGGAATTAGTGATTTCTTATTCAGTCAAACTTTCATTCCAGGAATACCTGCGATTCTACAATTCTTTTTTATGCCTGATGTTTGTATAGCTGACTAATCAAAAGATCACGTTAAACATAATCTAGACGTTCAGTCCTTGCAAATATTCCACGATATCCCTGGACTCAGGCATCCAGCGATCCCCTTCATCAGTAGTAATACGCAGCACCGGAACAGTGGTTCGTTTACGCGCGTTATATAGATCCTCGAGGTCTTTTTTGTCAGCATAGATATTGCGAATTTCCACCTCCAGACCCAGATCCTGAATGGTAGACATAACATAGTGGCAGTAACCGCACATGGGGGTGACATAAAGAGCAAGCTTGGGTTGCATGAAAATTCCTGAGTAATGTAATTCGGGTATTGGGGAAACTTACAAAAAGTGCTTACCCGATATGGTAAGCCCTTTTTGCTGAATGATTATGATTCTACGACAACTTCCAGCACATAAGGACCCGGCGCATTTATTGCCTTGGTAAGCGCGTCATCAAGGTCTTGCGGATTATCAACGCGCGCACCATCACAGCCCATACCCTGACCTACCGCGACAAAATCAATCCCACCAAGATTACTGCCTACCACTTCATCCAGATCGAAGATGCGGCCAAACATTTTCAGGGCGGCATAACTGGCATTGTTGATAATAATGAACGTAATCGGCAGGTTCTGATTCACCGCTGACCACAGGCCCTGAATGGCAAACATGGCGGAACCATCGCCCAACAGCGCAATGACTTTATCCCTGGGACGCGCCATGGCGACCCCCACTGCAGCGGGCAAGCCATGGCCAAGACCACCACTGGCACAGGTATAAAAGGTATCCCGTTCCAGAATCGGCAGGTAATCATGCATGGGCCCGCGACAACTGGGCGCTTCTTCCACAATAATGGAATCCGGCTTTCTTAATTTGGCCAGCTGCTGCAGCACATATTTATCGTTAAACGGTTTACCATCCAGCACTGGCGCCGCTGGTCTGGGATCAGGCACGGCTCTGGGCTTGGGTGCCGCGTTGGCATTGAGAAATTGCAGTGCCGGTTTCATGCTGCTGATGAGCGCCGTGCCCACCGGCGACCAGGCCGCGGTATTGGCATTATCAACAATCTGAAATAACTGACTGCCCTCAGGGATATGCGGACCACTGCCTTCCACATGATAGGTAAAGGCCGGGGCACCCAGCACAATAATCACATCATGGCCGTCAAGGGCTTTCACAATCTCCTGACGACTGGCCGCCAGAAAGCCGGCAAACAGAGCATGGTCTTCGGGAAAACTGTTACGGGCCGACATGGGGCTGGCATAGACCAGACTGTTATGGGTTTGTGCCAGGGAGATGATTTCATCCCAGGCATCTTCCCGGCCGATACCGGCGCCTACGACAAGTGCAGGTTTCTGGGCATTGTTCAGCGCCGCAGATACCTGTTCCAGTAACTGCATCTCACCCTGGAGCTGCTGACTGATGGCGCGGGCATCCGGCGCGTCACAATAACAATCCCAGTCATCAATGGGTACTGACACAAAGGTGGGTCCCTGGGGTGCCTGCATGGCGGTGTAATAGGCTCTGGCCATGGCCAGCGGGACATCTTCCGCGCGCGCCGGTTCACAGCTCCATTTCACATAGGGCATGGGAAATTCGGAAGCCTGCTGGGCATAAAGGAAGGGTTCAAAGGGTAAAATTGATCTGGCCTGCTGACCCGCGGTAATCACCAGCGGTGTCTGATTTTTAAACGCGGTAAAGATATTACCCGCCGCATGCCCTGCCCCCACGGCGGAATGTAAATTTACCACCGCGGCATTCCGGGTAGCCTGGGCATAACCATCGGCCATGCCCACCACAATACTTTCCTGCAGGCCCAGTACATATTTAAAGTCTTTCGGGTAATCACGAAACATGGGCAGCTCGGTGGAACCCGGGTTGCCAAACACCCTGTCGATGCCAAAGCTGCGAAACAGGCTCATCACGGCTTCACGCACGGTCACCTGCCCCGGCAGGGGTTCGGGTCTGTTATTTTCCACTTTGGGTTTTTCGTACTCGGACATACTGCTTCCCTTATTCTATTTGTTACTGTCCTGCCTATTATAAAGCCGACCTTTGAAATTACCCACAATGACCGGGTAAGTTTACCGGCCTGACTATCTTTGCATATACAGGTTATGCGGCCCGACATTCTCGATCAAGCGTTCGCCACACAGGGCCATGGTGGTATCGAGCTCCTTGCGCACAATCTCCAGTACCTCGCTGACGCCTGCTTCGCCCCTGGCTCCCAGGCCATAGACATAAGCGCGACCCAGCCAGACGCCATCAGCGCCCGAACAAATCGCCCTGAGCACGTCCTGACCACTGCGCACACCGCCATCGATATGAATCTCTATCTTGTCGCCCAC